>NZ_LRTR01000821.1 GCF_001550375.1 Streptomyces europaeiscabiei | reverse complement strand
CGAGCTGCGCGCGCACGCCCCGGCGGCCGTCGCCGGGTATCTGGCGATGGCCCGCGCGACCGCAGACAGGGCCCTCGCCCACGGCCTGCTCGAGCCGGAGCTGGCCGAGGACCTCCTCGGGGTACTCGCGGGCGGGACGGACGCGGCCGGCGGAACGGGCGGCACCGACGGGACCGAAGGGGACGCCCGATGACCACCACCGTGCTGCGCACCGCCGACGAGCTGCACACACGCGCGCGTGCGGGACGCCGGGCCGTCGTGATGACCATGGGCGCCCTGCACGAGGGCCACGCCACCCTGATCCGCACCGCGCGAGAGATCGCGGGCGGCACGGGCGAGGTCGTCGTGACCGTCTTCGTCAACCCTCTCCAGTTCGGCGCCGGCGAGGACCTCGACCGCTACCCGCGCACCCTGGACGCCGACGTCGAGCTCGCCGAAGTGTCGGGCGCCGACGTGGTGTTCGCCCCGTCCGCGGACGAGGTCTACCCGGGCGGCGAACCCCAGGTCCGCGTCACCGCGGGGCCCATGGGCGAGCGCCTGGAAGGGGCCTCCCGCCCCGGCCACTTCGACGGCATGCTCACCGTCGTCGCCAAGCTGCTCCACCTCACCCGCCCCGACGTGGCGCTCTACGGCCAGAAGGACGCCCAGCAGCTCGCCCTGATCCGCCGCATGGTCCGCGACCTGAACTTCGGCATAGACGTCGTGGGCGTGCCGACCGTCCGCGAGGACGACGGCCTGGCCCTGTCCAGCCGCAACCGGTATCTGTCCACCGAGGAGCGCCGGACGGCCCTGGCGCTCTCCCAGGCGCTGTTCGCGGGCCGTGACCGGCACGCCGCCCAGGAGGCGCTGCGCGCGCGGGCCCGCGAGGTGCCC
>NZ_LRTR01000820.1 GCF_001550375.1 Streptomyces europaeiscabiei | reverse complement strand
GCCGCGGCGGGCGCGAAGGTCGGCGCGACCGCGATCCACGCGCCCAACGGCTTCTTCAACGCCGAGGGCGGCTACGAGTACGCCGCGACCCTGGGCCTGGCCGCCGCCGGCCTCGCCATCACCGGCCCCGGCCGGATCTCCCTCGACCACGCGTTCCGCCATGTCTTCGACCGGGGCTGGATGGTCCCGGTGGCACTCGCCGGTACGGCCGCGGTCACGACGGTGGTCGTCGGCATGCGCAACCAGCGGGTGCGGAAGGAGAAGGAGGGCGAGCAGGAGACGCTGTTCGAGGAGTGACCCTCCCTTCCGAGGACTGGCCGCCTCCTTCGAGGACTGGCCGCCTCCTTGGAAGAGTGACCGCCTCCTTCGAGGGCTGACCGTCCCCGTCGAAGAGTGAGCGGCTCTCTCTCGGAGTTCTCTCGGGGTCTCGGGGCTCTCGAAGCTCTCGAAGCTCTTTCGAGGAGTGCCTGTCACTGTCGTAGGGGCGTGGGAGGCTGCGCCCCATGAGTGATCAGCGTGCCGAAGCCCCCGCCCCCGGCTCCCCCGACGACCTCTGGCAGTCCGTCTCCCGCCTCCACGCCTGGCTGGAGGCGGACCAGCCGTACGGCGGTCAGGAGGGCCTGCTGCTGCGGATGTTGAAGCTCCAGGAGGAGGTCGGCGAGGTCGCGCAGGCGGTCATCGGCGCGACCGGCCAGAACCCGCGCAAGGGCACCACCCACACCTGGGACGACGTCCAGTCGGAGCTGTGCGACGTGGCCGTCACGGCCCTGGTCGCCCTGCGCACCCTCACCCCGGACGCCCGCACGGTCTTCACGGCCCACCTGGCCGGGGTCACCGAACGCTCACGGGACTCCCGCCGTGGCTGACAACGCGTTCTGGATCGCCGCGCTCACCGCCGGGACGGCCGTCCTCGCGAGCTGGGTGACGAGCACGGGGACCGCGCGGGCGGCGCGCATACAGGCGGACACGACGGCGAGCGCCCAGCGGGTGGAGCGGCTGCGGCAGGCGCGGCGGACGGCGTACGCGGAGTTCATGGAGCAGGCGCAGCGGCTGAGCGATGTGCACTGGAAGGTGTCCGACGTGGTCCGGGGCGCCGGGAGCGGCGGATTCGGGCCGGAGCAGGTCGAGGAGCTGCGACGCCTGCGTGAGCGGCAGCGGGACGAGTACGCCACGCTGCGGAACCTCACCTGGGTCGTCTCGCTGGAGGGGCCCGACGAGGTCGCCGAACTCGCCAACAAGGTACGGCGGACGACGAATCCGTTCCACAAGGCGATCGAGGCGATGATCGAGGGCGACACCGGTGCCGTCGCCCGTTTTGACGCCTGCTACTCGCCGTTCTGGGACGCGCTGAAGGACTTCATCAAGGCCTCCCGCGACACCCTGCACGCCATGTAGGCCGATCGTGGGGCCTACCCCGGTCGTCAGCCGGTCATACCCCGGGTTGACCCGGTGGTCGCGTCGTACTGCGTTCTGAGTAGCCGGAACTGTCGGCAGCCGCACGACGACGTGCGGGGGCCCCGGACGGGAGTCTTGGCAGGCATCCGAGACTTCTGACGTGGAGACCTGCGACCCATGGCAACCTTCCTTCATCGGCTGGGCCGACTGGCCTTCCGCAAACGCTGGTACGTCATCCTGCTGTGGGTGGCGGTACTGGGCGCCGTAGGTGTCGGCGCCCTCAAGGCACCCGGAGCCTCCGACGAGGAGTTCTCCATGCCGGGCATCGAGTCCCAGAAGGCGTTCGACCTCCTCGAACAGCGCTTCCCCGGCGTCACGGCCGACGGTGCCACCGCCCGTGTCGTGTTCGTCGCGCCGAGCGGTGAGAAGATCACCGCCACCGAGAACAAGAAGGCCGTCGAGGACACCGTGGCCGATCTGGCGGACGGCTCGCAGGTCGCGAACGCCGTCGACCCGTTCCAGGCGCGGGCGGTGAGCAAGGACGGCTCGACGGCGTACGCGACCGTCACCTACAAGGCCGCCGCGAACAATCTCACCGATGCCAGCAGGACCCACCTGAAGAACGTGCTCCACGAGGCCCAGGACTCCGGGCTGACCGTGGAGGCGGGCGGTGACGCCGTGGCCGAGCAGGGCGGTGCGGGCGGGATGGCCGAGGTGATCGGTGTCGCCATCGCCGCCGTCGTCCTGCTGGTCACCTTCGGCTCGCTGGCCGCGGCCGGGCTGCCGCTGCTGACCGCGCTCGTCGGCGTCGGCTTCAGCATGGCCTCGATCCTCGCCCTGTCCGACGCCTTCGGCCTGTCCACCACGACCGGCACCCTCGCGATGATGCTGGGCCTCGCGGTCGGCATCGACTACGCCCTGTTCGTCGTCTCCCGCTACCGCGAGGAGCGCGCCAAGGGCCGTACGCCCGAGGAGGCGACCGCCCTCGCCACGGGCACGGCCGGATCGGCGGTCGTGTTCGCCGGACTCACCGTCGTCATCGCGCTGGCCGGGCTGTCCGTGGTCGGCATCCCGATGCTGACGAAGATGGGGCTGGCAGCCGCGGGCGCCGTGGTCGTCGCCGTAATGATCGCGCTGAGCCTGGTCCCGGCCCTCCTCGGGTTCTGGCCGAACGCCGTGCTGGGGCGCAAGGCGCGCAGGAGCGGCCGGATCGAGGAGAGCTCGGAGACCAATGGCGGCACCCGCTGGTCCCGGTTCGTGCTGCGCCGCCCCGTGCCCGTGCTGGTCCTCGGCGTCATCGGCCTGGGCGCACTCGCGGTGCCGATGACCGATCTGCAGCTGGGTATGCCCGGCGACGAGGCCAAGCCGACCTCCACCACCGAGCGCCGGGCCTACGACGCGCTCGCCGAGGGCTTCGGGCCCGGGTTCAACGGGCCGCTGACGATCGTGGTGGACGCCAAGGGTGCCGACGACGCGAAGGGCGCCGCGGCGACGATCGCGAAGGAGATCGGCGCGACCAAGGGGATCGTGTCCGTCTCCCCCGCACGCTTCAACGAGGCCGGCGACACCGCCGTCTTCTCGGCCGTGCCCGCCACCGCGCCGACCGACGAGAAGACCAAGGACCTGGTGACGGTCATCCGGGACGAGCGTCCCGGCATCGAGTCCGACACCGGGGCGACGTACGAGGTCACCGGCACCACCGCGCTGAACATCGACATCTCCGGCAAGGTGCAGTCCGCGCTGGTCCCCTACCTGCTGATCGTGGTCGGCCTGGCCGTCATCCTCCTGATGGTCGTCTTCCGCTCCCTCCTCGTCCCGCTCAAGGCGGCCGCCGGCTTCCTGCTGTCGGTGCTCGCGTCGCTCGGCGTGGTCGTGCTGGTCTTCCAGCAGGGCCACGGCGCGGAGATCCTGGGCGTGGACCAGACCGGCCCGATCATGAGCCTGATGCCGATCTTCCTGGTGGGCATCGTCTTCGGCCTGGCCATGGACTACGAGGTGTTCCTCGTCTCCCGGATGAGGGAGGCGTACGTCCACGGCGACCGGGCCGACGAGGCGATCACCACCGGCTTCCGGCACAGTGCCCGCGTGGTCGTGGCCGCCGCCCTGATCATGATCGCGGTGTTCGCCGGATTCATCGGCGAGAGCGACTCCATGATCAAGATGATCGGGTTCGGGCTGGCCTCGGCGGTCCTGTTCGACGCGTTCGTCGTCCGCATGGCGATCGTGCCCGCCGTACTCGCCCTGCTCGGCGACAAGGCGTGGTGGCTGCCGAACTGGCTGGACCGGATACTGCCCCACGTCGACGTGGAGGGTGAGGCGCTCACCCGACGCGCCGACGCGGATCCGGCCCCGGCCGGGACGGATCCGGCCGGGACGGATCCGGCATCCGCCGACCCGGCCGCACTGGAAGTGACACGCACCTGATCCACCTCCCACCCCCACCGGGGGCCGTCCGTGGCCAAGGGCACGGACGGCCCTCGGGGGCGTTCGCACCCGAAGTCGACCACCATGGTCACCAGCCCACCGACCGGAGTCACCGATGACCGTCAGCCTGGAACGGCGCTACGCCGATCGCCTGGAGGATTTCTCGGAGCGCCATCCCTTCCTCGTCGATCTGGTGCTGGCCATGACGCTGATGGGCTGCGCGACGCTCGGCAGCGCGCTCACCCTGCCCGGCGCCGAGCCGCCGGACCAGGACAAGGTCGGCGTCGCCCTCATGGGCGTGTCCTGTCTCGTCCTGCTCAAGCACCGCGCCTACCCACGCACGGCCCTCGCCGTGACCTCGGTCTGCACGGTGATCGCGATCGCGCTGGGCTATCTGCTCACCCCCCTGCTGCTGGCACCGATCATGGCGGCGCTCTACTGGCTGGCCACACTCACCGACCGGAGGACCACCCGCGCCTACGGCATCACCACCATCGTGGTGATGACGCTGGCGGCCGTGCTCTCCGACTCCATGGACCACCTCTCGCTGGTGCTGAGGACGATCGGGCCCGCTTTCTGGCTGCTGCTGCCCCTCGCCGTGGGCCGGGCGACCCAGATCCGGCGGGCCTATCTGAAGTCGGTGCAGGCCCGCGCCGAGCACGCCGAGCGCACCCGGGAGGAGGAGGCCCACCTCCGGGTCACCGAGGAGCGGATGCGTATCGCCCGCGATCTGCACGACGTGGTCGCCCACCATCTGGCCCTCGCCAACGCCCAGGCGGGCACCGCCGCGCACCTCACCCGCACCGATCCCGAGCAGGCCCATCGGATCCTCACCGACCTGACCTCCACCACGTCGGCGGCGCTGCGCGAGCTGAAGGCCACCGTGGGTGTGCTCCGCCGGCCCGACGACCCCGAGGCGCCGCTGACCCCTGCCCCCGGGCTCGACCGGCTCCCGGACCTGACGGCCGCGTGCGAGTCCGCGGGCCTCACGGTCACCGTCACCACGGAGGGCGCCCCGGGGCATCTCGACCCCGGCGTGGACCTGACCGCGTATCGGATCGTGCAGGAAGCCCTCACCAATGTCAGCAAGCACGCCGGCGTGGACGCGGCGCGCGTCCGCCTCGCGTACGAGGAGGCCCACCTGACGATCACGGTCACCGACGACGGCAGCGCCGGCACACCCCGTCCCGCCCGCGCCGCGGAACCCGGCCGTGGTTTCGGCCTCATCGGCATGCGCGAACGCGCCCAGTCCGTCGGCGGCCGCCTGAGCGCCGGTCACCGTCCCGAAGGCGGCTTCGAGGTCACCACCGACCTCCCGCTGCGCACCCGTCCCCGAACCCCCGAACCGGACGCGGAACCGACCCGAGACCAGCGGAAGTAGAACAGCGCCATGACCATTCGTGTCCTGCTCGCCGACGACCAGGCCCTCCTGCGGGCCACCTTCCGGATCCTCATCGACTCCTGCGCGGACATGGAGGTGGTCGCCGAGGCCGCCGACGGCCGGGAGGCGGTCGACCTCGTCCGCGTGCACCGCCCCGACGTGGTCCTCATGGACATCCGCATGCCCGGCACCGACGGGCTCACCGCCACGGGCGTGATCTGCGCCGACGAGGAACTGGCCGACACCCGCGTACTGATTCTCACGACCTTCGAGATCGACGAGTACGTGGCCCAGGCGCTGCGCTCCGGCGCCAGCGGCTTCCTCGGCAAGGACGTCACCGCCGATGTGCTCCTCGACGGCATCCGCACGGTGGCAGCCGGCGACGCCCTCCTGTCCCCCGCAGCCACCCGCACCCTCGTCACCCGCTTCCTCGCCGCCCCCGCCCCCGGCAGCCGCCTCGCCACCCCGGACCGGCTGACCACCCTCACCACCCGCGAACGCGAGGTCATGTCCCTCGCCGCCGAGGGCCGCTCCAACGACGAGATCGCCGAGAAGCTGTACGTCAGCCCGCTGACGGTACGGACCCATGTGCACCGGGCGATGACGAAACTGGGGGCGAGGGACAGGGCGCAACTGGTCGTGATGGCCTACCAGTCGGGGTTGGTGCAGGTGTCGCCACCGGACGAGGCGGCCGAGTAGGGGGCGCGGGGAACGCCACGATCGGCCACGACGAACTGGCAGACCGCGACGGCCCCACGCCCCCGAGGCGCGCTCCGACTCACACCCGACGTGCCGCCCTACTCCTTCTACTCCTTGTAGAAGGTGGCGTCCTGCCGGTCGAGGGTCGTGCTGACCGGCTGGGTGTAGAGCAGGTTGTCGAAGTGCCGGATGTAGCGGCCGGGGAAGTTGTACGACTCGTACGAGACCCCGGCCGCGGTGTCGGCGAGACCGGCCCGCTGGTGGAACGAGGCGTCGGCGTCGAACAGGGCCGTGCCGTTGTCCTTCTCCACCCACACCTCGTTGTTCTTGTGGCGGAGGTAGTAGCCGGGGAAGTTCGCCGACTCCAGCGAGACCGTGCCGCTGCCCGTGAGCCCGGTGACGATCCGGAACTGCGAGTCGGCGAGGTTGGTGACGTTGGCCTCCAGCTTCGCCCGGTACTCCCAGTGCCGGATGAACCTGTCCGGGAAGTTGTACGAGGAGAGGCGGACCGGGGTCGCGCCGTCGGCGACGGGGATGCCGAAGTTGGGTGTGCCGTCGGCGTTCCAGTACAGCTTCTGGTAGCGGGTGCGGCGGTTGGGGTCGTTGAGCGGGTCGCCGCTGATGTCCTTGTAGTTGCGGTCGTGGTAGACGAGGATGTCGGACTTTCCGTCCTCGGACGTGGTGAAGGTGTTGTGGCCGGGACCGTACTGGCCGGTCGCGGCGTTGCTGGTGAAGACCGGGTTCGGGGTCTTCACCCAGGAGGCCGCGTTCATCAGGTCCGCGGAGGCGGAGGCGGTCAGCAGGCCGAGGCAGTAGTTGGCGTCGGTGGCGGCGGCCGAGAAGGTCATGAAGACCTTGCCGCCCCGCTGGATGACCGCCGGGCCCTCGTTGACGGTGTGGCCGACCTTCTCCCAGGCGTTGGTGGGCCGGGAGATCATGACCGGGCTGCCTTGAATCGTCCAGGGGTTGGACATCGTCGCCAGGTAGATGTTGGTGCCGTCGCCGACCGCCGGGTCGTTCTGCGCCCAGCTCAGATAGCGGGTGCTGCCGACGGTGAAGGTCGTCGCGTCGAGCGAGAAGGTGTCGAGCGGCAGGGAGATGCGGCCCTTCTCGGTCCAGGTGCCGGTGAGCGGGTTGGCGGAGCTGGACTCCAGGACGTACGGGCGGATCTTCCAGATGTCGTTGGAGGAGCCGGCCGTGAAGTAGATGTACCACTTGCCGTCGATGAAGTGGATCTCCGGCGCCCAGATGTGGGCGCCCATCTCACCACTGGCGTGCTTGGTCCAGATGGTGGTCTCCGCGGCCGTGGACAGCCCCTGGAGGGTGGTGGCCCGCCGCATCACGATCTTGTCGTACGCCGGGACGGTGGCCGTGAAGTAGTAGTAGCCGTCGGTGTGCTTGAAGATGTGCGGGTCGGCCCGCTGCTCGGCTATCGGGTTGGTGAAGGTGACGGCCGGGGACGCGGGCGTGGCGGCCTGGGCGGGGGTGGTGACGCCGGTGAGCACGGTGAGCGCCACCGAGGCGGCCACCAGAACCCGTCTGACGAGTCGTCTCATGTCTTGTTGCGGCCCTTCGGGGTCAGGATGTGGGGGATCAGGCGGTCGTGGGGACGAGCCGCCACTGCTGGCAGTTGTTGTTGAGCCAGGACCACTGGCGTACGTCGGCACCGTTGGCGGTGGAGCAGTCGGCGACGTCCATGACCTTGCCGGTGGAGGCGTTGACGATCCGGACGTGGTCGCCGCCGAGATAGACCATGCGGAACTTCTGGCAGTTGTTGTTGAGCCAGGACCACTGCCGGATGTCGGCGCCGTCGGCGCTCGCGCACTCGGCGACGTCGGCGACCTTGCCGGTGGCGACGTTCACGAGGCGGCTGGTGTCGTCGGCGCGGTCCTCGATCCGCCACTTCTGGTTGGCCCCGCCGTTGCAGGTCCACTGGAGGATGTTGGCGCCGTCGGCGGTGCTGCCGCCGCTGACGTCCAGGCACTTGCCGCTGTTGCGGTTGACGATCGTGTACGCGGTCGGCGTGGTCGCGGTCTCACCGGAGGGGCCGGCGATGGTGGTCCCGAGGGCGACCGGGGTGCCGAAGTTCGGCGTGCCGTCGGCATTCCAGGTGAACTTCTGCGCACGGGTCGTACGCCCGTTGTCGCACCCGTCACCGGCGGCGTCATTGGCGTGGTAGACGATCCAGTTCTCGGTCCCGTCGGGCGAGGTGAAGAACCCGTTGTGACCGGGCGCGTACACACTGTTGGCGTCGCTGCGCTGGAAGACCGGCGTCTGCTTCTTCGTCCAGGAGGAGGCGAGCAGCGGGTCGGAACCGGTCAGCTCAAGCTGCCCGAGCTTGTAGTCGGGACCCCAGCAGGCGCTCGCGGAGTACACGAGGAACGTACGCCCGTTGCGGTACAGCGGCTCGGGCCCCTCGTTCACCTCCCCGCTCTGCGTCTCCCAGCTGAGCGTCGGGCTGGAGATGACGGTGAACGTGGAACTGGCGAGGGTGTACGGGTTGCTGAGCGGCGCGATGACGAGGCTCTGCTTGCTGCCGCCGGCCGAACCACTGCCGACCAGGTACAGCTTGTCGTTGTGCTTGAGCACGCTGGCGTCGATCAGCCAGCCGCCCGGGTTCAGGTTGGAGCCGGTAAAGGTGTTCTTGAAGCTGTACGGCCCCATCGGGTCGGACCCGGCGCTCTCCAGCACGTGGGTGCGCTGGTCGTCGCAGCAGGCGGACGCGCGCGGCCCGGCGGAGTAGTAGAGGTACCACTTGCCGTCGAAGAAGTGGATCTCCGGGGCCCACATGTTCCAGTTGCGGCTGCTGGTGCTGTCCGACCACACCTGCACGCTGGGCGCGGTGCTCAGCCCGGCCAGCGTGGGCGACTTCCGCATGGTCAGCTCACCGGTGAACGACGTCGTCACCAGGTAGTAGTTGCCGTTGTAGTACTCCAGCCACGGGTCGGCGCCCTTCTGTGACTTGACCGGGTTGGTGAACGGCTTGCCGTCGGCCGCGGCGGCGGGCGGCGCCGGCTGGACGGCGAGGAGTGACGCGAACAGGGCCAGCAGTGCGGCCACCGACGTCACCCAGTGACGGACTTGGATGCGAAACACGGCAAGTCCCTTCGGGGAGCGGCTCGAGAGGGGGGATATCAGGGGGAGCAAAGGGACGAGTTTGTTCGACATTACGAACATTGTGCGTAACTTCGGCCAGAAGGTAAGGGTGAGACGGGAGGGGCGTCAATGGATTCGACACGCTTATTTGTGTCAGTGGGTTCGCGGGGAGGGGTGAGGAATAGATCGCGCGGGCGCGCAGGTTGCCGTTTGCATGGTCGAACAGCACCTGGGTCGGTACGGCATCTGGAGCATCGGACTGCGGACGGAGGACCCCGCCCGGCGCGGTGAACTCGCCGAAGCAGCAGCCGAGTTGGAGGAACTCGGCTTCGGTACGGCGTGGTTGGGCGGCAGCACCGGCGTCGATCACGCCGCGCCACTCCTCCAAGCGACCTCGCGGCTCACCGTCGCCACCGGTATCCAGAGCATCTGGCAGCACGAGGCCGCCGCAACGGCCGTACGCTGCGCGGAGTTGGAGGCCGTCCACCCCGGCCGTTTCCTCCTCGGCCTGGGCGTGAGCCACGCGAAACTCACGGAGCAGTACCGGCGCCCGTACGCCGCGATGGTCGACTACCTCGACGCCCTGGACACGGCCGGAGTCCCCGCCGGCCGCCGCGTCCTCGCCGCCCTCGGCCCGCGCATGCTCCGCCTCGCCCGCGACCGCGCGGCCGGCTCCCACCCGAATCTGGTGACTCCGGAACACACGGCGGAGGCCCGCGAGACGCTGGGCGAAAGCCCGTTGCTGGCACCGGAGTTGAAAGTGATCCTGGAGACCGGCCAGGATCGCGCCCGGACGACCGCCCGCGCCCACCTCGCCTTCTACCTGGGGTTGCCGAACTACACGAACACCTTCCTCCGCCTGGGTTTCACCGACTCCGACCTCGCGGACGGAGGCAGCGACCGCCTGATCGACGCGGTGTACGCGTGGGGAGACGACGACCGGATCCGGGGGCGGGTGGACGAGTTCCATGCGGCGGGGGCGGACCATGTGGCGTTGCAGGTGATCGACGACGGTCCGGGCGACGCGCTGCCGCGCGAGGCGTGGCGACGCCTGGCCGGTCTGCTGGGCTGACCGGACGCCGGGGCGGCCCGTCCCGGCGCGTGGGTGTGCGCCAGGACGGGCCGCTGTGGCCGTGGGGCGAGCTACTTGATGCCGATCTCGGCCAGCTGCAGACGGAACTTGGTGGACTCGTCGGAGGCCGGCGTACCGAGTTTCGTCGCGGTCAGGCGCAGGTAGCGGCCGGTGGTGGAGGTGAGGGTGTAGGTCTGGGCGGCTCCGCTGGGGTTGGCCTGGCCGGTGACGGTGCGGGCGGTGGTGTAGGTGCCGGATCCGTCGGCGCGGGTCTGCAGGGTGAAGTCGGCGGGGAAGCCCGCCGAGCCGCCGCCTGCTCCGCTCGCGTCGGTGCGCGGGTGGAGGGTGACGGAGCCGATGGACCGGTCGGCTCCGAGGTCGACCTCGATCCACACGGGTGTGCCGCTGACGTCGGCGGCGGGGAAGTCGATGCTGGTGAAGCCCTTGGCACCGGCGACGCTGGTGGTGGTGCCGTTCAGGATCCGGGTCTTGCCCCAGTCGCTGTTCTCCAGCGTGTAGTTGGCCGTGACGGCCGTCGCGGCGGTGGGGACGGTGAGTTCGGCGAGCTGGAGACGGAACTTGGTGGCTTCGTCGGAGGCGGGGGTGCCGAGTTTGGTGGCCTGCAGGCGGACGTGGCGGGCGGTGGTGGTCTTGAAGCCGTACGTCTGGACCTTGCCGTCGGGGTTGGCCTGACCGGTGACGGTGCGGGCGGTGGTGTAGGTGCTGGAGCCGTCGGGGCGGGTCTGGATCGTGAAGTCGACGGGGAAGCCCGCCGTACCACCACCTGCTCCCCCGGTGTCGGTGCGGGGGAAGAGGCGTACGGCGTCCAGGTCGGTGTCGGCGCCGAGGTCGATCTCGACCCAGACGGGGGTGGCGCTGACGTCGGCGGAGGCGAAGTCGTTGCTGGTGTAGCCCCTGGCGCCGCTGACGCTGGTGAGTTTGCCGTCGGTGAGGCGGTTTCTGCCCCAGTTGGTGTTCTCCAGGCTGTTGCTGCTGGTGACCGTCCGGCCCAGGGCCAGGTTGTCCAGGCGGCCGGTGCCCGTCGCCGTGAACGTCCACGTGCCCGGCTGGACCTTGAAGTAGACGTACGAGGAGTCCTTGCCGTCGTAGCTCAGACCGCTGACGCTGCCCGTGGAGGAGCCGCCGGTGAAGACGGTGGTGCCGTTGGCCTTGATGACGGGCTGGGAGCCGCCGTAGGTGGGCACGCCGACGCGGGCGGTCGTCCCGCTCGGCGAGGTGAGCGTGAGGGTCGCCTGGGTGCCGTCGCGGGTGATGCCGAAGCGAATATCACCCTCGACGGTCGGCGTCACCGTGTTGATCTTCGTGAGGGTGCCGGTCTGCGGGATGACCTCGTAGGTTTTCCAGCCCGCGGTGGTGGGGCGGACACCTGCGGCGTAGGCGGACAGGGCGTACAGCGGGCCGCCGTTCCAGGCGTGGTTGTCGGTGCCTTCGGACTTGACCCACACCTCCCACAGGGTGTGGCAGGCGGGGTCGGCGACCTGGGCGGCGAAGCGGTTGCGCATCCGCTCCTCGGCGACGGTGGCCGCACCCATGAGGTACAGCCCTTCCAGGACGTAGAACTCGGTGTAGGGGCTGGCGTTGAGGTGGGTGCGCAGCACCTCGGTGATCGCCGGGTAGCGGCTGGGGGTGGCCAGGCCCGCGACGACGGCGAGGGCGTTGGCGCGGTCGTCGGTGTCGCCGTTGTAGGCGGGTGAGCGGTACTCGTTCTTCGTGGAGTTCCACAGCAGGGTGTCGAAGTTGGCCTTGATGCTGGCGCGCTGGGCCTGCCATCCGGCGACGTCGCCGGTGTTCCCGCTGAGGTCGGCGAGCTTGGCGGCGGTGTCCAGGGCCAGGTAGTACCAGCAGTTGTTCAGGATCCGGGTGTCGATGTTGCTGCCCCAGTCCTGCCAGTCCCAGTCCCCGGTGCGGTGGGCCACCAGACCGTCGCTGCCCAGGCTCCACAGGTCCATGTACTTTTTGACCGCCGGGTAGGCGGCGGTGACCGTGCTGGTGTCACCGGTGTAGAGGTGGAAGGTCCAGAACGACCAGATCGAGGCGAGCATCTGGTTGGGCAGTTCGGCGGTCCAGATGGTCGAGGGCATCGGGGAGTACAACACGCCGCCGGGCTCCTGCCAGGCCGCCAGCTGTGCGATGGCCTTCTTGCCCAGGGCGTGGGAGTTGGTGTCGAAGGTGTAGAAGCCTTCCTTGAGCTGGTTGACCACATCGCCCCACCACTGGGCACGCTCGCGGGTGGGACAGTCCATGTAGTTGTCCCGCATGTTGACGTACATGGTGCGGGCGGCCTTGGTCCACACGGTGTCGAGGAAGGCGTCGTTGCTGGTGAACGAGCCGTCGAAGTCGGTGTCGTAGCCGGACTCCCGGTACTTGAGGTCCACGATGGTCACGCCCGCGGGGATGATGTACCGCACGGCGGTACCGCTCATCCAGGCCAGCGCCTCGAACTCCTGGACTCCGCCGGTGCAGACGTAGGTGGCGCGGACGTTGAAGATGGTGGCCTGGTCGATGCCCACCAGGCCCTTGCCGTCGTCGTAGTGGTCGGTCTGGATACCGATCACGGTGCCGGCCGGGGCGTCGACCTTCAGGTAGGGGGTGACCTGGATGTTGGACGGCAGGGTGGCCCAGATCGCGGTGGAACCCTGGCCGGTGGCCGGGAGCGAGGCGTTGTTGGTGTAGGACTTCAGGCCCGAGTAGCGGATCTGCGGGATCGGCCGTTCGACGAGGCCGTTCCAGGGCGCGGCGCCGGCGGCGCCGAAGTCGGTGGGCGCGCTCCAGGCGCTGTCGTCGAAGCCGGAGGACTGCCAGTCGGCCATGGCGGTGGCGTTGCGGGCGTCGTAGTAGACGTTCGATTCCGGCAGCCGGAAGTTGACCTGGGTGCCGCTGGTGTTGTTCGAGTAGCCCGGGTGGACCTTGTGCTTCCAGCCGGTGTTGCTGACCACCCGGGTGGTGGTGGAACCGGTCTCGATGTCGGACTGGAACAGCAGTCCGCCCTTGCCGCTGCTGCTGTGCGAGAAGCCCTGCTTTCCGAAGTACGTGACCAGCAGCGCCACCGTGTTGCTGCCGCTGGTCAGGTACGGGGCGAGGTCGATCTCGTCGTAGTACGTGTCCGTACGGTTCGGGCCGCGCTTCAGCCCGCCCTCGAAGACCACGAGTGTGCCGTTGACCCACAGCCAGTACTTCGAGTCCGCCGCGATCTGGGTCACCGCCTTCGAGGGCGCGGAGTCCAGGGTGAACGTTCTACGGAAGGCCACCCACTGGTTCGTCGAGCTGGACGGAGCCCAGATCCACTTCGCGGTCCACGAGACCGCCGCGGACGCCGTCGGCGCCAGGCCGGGCAGGATCAGGGAACCCAGGGTGGGGGCCATGGCCACGGCTATGGCCGAGCGTAGAGCGGACCGGCGCGTTACGTCGTGCATCGCGGGCTCCTAGGAGATGTGCGGGGAGGGCGGCAAACACGTCGGCAGCGCGGACGGGGAGGAAGCGGAATTATAGGCTCCGCCCTTTTGAAACGTTTCAATAACGTGGTTGCAGGCGAGATCTTTGTCCTGTTCGCAGCGCTGTGTCAATGGTTGTGCAGTCGGATTCGCGCGAGTGTCCAGGTGCGCCCAGGGAGACCTCCGCCGCTCGGGAGGGTGGGGGGCAGAGCAGGCCTCGCCGTCACGAGCGGCCACGGACACGAGGACGGGGGCCGAACCGGCCAGTTCCATTGACGTACCCCTGACCGACATCTATCTTCTGCTCGAACTTGCGAACAATGTTCGATTTTTCGAACCATGGCCGTCAAAGGAGACGCCCGTGTTGCGCATCCGTCTCCGGCACACTCCTGATCCGGCTCCTCTGCCGGCCTTCTCGGCGGCCGCCTCCGCCGCCCACCGGCCCGCCACAGTGGCGGTGCCTCCGGTCGCCGCCACACCCCTGCGGAAACCGCGGCTTCGCGGGCGCTGACCGCGCATGACGCGACGTCCCACGGCTCGCGGGAGCGGGTCCTGCCCCACGGCTCGCGGGAGGGTCCTGCCCCAGCGGTACGGAGGCCGGGCCTCACCCTCGCCTCACTCGCACCTGATCATGGCACTCCACAGAGACAGGAACGCATATGCCCGCGGTTCTCGCTCGGCTGGCGGCGGTATTCGTCGCCGCCTGCCTGCTCTTCACAGCCCAAGTCGTGACCACACCTCAACGGGCCGCCGCCGCGGATCCGGGTTACCTGATGACGCACTTCATCGGGGAGGGGTCGACCGGTCAGCAGATGTACTTCTCGTACAGCGCGGACGGTCTGAACTGGACCGACCTCAACGGTGGCGGGATGACCCTGCGCTCCACCGTGGGCACACGAGGGGTGCGTGACCCCGCCCTGGTCCGCTCACCCGACGGCAGCAAGTACTGGATCATCGCCACCGACCTGTGCATCGACTGCGGGCAGACGTGGAGTCAGTCCATCAACGACGGCAGCCGCAACCTCGTGGTGTGGGAGTCGACGGACCTGGTCACCTGGTCGGCGCCGTGGCTGCTCAACGTCGCGGGCGCGATCCCCGACGGGCGCAACGCCTGGGCGCCGGAAGCCATCTGGGATCCGGCCAGTAACGACTACGTCCTGTACTGGGCGACGAACAAGCCCCTCAACGGCGCGACAAAGCACCGCATCTACTACGCCCACACCACGAACTTCCGCACGACCACCACCCCGCAGATCTACATCGAGCGCCCCGGCACCCAGGAAATCATCGACACCCAGATCGTCGAGGTCCCCTCCGGGATCGGCAACTACCGCTACGTACGGGCCTCCGGCGACGGCCAGATCACCCTCGAAGGCAGCAACTCGATCCTCGGCACCTGGACCAACCTCGGCAACCTCTCCGGCATCGGCCTGACCGGCTCCCAGGTCGAGGGCCCGATGTGGATGAAGTTCCGCGACCGCAACGAGTGGACCCTCTACCTCGACCAGTACGCGGCCGGAAAGGGCTACATGCCGGTCACCACGACCAACCCGTCCGCCTCCGGCACCTACAAGCTCCCGACCTCGGGAACCTACTCCCTGGGCGGAACGAAGAAGCGCCACGGCTCCATCCTGAACCTGACGGCCGCCGAGGACGCCCGGATCCAGGCCCGCTGGGCCAACGTCCCGGGCAAGCGACTGCAGTCCTTCAACTACCAGGACCGCTACGTCCGCCACGCCAACTTCGACGTACGCATCGACCAGAACGTCACCAACGAGGACGCCAAGTTCCGGCCGCGGCCCGGCCTGACCGGCACCGGCACCGTCTCCTTCGAGTCGGTCAACTTCCCCGGCTACTACCTGCGGCACGACGGAGCCGACTTCCAGCTCGTCTACAACGACGGCACCCCCCAGTTCGCCGCGGACGCCACCTTCCGCCAGGTCGCCGGGCTCGCCGACTCGTCATGGTCGTCCTTCCAGTCCTACAACCACCCCGACCGCTACATCCGCCACTACGCCTACCAGCTGAAGCTCGAAACGATCACCAACGCGACAGGCCGCAGCGACGCCACCTTCCGTCTGACGAACTGACCTGCCGGGCCTGCCGGGCCTGCCGGACCTGCCGGCGCCCTCGGGCGACGCCCCACCAGATGTCATTCGGGGGGACGTGGCACCTCCGCGGAGGTGCCACGTCCCCCTGAATGCACGGCATCAATGCATGGCATCAATGCACAGCACCAATGCGCGGTGTCAATGCACGGCAATCTCCCCCTGGTCGGCAGCCGCCTCCTTCGGCACCGGGCCGGGCGCCACCTGGTCCGGGGCCACCCCGGTCTGGAGCGGCGCCCCGACCGCGTGGACCGACCGCGTGGACCGACCGCGTGGACCGACTACACGTTCCAGCGCAGCTTCGTCATCAACGCCACATACGCAGGCGTCACCTTCCGCGCCCAGAACACCAGCAACTACTACCTGTGGCAGTTCAAGAGCAACGGCGAGAACACCATCGCCCTCTGCCCGGGTTCCGTACGGAGGGCGGCATCGCCGAAATCGGGGGGGCTACCCGAGCAGGGGGCGCGGGGCGAGCCCGCGGCCTGGTTCCGGGACAGTGAGGGGAATCTGCTGGGGGTGGGGGAGCCGGTGGTCTGAACGGAGTCATCCGAAGATCCGAAGGGAAGGCGTGCGGGGGCGGCTCTCACGGACCGACCCCGCGTCCTCCACCCGGTGGCTCAGCGCAGGGTGCGGACGAACACATCCCCGATCAGGTTCGTGTCCTCGGGCACCAGGCCGGGGTAGTACGAGTCGAAGACGGCCGTGGACTCGTCCGCGCTCAGCGCCGCCCTCCCCACGGTGAGGGGGTTGCCGTCCTGCCCCGGTGACAGCAACTCCTCCTGCCCGGTGCACAGATCCCGCAGGATCAGCCCGAGCGATGCGCGGTTCGCGTCCGCCGTGTTGAGCAGCAGCTTCGAACCGTTCACCGACAGGTCCGACACCTGAGTGAGATCACCGGGTTCGTGACCGTCGTACCGCTGGAGCGTGCCCGTGCGCAGATCACGGACGAAGGCGTTCCACGCCGTGCTGGTGTTCCCGTTGGGATCGGCCCCGGGGACCAGATTGGTGGCCACCGAGTTGAACCCCACCTTGGAGCCGTCGGCGCTCAGTACGGGACCGATCGCCGACTTGTCCGCCGCCGCCCCGTCATGGGTGGCGTCGGCCTGCACGGTACGCCCGCTCTTCCGGTCATAGACCAGGATGTCGCCCTGGTCGTCGGCGGACGGCCCGGAGTAGCCCTCCAGATAGGCGACCTTGCGCCCGTCGGCACTCATCGAGATCTGATCGCACCGATGGAAGTTCTTGGAACCGTCGGACTCCCGGCTGACCCGCCACACCTCCTGCGTCCGTCGATCCACCAGCATGACCCGGCAGGCGAACGCCCCGTTCGGGTCGACGGCGGGCCGGGCGACGAAGGCGACGTACCGCCCGTTCCCGCTGATCGGCGCGATGCCGTACGACACCTGGTAACCGTCGTCCATGGCGGGCGCCAGCCGCTGCCTGTCCCCCGTGCTCAGGTCCATGACATGCACGGAGGAGGTGGCGGTCGTAGCCGCATACGAGCCGAAGGTCAGATACCGCCCGGACTCGGACAGCTGCGGAGTCGAGGTCGTCTCCCCCGGTACGGCGACGCGCCGCAACGGCTCCCCGGGCCCGGTCCGGTAGTACACGCTGTTCCGCACGTCCGTGCCGGGCCCCAGGTTGGTTGCCGACGACACGAAGGCCACGACACGCCCGTCCGCGCTGACGACGGGGTCGGTGGAGTGGCCGTTGCCGCCGGCGGTGCCGTCGGGGGCCACGCTGATCCGCTCGGTCCTCGCCCCGAGGCCCGGCGCCTCGTCCACGTCGGCCGCCTGCGCGGGCCAGACGGGAGTCACGACGGCAGCCACCAGAACGGCGTTCACCAGCATGCGTAAGGACGGTCTCATCAACTCGGCTCCCCCTTCGACCAGGGACGACCCCAGCCGCCCCGGGCACCCCATCGCCCCGGCCCGGCGCAGAGGACTCACGAGGTGGTGCAGGCGATGAAAGCGTGTGACCGGCGAAGGGTCAATGCATGGAACTACCTTGTTGAGGTGGACCTGTTCGCATCTTCCTGGGCAGCGTTGCGCACGGCGGTCGCCGGCCTCGCGGACGAGGACTTCGAGCGACCGTAGGGCTGCGCCGGCCGGCTCGTGAGAGACCTTGTCTGCCACCGGGTCATCGACGCGCAGGACGTCCTGATCACCCTGGCGACCCCCGCCGACGGGGACCCCACAGCCGACGCGACGCGTAGTGGACCGTGGACCCCAACGACGACGGCACCAAGCCCTCCTGTGACGAGTACCCGTATGCCGAGACCACACAGGGCGGCAACACTTACAACCCGCCCAACCGGGCCATCAAGTGGGTGCCGCTGAAGGAGAACCGCACGCAGGGCGGCATCATCCGCACCTTCTTCGGCCGCTACCACATCCTGCCCGGAGACAAGTTCTACGTGCAGGCCGGCGCGTAGACACCGCCGACCGACCCGACACCGGCAGGCCCTTCACGCCCCCTGGGCGTGGGGGGCCTGCCCCCGTGCCGAACGCAGCGAAGGAAGACGATCCATGCCCGAGATCCTGCCGGTGGACGAGTACACCGGGATGGCGACCCTGAGCCACGCCTTCTACGTCATCGGAACGGGAGAACCCGACGGCATCGCCCTGCCGTCCACGGACTCCCGCACCCGCGTGACCGCCACCGACAGCAGGAGTTGCCTCACCGTCACCGCAGGATCGAACGAGTGGGAACCAGTCAAGATCAGCTTCCTCGTCTACGACCGGGAACCCGAGCCGCTGCCGGGTGAATGCACCCACACCGAGACGTTCACGTGCACCGCGACCGACGCCCCGGCCGACTTCACCACCGGCACCGACTCCGACGACATGTTCGAGGACCCCCTGCCGCCGGAGCATCTCTTCAACCGGCCCGGCCTGGAGCCCCCTTACCACTGGAACGGTCGCCTTCTCGTGGCCGCGTACGAGGTGGAGGAACACGTGTTGCAGTTCTGGCCCGCGTAGGTGTCGCTCAACGCCGGTGAGCCGCGTCCGTTGCTGATGCGGGTGGTGTCGGTGGGGCCAACGGGGCGGCCGGGCTTGGTAGTCGTGCCGAACAGGGGCGCTCTGGTGGCGTAGCGTGACGAGTGGTGACGTGCCGACGCGGCCTGCTGTATGCGTGCGGTGGGTGCGGGTACGAGGCGTGCGGCATGACGGCATCCCTGTGTCGCCGTTGGGCCAGGGAGGCGGTGTTCGATGACTGAGCGTACGGCTGCGGTGGTGGGACCGGACGAGCCGGCCCTGTCGGGCGAGGGCGGTGGAGGGGCCGTGAGTCCCGCGGGCGGCGGAGAGGGCGGCAACGGTGACGGACGTCGGCCGGCGACCCGAGCCGACGCAGGCTCCGCCCACTTCTCCCCCGATCACTGAGCCTGACACCGGTACGGCCGACGAAGAGTGACCCGCCAGGCGTCCACCGCTTGGAACCTTCCATCCTCTCCTCGCGAGGGGTGGTCTAGCGTGACGCTGAATGTCTGTCCCGACTGCTCGCCCTGATCGCCTTGATTGTGAGGCCCCACGTGCACATCGCGCCCCTCAGCCCCGACGATCCCTCCGAGCTTGGTGGATATGAGTTGCTCGGGCGGATCGGGCAGGGCGGAATGGGCCAGGTGTATCTGGGTGAGTCGCCGGGCGGGGAACCGGCCGCCGTGAAGGTGATCAAGCCGTCCATCGTGGACTCCGAGACCCGGCAGAGGTTCGCGCAGGAGGTGGAGATCCTCAAGACGATCTGGGGAGCTCGGATCGCCGCCCTCCTGGACGCCGACCCGGAGGCGGACCCGCCGTGGCTGGCCACCGAGTACGTCGAGGGGCTGGACCTCAGCAGGCATGTGGCCAGTCACGGCCCGCTGGACGCCCTGCTGACCGCCTCGCTGGGTGCGACGCTCGCTGAGGCGCTGGCGACGGTGCACAAGCAGGGTCTGCTGCACCGTGATCTGAAGCCGGCGAATGTTCTCCTCGGCCCCAACGGACCGAAGGTGATCGACTTTGGGCTCGCGGTGTTCGCGGAGTCCAGCGTGTCACTGACCGCGGCGAACACGGTGGTAGGTACGCCCTCCTGCATGCCGCCCGAGCAGGCGAACGGCGAGAAGCCGCTGACCCCTGCGGTCGATGTGTACGCACTGGGCGCCGTGCTGCTGTTCGCCTCCTCGGGGCATGCCCCCTACCGGGCCGACAACATCCACCTCCTGTTCCACCAGGTCGTCGACGCCTCGATCGCGCCCGACCTCTCGGGAGCGCCCGAGGAGCTGGTGTCGTTGCTGACAGCGATGCTGGCCCACCGTCCCCAGGACCGGCCCGCGCTCGACGACGTCGTACGGCGGTGCCGGGCGCTGATCGAGGCGCGGGGGCTCAAGGTCGCCCAGGCGAGGCGCAGGCTCACGAGCTTCACGGCCGCTCCGGCCCACGTCCTGGACGACCTGCTCTCCGTGCACCGCCCTGCCGCGCCGGGAGCGACGGATCGGGCGCGTACCGGGACGGCCGACGCTCCGGCCGGTCGAACCGACGCTCCGCCGACGCCACCGGCCCCAGCGCCCCCTGCGACGGATCCGCGTCTGCTGTTCGCCCGGATCGACACCCCCACCCCGCCGCCCGCCGACCGTTCGACCGACACCACGACGGCCGGGACGCGGCCGGCGGACGATGCGGTGGTGAAGCCGGACCGCGGCCGGCCCTCGCCCCGCCCGGCGCCGCGAAGCAACGCGGGCAACACGGGCAGCGGCGGCGGTGGCAGCAGCAGCACCCAACGCCGCTCACTACGGCATTCCGCACAGGCCAGGATCACCGCGCAGCGGCTGCGCGAGGCATACGCGGCGAGTAGCCCCTTCTGACCCCGCACCTCCTGGCCCGTACGCCCCTGTGACCCGCGATAATGGGCGGGCCCTGAAGGGTGCCCGACCGTGTACGACGTACGACCGAACCGCCTCAGGAGGCCACGGGTGACCGCCGTCCAGACCAGTGCGGAGCAGAGCGGCGCCACGACCGGCCAGGAGCGGCACCACGACCAGTACCCGGCCGGTGCCCAGGTGGTCGTGCGGGACGAGGAGTGGCTGGTCAGAAGCTCGATGCCGACGGCCGACGACGGCACCCGGATCGAGGTCGTCGGGGTGTCGGAGTTCGTCCGCGACCAGGAGGCCGTGTTCTTCTCCGGCCTGGACCGCATCGAGCTGCTCGACCCTCGTGAGACGACTCTCGTCATGGACGACTCCCCGAACTACCGCCGCTCACGGCTGTTCCTGGAGGCGGTCCTGCGACGCACCGCGCTGCCCCAGTCGGAGCGCCGGCTCGCCCTGGCCGACTCGTTCCTGATGGACCCGCTGCCGTATCAGCGGCGCCCCGCCGAGCTGGCCCTGTCCGGCGCCAACCTCCGCCCGCGACTGCTGATCGCGGACGTGGTGGGCCTCGGCAAGACCCTGGAGATCGGTCTGACGCTGGCCGAGCTGATCCGTCGCGGCCGGGGCGAACGCATCCTGGTCGTCACCCCGCAGCACGTGCTGGAGCAGTTCCAGCACGAGCTGTGGACGCGGTTCGCGATCCCGCTGGTGCGGCTGGACTCGGTCGGCATCGAGCGGATCCAGCGGGAGATCCCGGCCGGCCGCAACCCCTTCACCTCGTTCAAGCGGGTCATCGTCTCCATCGACACCCTGAAGAACACCGACCAGTACCGGCACCATCTGGAGCAGATCCGCTGGGACGCGGTCGTCATCGACGAGTCGCACAACCTGATCAACCGCGGCTCCCTGCGCAACCAGCTCGCGCGCACCCTCGCCCCCCGCACCGACGCCCTGATCCTGGCGTCGGCGACCCCGCACAACGGCGACGCGAAATCCTTCGCCGAGCTGATCGGCCTCCTTGACCCGGTGGCGATCCGGGACCCGGAGAACTACCGCGCGGCCGACATCGAGCACCTCTTCATCCGCCGGACGAAGATCAGCCCCGAGGTACGCGAGCAGATGAAGGGCCAGTGGGCGAACCGCGGCCCCTCCCACTCCGTGCGCTGCCCGGCCACCCCCGCCGAGGAGAAGATCTTCGAGGAGCTGGCCGCCGTCTGGTTGCCCGGTGACGGGGGCACCTCGGTGAGTTCGGTGCCCCTCTTCCCGTACACGCTGCTGAAGTCGTTCCTGTCCTCCCACGCGGCGCTGCGGGCCACGGTCTCCGCACGGATCAGGACCCTGGAGAAGAAGGACGACCCGCGCGCCACCGCGGCCGAACTGGCGGCCCTCTACCGGCTGTCGGAGCTGGCCGCCGACCTGGCCGAGTCGGATTCGGCGAAGTTCGCCGCCCTGGTGCGCCAGCTTCGCAAGGAGATCGGTGTCGGGCCCGGGTCGGACGAACGGGTCGTGGTGTTCTCCGAGCGCGTGCAGACCCTGGAGTGGCTGGCCGAGGTGCTGCCCGCGGCCCTGGGCTTCAAGGGCCGGGCCGCCCGTGACTGCGTCCGGATCATGCACGGCGGTCTCTCCGACGAGCAACAGATGGCCTGTGTCGAGGAGTTCGGCCTGGCCGACACGCCCGTACGGGTCCTGGTGACCGGTGACGTGGCCTCCGAGGGCGTCAACCTGCACCGCCAGTGCCACCAGTTGGTGCACTACGACGTGCCGTGGTCGCTGATCCGTATCGAACAGCGCAACGGCCGTATCGACCGGTACGGGCAGGCCAGTCCCCCGGAGTTCCGCGCGCTGATCCTGACCAGCGAGGTCGAGGGCGCCAAGGACGACACGGTGGTCGCCGAGCGGCTGCTGGAACGCGAGGACCAGGCCCACCGGTCCCTGGGCACGGCGGAGGCGGTGACCGGCCTGTACCGGGCGGAGGCGGAGGAGAAGTCCCTCATCCAGGATCTGCTGCGCGGCCGGACCGTGGACGAGTCCCTGGACACCCGCCGCTCCGGCGCGGACGGCGAGGACGCGGGCCTGGACGACTTCCTCGCGGACTTCTTCGGCCCGGTCGGCGAGGAGGCGCCACCGGCGGGCCCCGTGGACACGGACGGCCCCGCTCCCAGTACGCAGTCGTCGGGCGGCCGGGCAGCCGCGAGCCCCGTGCTCCCCCGGCTCTTCGACTCCACCGCCCACTTCTTGGACGACGCGCTGCGCGAGGTCTACCCGGACGCCCGCGAGCGGCTGGACCTGGACCGCGACCAGCAGTCGGGACTGCTCTCGTTCCGCCCGCCGACGGAACTCGTCCACCGTCTCAAGGCGCTCCCCCTGGACTACCTGCGCGAGCAGCGACTGCGCGAGCGCGTGCTCGTGACGTTCAACCGCCGCCTCGCCGAACACTCCCTCCAGCGGGCCCGGGAGTCGTCCACGTCGAGCTGGCCGGAGATCTCCCTGCTGACGGACCTGCACCCGGTCGTCGAGTGGCTCACCGACAAGGTCCTCGTCGGAATGGGCCGCCAGGAGGCCCCGATGATCACCGCAAACGTGGGCGAGCCCATCTATCTCGTCCAGGGCGTGTACTCGAACAAGCTGGGCAGGCCCACGGTCGTGAAGTGGATGGGGGTCACCTGGCTGGAGGGACGCAAGGAAGGCCTGGTCGACGACGACATGGTGGCGCTGCTGCGCCGCTGCGGTGTCGGCCCCACCATGGCGAACAAGCTCCGCTACCGCGACCCCGAGCCGCTGCGCAAGGCCCTCCCCAGGGTGCTGGAGACCGCCGAGGCGTTCCTCAACACACACCGCGACGCCTGGGACGAACCGCTGCGCGAGCCCATCGAGCAGTACAAGCGACGGCTCGGCACCTGGCAGCAGGCCACCCTCGCCGGGGAGCGCACGAAGGAGCGCCTCGCCGATCTCGCCGACTCCCTGCTGACAACCGGCCGGCCGCTGCTGCGGGTCCTCGCGGTGCTCGTGCCAGACCCGGACCGCAAGGACGGCGACGGCGGCCCGCCGCTCGTCTCCCTCACCGCCCCGGCCGCGTCCCCGTCCCGGTTCTGAGAGAAGTTCTGCCATGACGTACGACTCCCTGGTCAACCGCGGCGACTACTTCTCGGCCCACTATCTGGCCGAGGTACTGCCGAAGGACCTCAAGTCGGGCCTGTTGCAGGCGTGGAAGGAACGCGAGGAGGCGGCGAAGCCGCCCGCCTGGGGCGCCGCCGCCCCGGAGGCCGATGTGCTCGCCACGGCGGTGCCCGGCGGCGGCGAGCTGCCGGTGACCCCCCGCGCCGGGCTGCGGGAGTTGCGCCGCGACTACTTCCGGGCCCGGTCCTTCTTCGCCCTTCCCGAGGACGAGGACGGCATCCCCGCCGTACGCGACACCGACGACGACACGCTGACGTACCACGCCCCCCTGTGGCGGGAGCGGGTACAGGTCCTCAACGCCGAGGTACTGCGCGCCCTCGGGTACGACGCGAAGCCGCGCACGCTCACCGTCGAGCGCGCGGGGCAGACGTACGAGATCCCGGTCGCGCACGCCGAGAAGGGCCTCGTCGCGGTGGACTGCGGCTGGGCCGCCGAACCGGACGCCGCACTCGACCCGAAGGGACGGGGACGCCTGCTGGAACCGGTACCGCTCGACGGCCCGGCACCCGTCGAGACCGGATCCAAGCTGGCCTCGTTCCTGTTCGCCTGTGAGGAGGTCGACGGCGACCGGCCGCCCCGGTACGTGCTGCTGCTCGGCGGCGGTGTGATCGTCCTCGCCGACCGCGCGGTGTGGGGCGAGGGCCGCTACCTCGGCGTCTCCCTCGACACCGCGCTCCAGCGCAACGACACCAGGGCGGGCGGCGAACTCGACACGGTGGCCGCGCTGTTCGGCGCGGACTCGCTGCGCACGCCGGAGGAGGGCGGCGAGAACCCGCTCGCGGAACTCGTCGGCAAGTCCGCGAAGCACGCGGTGGGGGTCTCCAGCGAACTGCGCGACGGCCTGCGCAAGAGCGTCGAGCTGATCGCGAACGAGGTGCTGGAACGGCTGCGCGAGCAGGGCCTGCACCCCGAGGACATCGGCGAACTCCCCGAACTGGGCCGCCGGTTGACCCGCGAGTCGCTGCGCTACCTCTACCGGATCCTGTTCCTCCTCTACGCGGAGGCCCGCCCCGAGCTGGGCATCCTGCCGGCCGACTACCCCGAGTACCAGCAGGGGTACGGCCTCGGCCGGCTCGCCGAGCTGATCGCCGACCGGGAGCCGATCAGCGACACCGCCCGCAACGGCTTCTACCTATACGAGTCCCTGGACCTGCTCTTCGGCAAGGTCCAGGACGGCTACCGCCCGCGCCGCACCCACGGCGTGGACATGCCCCCAGTCGACCTCGACGCGAAGACCAGCGAGGACGTCGGCCTGCGCTTCGAACCACTGAAGAGCAAGCTGTTCGAACGAGACGCCATCCGGCTGATCGGCGACGACAGCCTCCCCGACCCCCGCCACGACTCCGACGAGGCCCTCGCTCGGGGCGAGTCCGTCCGCCACCTCGACACCCGGCTGCGCAACGCCACGCTCCACCAGGTGCTGCACAGCCTGATGATCACCCGGGGCAAGCGGGGCGAACGCGGCGGCTTCATCTCGTACGCCCAGCTCGGCATCAACCAGCTCGGCGCGGTGTACGAGGGCCTGATGTCGTACAGCGGCTTCATCGCGGGCGAGGAGCTGTACGAGGTCGCCAAGGGCGGCGACCCGAAGGACGGCTCGTGGCTGGTCCCCAAGTCGAAGATCGACGAGTACCCGGAGTCGGTGTTCGTACGGCGCCGGGACCGGCACACGGGCGAGGACGTCCGGATGCGGTACGCCCCGGGTTCGTTCGTGTACCGCCTCTCCGGCCGCGACCGCCAGACCTCCGCCTCGTACTACACGCCGGAGTCGCTGACGAAGGTCACCGTGCAGCTGGCCCTCCAGCAGTTGCTCACCGAGGAGACCGAGGCGAAGGAGCTGCTGAACTGGCGGATCTGCGAGCCGGCGCTCGGCTCCGGCGCGTTCCTCAACGAGGCGATCAACCAGGTCTCGGCCGAGTATCTGCGGCGCAGGCAGAGTGAGTTGGGCCGGTCGATCGACACCGAGCAGTACGCCGTCGAACTCCAGAAGGCCAAGGCGTACATCGCGCTGCACAACTCCTACGGCGTCGACCTCAACGAGACGGCCGTGGAGCTGGCCGAGGTGTCGCTGTGGCTCAACACGATGCACCCCGGCATGGAGGCCCCCTGGTTCGGCCTGCACCTGCGGCGCGGCAACTCGCTGATCGGGGGGCGGCGGGAGGTGTACGACGCCGATCGTCTGAAGAAGGGCGGCTGGCTGGGGACCACTCCGGAGCGGTTCGCGTTGGCGGACGCGGTAGGGGGTGCGACGCTGCCGGAGGGTTCGGTGCACCACTTCCTCCTCCCGGCGAAGGAGTGGGGCGCGGTCGCCGCCGAGAAGGAGGCGCGGGCCCTCGCTCCGGAGGCCGCGAAGGCGCTGGGCGCGTGGCGGAAGGCGATCACCAAGTCACCGACGGCCCGGCAGACGGCCCGCCTTCAGGGGCTGGCCCGGCGGGCCGAGTACCTGTGGGAGCTGGTCGTACGGCGGCTGGAGCTGTCGGAGCGGGACATCTCGCGGCACATCCGGGTGTGGGGCGCGGAGGGTGACTGGCTGCGGCAGCCGGAAGTCGTGGTGGAGCGGGACGAGGTACTGGCCGACCTCCAGGCCGAGGACACGCCGTACTGGCGGCTCAAGACGCTCATGGACACGTGGTGCGCGCTGTGGTTCTGGCCTGTGCAGGGCGCTGCGCTGCTGGACGGTACGGATGAGCGGTACGCGCGGGCCGAGGCGTTGGCGGAGCGGGCGGCGGAGTTCGAGTCGGCGGGGGTCTCGGCTGCGGCCGGGGAGGCTGGTGCGGGGGACTCCGGGGTTCTGATGGCCTGGGATGTGGATGCGCTTCCCGGCTTCGAGGCCGAGCCCCAACAGATGACGCTGACGCGCGATTCGGTGTCGCGCCGCCGTACCGGGCGCCGCGCGGAGCAGGTCAAGGGGCAGCGCCGGGAGGTCATTCCGCTGGCTGCGCTGGAGGACTGGCTCGACTTCGCCGAGGCGTTGCTGGGTACGCAGGATGTGCCGAGCGAGTCGCTGGTGTCGACGTTCGAGACGCTGGACGACCTGTCGGTGTACGAGGACGAGTTGCCCGAGTGGATGGGCATGGAACGGTTCCAGTGGCTGGAGAACCGGTTCCTGTGGGCGGGCATGGCGAAGGATGTGGCGAAGGCTCAGGGGTTCTTCCACTGGGAGTTGGAGTTCGCGCAGGTGTTTGCGCGGGGTGGGTTTGATTTGCAGGTGGGGAATCCGCCGTGGGTGAGGCCGAGGTGGCAGGAGGACCTCGTATTGGCAGAGGTTGACCCCTGGTTTGCTCTTTCAGAGAAACCGACCTCAGAGGAGTGGCGACTCCGAAAGCACGAGACCTTGAGCTCCAGTAACAGATACTACTTGCATGAGCTGAGTTCCAACTTCGGAGCGGTATCGACACTGGGCAGCGCAGCATTGTACCCAATCCTCGCGGGCACACAGCCCGACCTATATCGCGCCTTCATGTGCAAAGCATGGAACAACAGCAATGAGACTGGCATCTCAGGGCTAATTCACCCTGATACACATTTCGGAGGCACAAAAGAAGGGTATCTACGATCAGCAACCTACAAGCATCTACGACTTCACGCACACTTCTCCAATCGACTCCTTCTATTCACAGATATCGAATGGACACGACAATTTGGCGTTCACATCTATGGCCATCGCAGGGATATCCTATTCCACAACGCCAGCTGGATCTTCACCCCAGACACTCTAACTCGATCCCTTTCACTCGAAGTCGACGATGGTCCGATCCCTGGAATCAAGTACAAAGGAAAATGGGACATCCGGCCCCATCGCAGCAGAATCATTGAAGTGTCCGACGACCTGCTCAAACATTGGCGGTCCCTTACCGCCCAAGATGAAACACCGATCGACCACACACCCCTGCTCTACCCAGTCACTTCAGCCGAGCAGGGTGCTATCGACGCGCTCGCCACTCACCCGCACAGAATTTCGATTGACAGAACTTCTATCAGTTCCGGCCTCAATGAGAAATCCGCAAGAGATGCCGGGACAATCCGTTGGCAGCAGGAGAGGCCGCACCACGCCACTGACGTCGTCCTGCAAGGTGCCCACATTGGCGTTGCCAACCCCTTCTACAAATGTCCCAAAATCCCCTGCCGAAGTGTGCAGGACTGGCTTCCCGTAGATCTCACCAAGGCCCAAATCGACGAAACACAGCGCACGAACTACAAGAAGGTGAAAAAGACAGAGGAAGTCGATTCTCCCCACTTCGGAATGTATCGACTCGCATGGCGTAAGATGATCTCCTTCGATGGAGATCGAAGCCTCTTCGCTTCAATAATTCCCCCCGGCGTCATGCACGTTGACGGCATCTACAGCATGGCCTTGGCGAGCAATAGAGAGACCATTCTACATTCTGGATTCTGGGCCGGAATCCCGATGGATTACTTGCTCCGCATCACAGGCAAGGCGAACCTCCACCCAGCGGAGGTTAATGGCATGCCAGCCCCCGAACTTAACCACCCGCTCACTGAAGCGCTCCTGGTGCGCACGCTACTACTGAACTGCCTCACGGACGCTTACGCACCCCTATGGGCTGAACAGTTTCACGCTAGCTGGCCCCACCATGAAGGCTGGGCTAGGGAATGGCCTAACGCGAGCCCTCTCTCCCAACACCTTAACCCTGATTGGGAGTACGACACCCCGTTGCGCTCCGAATATGAGCGGAGAGCCGCACTTGTCGAAATCGACGCGTTGGTCTCCGTATGGCTTGGCATCACGGCTGACCAGCTCGTCGCTATCTGTAAGTCTCGCTATCCTGTTCTGTCCGACTACGAGTCAGAAATGTACTTTGATGCGCGCCGGCGGAAAATCACAGCCAACCATCGGGCGCAGGGCCACGGACAGTCCAAGGAGACATACACCGAACTCATGGCGCATCTCGAGACACCCCAAAATGTCGCGCCACCCGAAGGGTATGAATCCCCCTTCTACAAGGCGGACCGAGAAACAGAGTTGAGAGAGGCTCACAAGTACTTCCAGGAGCGGCTCGACACGGAGATCGCTGCTAGGCGATGGACCCCGCCCCGGCAGGAGGGGACAGCAAGGTAGCCAGCAGACGCACCCGGGCACGGGGCTGCCCCCGACACTTGGCGTCGGTGGCAGCCTTCGGGGTCCATCACAACAAGCTCTTATCGAGTGACGAGGGTAAGGAACGCGGTCCAAGCCGCCGCATCGACCGCAACGCCACGGCGGGCTATGCCCTTGGAGTCGCGGACGCGGACAACGTGAGGGCGGACGGCGACCTCGACGCACTCGCCGCCTTCCTCACTGCTGTAACTGCTCTTGGCCCAAACAAGCCCAGATTCGTGCTCCCGTACCTTGGCTTTCATAGCTCTCCCAGCAGCTTCTCAACGTAGGCGAGCGACGCCTGAGGCGTGAGTGCCTGCGCACGCAGGATCCCGTACTTGACCTCAAGCCCCTTCACGGGCCGTCGCTCAGTGTGTACGTGGCTAACGTTCTGAACCTCAACGTAAGCGATCCTGCGCCCTTCGCTCGTCTCGATCAAGGTAAATGGGCCAGCAAGGCCAGCATTCTCCTCGCTGCCCAGGGGCATTACCTGAATCTCAACCGTCCGCTTCTGTCCCGCCAGCAGGATCTGCTCCAACTGGCCGCGCAACACTCCTCGGCCGCCGATCGGCCTTCGCAACACGGACTCGTCGATGACGGAACTCATCAGCAGCTCGGGGCGCTTGGCGAAGACCTCCTGCCGCGCGAGGCGGGCCACAACCCGCTCTTCAACGGAGTCCTCGTCCAGCGGCGGACGCATCATCCCGAACACCGCCCGCGCGTACTCCTCCGTCTGCAACAGGCCCGGCACCGCCTGGGTCGCGTACACATGCAGCTCAACCGCCTCCCCCTCCAACCGCGCCGCATCCCGAAAGAACGCCGGAAACTGCGCCCGCGCAACCTCCTCCTTCATCTCCTGGAGGACCCCGCCCGCGTCCAGCACCTCATCCGCCTGGTCGATGAACTTCGGCGGCGGCACCCGGCGCCCCTGTTCGTACGCGGCGATCGTTGACACCGAGTAGCCCATCATCGAACCGAACTCGGCCCGTTCCAGCCCTGCCCGTACCCGGAACCTCTTCAACTGCCGCCCGAAGACCCGCAGAATCCCGGAACCCGCCCCCAGCTCCCGCTCATCCCCCTCCGCCCCGGACTCCTCCTCGGCCGATCCAGACAACTCGCTCATCTCCCGCACCGCCTCCCCGGCCAACGCGCCCCCGCGCCGGCCGTCACGCTCCGCCCCGCCTACACCCACCGACCCGCCACGTACAGCGACCGCCCGTGTGCACGTCGTATCTCGCCACCGTAAAACCGGCACGTCAGCGTGGACCACATGAACAACGAAACTTCCCCCTCCCAGGGGGCCGCACCGCGCCCGGTCCGCGAGTTCGCGATGCGGTTCACGTCGTCCACGCGCGGGGCGCGCCTCGCCCGTCGTCTCGTCTCGCACCGGCTGGACTCCTGGGGCCACCCGTACACGGGGGACGCCAACGAGACGCTGGCGCTGATCACTTCGGAGCTGGCCGCGAACGCCGTACGGCACGGGTATGTCACCGGGCGGGACTTCCACGTACGGCTGTCAGAGACCGGCGGCAGCCCGCGCACGCTCCGCGTCGAGGTCACCGACACCCGCACCGAACGCGTACCGCCGCTCACCGCCCAGGAGCCGCCCGGCGACGAGGAGTCGGGGCGGGGCCTGCTCATCGTCGCCCAGCTGGCGACCCGTTGGGCCGTCGACCCGCGTGCCGGCGCCCCGGGGAAGACGGTGTGGGCGGAAGTACGCGTGCGATGAGAACGCGGCCCCGGCAGGCACCAGGCCACCGCGGCCCACACATACACATGGACGTACACATGGACTTCTGACGAGGAGGGCGAGCCTGCGTACCCCCGGCTCGTACCTCTCCCCGTCAGTTGTCCGAGAACCCGGCTCAACGCCCCGAGTCGAGGAACTCCTTCGCCTTCTTCGGGTGGCCGCCGTCCTGCTGCAGGACATACAGGTGGAGCCCGTCCTCGCGGTCCGGGTTGGCAGGAGTGTCCTTCACCGCGATGGCCACCTCCGCGTCGAGTTCCCCGATGCGAAAGGCCGTGAACGACTGCGCGTCGGTGGACTCCGACGACGACTCGTCACCGGTGTCGTCGCAGCTGTTCTCCTGTACGCCCTCGACCTTGTCGCCCACGGTGAAGTCCTGGTGGGACACCCGGGTGTAGAGCTCGCCGCGGAACTGGACACCGTCGGCGCAGGAGGCGGAACCCCCGTCGTTGCTCGATGCGGAGCATGCCGACACCGAGAGGAGCAACAACGCTGTGAGGATGCCCTGCGGCACCCGCCGGCCGCGAGCACGGGACGCGGTGGTCATGTGTGCCCCTTTCATGTCAGTAGAGGCTGCGCAGGCCGCGCACGTCACCGTAGCCGAGCGTGCGCCACTTCTCCGTGCACTCGCCAAGTTTCGGGTACATGGTGAGATTGCTGTGATCGGCGCCTTCGACATGGTCCAGGCCGAAGACGTGCCCGGCCTCGTGGGTGCCTACGCCCCGCAGGTCGTACTTGTCCGAGCAGCTGCTGGTGACGTTGTCCGTGAAGTTGTAGTCGTTGGTGTTGTACCGGACGTCCGCCTCGAACAGGTCTAAGGTGACGGGCCAGTACCAGACGCAGGTGATCGCGAGGCTGCCGGTGTCGAGGTTCCCCGCGTCCCAGGTGCTCACGTCGTCGTAGTCGGTGCAGTTGCCGTTGCTGTCGACGTCCGACTCGTAGGTGTGGGTTCCCTTGTAGGACGCCGAAGCGCCCACCTCGTCGTCGAGGCCACAGGTGTTGTACGAGCCGGTGATGTTGTTGATGGCGTCGGTGAAGGCGGTCGCGGCCTCGCTCTTCGTCAGAGCACCGGGCATGCCTCCGTCGCCGACGTACCAGTTGTACGTCCCCCACTCGGCATAGGACTTGGTGTCGTAGGAGATGTCCTCGCACTGGCCGAGCGCGGCGGTAAGAGCCTCGGTCGAGTCCTCCTCCGTGGTCGAAGCATCCCCCGCCTGCTCCGATCCATAGGAAATCACCCCCGACTCGGATACCTCGACCGTCAGCTCGGGCGCGCTGCCATCTACGGTGACCGCGCTCAAAGCCACACCCACACCCGGCCGCGGAATGACCACACCCACACCGTCGAGTCGAACCACCTGTCCGACCAGCCCACAGTCGGTCGCGGAGGTCCCCTCCGGCACGTCGGAGACGGTCAACTCGGTCGTACCCGTCGCGGAGGGACAGGACGTCGCCTCGGATGCGGTGGCGACGGCCACTTGCCCCTGCGTCAGCAGGAGGAGGGACGCGGCGACAACCGCCCGACCGACACCGGGCACCGGTCTACTCCGGTACCCCTTGCGCACGCTGCGTAATATTCTGATCACTCTTGGGAAATTAGAGGTCACACGGATGACAAGTCAAGACATTTACAAACACCCTGCGAACGGCATGTGACTCAAACCGAGAGCAGCCCGCCCATCCTGCGCACCGAGGCCACCGACACCCATGCCGATCGCGCACCGCCACCCACCGCCCACAAGCCGCCCGGTGACGAAGAGCCGGGGCGGGGGCCAGCGGCAGACGAGCCCAAGTCGGTCTGCGGATCCGGGAACCGACTGATGCCGCTCTCCTCCTTCTGAAAGACTCGTTCGTCATGGCAGGCTCAGCCCTGACGCGGCATCAGCAAAGTCGCCGCGGTTTCGAGAGGCGGAGGACCACCAGCCGGTCGAACTGTTGCCCCCACATGACAGAAATGCGATCACGGAAAGATAGGCGAGATCATGGGCGAGATCATTTCATTCGATGAACTCCTGACCTTACTGCCCGGCGGCAACTTCGTCGGCCAGGGAAGTAAGTCTTTTGATGTTGCAGAATCACGGAACTCGTTCGTCCCACCCAACTTGAAGGTGGTGGATCGGAGCGATTCACCAGAGATCACCTTGATTTCCGCCCGAGGCGCCACCGGAAAGTCGCGACTTGCGGAGCAGATTTCGGCCGTCAAGAAGGTCCCCTTGTGGTTGCTCAACAGGGACATGGCAGTGAGTGGGGACGCTCTACGAGCGAGACTGCGCGACTACAGAAAGTCAGCGAATGCTCTGGAGGAACTCACGGAGGATCCGAATGCTTTTATTCTGATCGACGCTCTGGACGAAGCGAGAATGAGGGTTTCCGGGCCCTCTTGGCATGAATTCATTCAAACACTTTTCGAAGCTTCCTCCGGCAGTCATTCACTGATTCTGTTCGGCCGGGAGCGAGTCCTTGAGGATATTTGGGCAAAGCTCCCCGGAGGCGGCGTCAACTGGTTCGAAATCTCTCATTTTGACGCCGGGCAGCGAAACAAGTACGTTGACATCCGGGTGGGTGAAGCGCAGAACAAGGAGAGCGAGGCGTACATCACGGCACGGGACACCGTTATCGGTGCGCTTGCCGGAGCCGTGGACGGAAGCGAGTCCGAATCTTTCGTCGGATACGCTCCGGTACTTGACGCCGTTTCCCTTCTCCTGGAGAGGGGAAACCTCCTGAAGGTTCGCACCGCTTTCGAAGCAGAGGTTGGAAACGGACGCAGGATCGAAGTCCTCGCTCAAATCATTCAGCAACTGCTGAAACGTGAGCAGAGAAAGGCCGAGGAACTCGCCAAGCAACTCAATCTTCCGCCCGTTGAGGTCTACACACCGACCGAGCAGATCGACTGGCTCGCACATCACCTCATGGGTACGGCACCGCCCTCCCTGTCCTGGTGCGACAACTCCCTGCGGGGCGAGTACGCGAACAAGATCCGCCCATTCATCGAAGACCACCCGTTCCGCTCCGAGCAGGACTGGGCGAGCCCCGTCTTCTCGGCCTACATCGCCGCCCAGCTTTTCTCGGACACCGCAATCCGTGAAAAGCTGCAGGAAGTCGGCGTGTCCACCGGCCTGCTCTTCGATTTCGTCTCCGCCAAGGATGCCGATCTCATGATCGACGAGTGGCAGTTCGCGGCGCTCCATTCTTCGCTGATGGCTTCCGAGCGCCACGACGTAGAGGTCTCAGCCAGCATTTCGGGGCCGGACCCCCATCTCGCGACGCAGGACGACCTCGACATCCTCACCGTCAACGGCGAGTTGACCCTCTGGGAGAGTATCGGGAAAAGCCACAGTCTCAGTTTCGAGATTTTCCTCGACCAGACCGGAGTGATTGATCTCAAGGGCCCACTGGCCTCCCTCTCACTCACCTTCCCCTCAAAGGTCACGGTCGCTTCCTCTTCAGGAACTGCAAACTTCGGACCGGACTGCTTCATTCGATGCAGAGATTTGAAAGTCTCTGCGGATACGGTACAGGTTTCCCTGCGGCAAACCGGAACCGCGAACAGCCCGGCCGACGGGTGGGCGAACGTGACATTCGAACTGGCGGGTCACTTTCTGTGCGAAGGGGAACTCGTCGGAAATCCACCGGACGACAGCTTCGAGATCCGGCTTCCCGAAGGAATCTCTCTCGGCTACCCGTGGTACGCCCACCAAAAGACGATGGAGCTACCCGGGGCCGAGCCGGACGAACGCGCCCTCCGGTTCATCAAAATGTTGATGAACCTCCTCCGGAATCATGGACACAAGGGAACCCCGGCCGTCTTCGACAAGAAGCTCGAAGGGCGACAGTCAATAAAAGGACCGGATTTCCGGAAGGTGATCACCGTGCTGCAGAAGCGTGGAGTCGTGACCCTTGATGGCCCAATGATCCACTTGGCTCCCGACTGGATGCCGCACCGCTTCTCAGGAAAGGAAAGAGAGGGTGTGCTGACATTCGAGGGCAAGCGTGAAGTATGGACCCCTGTCATCGATGCGCTTGCCGAAGCGATGGATCAGTAACACCGGCTCGTGGAGCTGAGCAGGATCGGACCGAGCGGAGAGCCACCTCCGCCAGGGCAGTTCAGGTGCCGGGCAGGGACCGGACGACGTACGTCATGTGCTGGACGTTTCCTGCCCAGAGCCACTGGGTGTGGGTGCCGGTGCCCTCGCTGTCCGTCATGGGCCCGTCGGCGCAGTCGCGCAGCCAAGTCTCCCCGGCGCTCGCGACCGCTTTCCGGAAGTCGGGCAGATCGCGGATCCGGTGGGCGGCGGCCCGGATGCCCGCCGTTCGGTCCGGCCCTCCGTTCACCACCTTGCACAGCACGAACGAGCGGTCGGTGGTGTAGCGGAGGACGCCCCAGGGCGGGCCTCCGTCCCCCGGCTCCGTGGCAAGGGCTGCGGGAGGCTGCACTCCGTAGTCGCCGTATCTCAGCCGCGAGAGGCGCTCCCGGCGGCCCGCCCGTATCTCGTGCCACATGTCCCAGTCGGCGCGGGGCTCCTCGTGCGGCTCACCGAACTGCATCATGTCGTCCGCGACGTGGGGAAACGCCCCGCCGAGTACGGCGACGGTCCGCCAGTCGTCAGCCAGTGCCACCAGAGCGTCCAGGGCGCGCAGCGCTTCCTTTCCCGCGTCGGGGCGGCCGGGCAGGACGGCGCCCAGGTCCAGCAGCAGATCGACGGGCACCTCCCGGTCGACCCGGTCCAGCAGTGTGCCGACGGCCTCGGCTACGGCTCCGTCCCACTCGCCCGGCATACGGACACGGACACCGACTCCGCAGCCGCAGCGGCGGGCGGTCTCCACCACGGCCGTCTGCTGGGCCTCGCTCCGCTCGGGGCCGGTCACCGGGCGGAGCAGGCGGTTGAGTGCGGTGCACTCGTCCAGGATCACGGCGAGCGCCGGTATCTGCGCGGCCTCGGCGAACGGGGCGTCGATCCAGCCCGGATGGCGCCGGTGCACGCCCCTCACCCGACGCATTTCCTTCTGCCAGTGGGCCCTCTCGAGTTGCGCCGGAGTCGTCCCTGGAGTGGGTGGGAGGTTCCAGAGGGGCGCGACCGCCGCCTGTATGTCGGGCCGGAGGCGTTCGTAGGCGATCCGGGCATGCTGCCGAACCGGCAGAACGGGAACGTAGAGCGGTTCGGACATCGCGGCTCCCCCTCGGCACTGCCCGCGCGCTTTCCCTTCCCGCCAGGGTCCGCTCACGCCACGGCGTGTGGAAAGAGAGCCCTTTCAGTCCGAATGGCTGAAGTGGGCAAGTACCTGGTGACGGTGTGACGCAAGTTGTACGCTTCGTGATGCTCGGTGGTCGGACGCGCCAAGTGGACGACACACGTGGGGAACTGAGCGGCACTCAGCAGCCTGCCTCAGGAACCGTCCGCCGTGCGCCGACCAGTTCGATGCCCGGGTCCTCGTGACCCGGCCGGTCCACGATGGGCGCGAGGCTTGAACCACCGGATACTCGGTCTCACAGTGCGCAACTTCCGCACCCTGACCGACACGAAGCTGCCGCTCGGGCCCCTGACCGTCATGGTCGGGCCGAACGCGGCGGGCAAGTCGAATGTGTTGCACGCGTTGGAGTTCCTGGGGGACGTGACCCGGAAGGGGATCGAGCCGGCGCTGGAGGAACGCGGAGGGTTCGACGCCCTGGCGTTCCGGGGCGGCCGGAGTCCGATGTCGAAGATCACTATTGGAGTCGAAGGCATCTGGTCGGACTTCGCATCGGAAGAAGCTCCGGACTGCTACGAGTTGAGCGTCTCGCAGCGCCGACTCCCCGAACCTCGACACCGTGAGCACGTGCTCTACCGACAGGAGCGGTTCACCCAGCATCCGCGTCCGAACGCGGAGTCGTCAGCCGAACTGACCAGCACTGCCTGTGTGATCAACAGCCCTTCGGAGACCGGCAGCGAGGACGTTCGGGTCACTGTCGGCCGAATGGTGTCCGCCCTTCACCAGAACCAGATCGTCCCCTGGCCGGAAGGCGGTTCGTCCGCCCAGGCCATCAGCGAAGTGAGTCACCACCTTTCCCGCATTCGGGTCTTCGACCCGGATGTGAGGGCCGCCCGACGGCCCTCCCCCATCAGTGAGTCGGGGCGGCACCTCAAGGGCGACGCTTCCAATCTGGCGGACTTTCTGCTGGGCCTCCAGGAACACGGAGACGCGTGGGAGCTTCTCCTGGAGGACATCAGGAGCGCGGTCCCCCAGATCCGGAACATCCATATGTCCCTCCTGCCTGGCTCCGGCCTGGTCGAAGTGGAACTGGAAGAGAATCGCCTGCGAGGGCGCACCCGCCTGGCAGACGCGTCCTGGGGCACAGTCCGAGCCCTGTGCATGCTCGCGGTCATTCATGATCCGGAGCCTCCGCTGCTGACATGTATCGAAGAGATCGATCACGGGCTCCACCCACATGTACTGAGTCTTCTGGCGCTCAGGCTCCGCGAGGCCAGTACACGCGGCCAGTTTCTGGTGACCACACATTCCCCGGTCCTCGTCAACGATCTGGAGCCCGAGGAATTGATCGTGTGCGAACGGCTCGCGAGCGGTGCCTCCCACATCCCGGCTCGGAGCCTGGAGGACATTCAGCGGGTCGTCGAGAAGTCCGAGTACGAGCCGCTGGGCGATCTCTGGTATTCGGGCGCTCTCGGGGGTGCCCTGTGAGTCCGAAGCCCGTACGCGGCCGTCAACGCTCGGTCATCGTGGTCGCCGGCGAGGACCCGAACGACTGCAAGGTACTCCAGCACCTGATTCCCGCGCTCTACCCGGGGTCATGTCCGGAAGTCAAGTTCATGAGGAAGCCCGTCCGGCTGGCACGTGCCCAGGCAACGCTCTCTCCCCGCCTTCAGGAGATCAGGCGATTCGCTCAGGGCCTTGCGGACAAGGCAAGACTGGCCGGGGTCGTCATACACGTCGATTTCGACGCGGTAGCCGACGAGAAGTACGACAGCGTGCGTCGGCGCATCACCGAGGAGATGCGCGGCGCCTTCAAAGAGTGCTGCCCTTCCGCTCTGGCCCTGTCGGCCTACGAGATGGAGGCCTGGCTGATGCTCTTCCCTGAAGCGTTCCCCAAGGTCAAACCAGGCTGGCAGCTCAAGGAGGCCGAACGCCGCCGCGATCTCGGCCAAATAATGAAGGCCAAAGAGCACCTCACCAAAAGCCTCGGGAAACCTCCGTACAGCGAGTCCCACGCTCCCAAGATCATGGAAGAGGCGGTCAAGGGCGGCCATGTCACCGCGCGCCCCACCGGCAACAACCGGTCGTTCCGCGACTTCGCCGACGAACTGGCCGACTGGAAGAAGGCCGGCTAGCCAGGTCAGGCCCGGTTCACCACCGTAAGGGGGCTGTCAGCCACCCCCTATACGGTGGTATCGATCACCAGGGCACCGGCATCGCAAGGGGGACCGTCGTGAAGCCCACCATGGCCGCCGCGCAGCTTCGCGGCAGTCTGACGCAGTACCTCACGACGACGTACGCCCTCGCCGACGAGGACACCCGCGGCGCACTCGAACGCTTCCTCGGGCATCCCGAGACCGGTATTTTCCGCGGGCCCTACCTGCGGATCAGGACGCCGTTCCACGTCGCCGACGACGACTGGCGGCGGGAGCTGGAGTGGTCGGCCGGTTTCCCGGGGTTCGCCCCGTGGCGGCACCAGGCCAAGGCCTGGGCGCGGCTGTCCACGCTGCACGGGCCCGCCAGGCCGACGCTGGTGACCACCGGCACCGGCTCCGGCAAGACCGAGTCGTTCCTGATCCCCGTACTGGACCACTGCCGGCGGCGGAAAGCCGAGGGGCGGGCCGGGATCAAGGCCGTCCTGCTGTACCCGATGAACGCGCTCGCCACGGACCAGGCCGGGCGCATCGGGGAGTACCTGGCGCGGCCGGAGCTGGCCCAGGTGACGGCGGGCCTGTACATCGGAGACCGGCCCGACACGGACTTCCGGCGGGTGATGACGCGACGCGAGGAGATGCGCCACTCGCCGCCCGACGTGCTGATCACCAACTACAAGATGCTCGACCTGCTGTTGCAGCGGGGAGAGGACCGCAGCCTGTGGGACGGCGCCGAGCCCGAGTACGTCGTGCTGGACGAGTTCCACACGTACGACGGCGCGCAGGGCACCGACGTGGCGATGCTGCTGCGCCGGCTGGCCGCCGCCACCGGCGCGTCCCGGCCCGGCAGACCGCTGGGGTCGATCTGCCCGGTGGCGACCTCGGCGACGCTGGGTGAGGGTGCGCCGGGCAAGGAGGGCGAGGGCATCCTCGACGTGGCGGCGCGGGTGTTCGGGATGCCGTTCCCGGCGGACGCGGTCATCGGCGAGGAGCGGATGACCGCCGACGAGTTCACCGGCACCGTCGACTACGAGCTGCCGGAACCGCCGACCCCGCAGGAGGTCGTGGCGGTGTCCGGCGGACCGGACGTGGAGGCCCGGCCCGACCTGCTCGACCTGGACGCGCTCGCCACCCGGATGCTGGGCCGCTCCGGCCTGGACGCCTTCCGCGTCGGTCGGCTGCTGAAGCGGCACGACTTCACCCACGGTGTGCTGTCGCTCCTCAGCGGGGAGCCGCTCGACGAGTGGGCGCTGCGGGACCGGCTCGCCCGGTTCGGCTACTCCTGGGGCCGCACCGCGCGGGAGAACCCGCGGCTGGTGCTCCAGGCGCTGTCCCGGTTCGTGGCACTGCTGTCGGCCGCCCGTGACCCGGACTCCGACGAGCGCAGGCCCCGGCCGCTGCTGCACATCGAGGCACACCTGTGGGTGCGGCCCGTGACACGGGTGCTGCGCGGGGTGGGCCGCACCCCCGAGTTCCGCTGGTACGAGGACGACCGCACCGCCGCCCGCCGGGCCGCGCTCAACGCCGCGCCGCCCGGTGACGAGGACCCGGACGCCTCGTCCGGCGGCTATCCGTCGTCCGCGAGCGGACAGCCGCTGCCGGGCACCGACACCGCGCCCCGCCCGGCCCAGGTGCACCTGCCCGCCGTGTACTGCCGCAACTGCGGGCGCTCCGGCTGGGCCGCCCTGTCCCCCGAGACCGACCCGCAGCAGCTCGTGATGGCCCAGGACCGGATCTGGCGGGCCGGGGTGGGCCGGGACAAGCGGCGCGTCCGCTACTTCATCTCCGCCACCGCCCGCGAGCGACGGCAGGCCCTCGACGCCCTGACCGGGGCACGGCCCTCGGACGGCGGCGTCGACCCGTTGTCGGTGGTGGTGCTGGACGGTGGGCAGGGGACCTACCGACTGCCGACCACCGGGGACGACGGAGATCTCGTCGACGCCTGGTTCACGTTGGCCGTGCTCGACAAGAAGACCGCCGACCGGGCCGCCAAGGACGACCGGTGCCCGGCCTGCCACACCGACAACAGCATCCGCTTCCTCGGTACCGCCCGGGCGGCCCTCGCCTCCGCGGCGGTCACCCAGCTGTTCACCGGCGGCGACATCGCTCTCCTGCCGGAGGAGCGCAAGACGCTGCTGTTCAACGACTCCACGCAGGACGCGGCACACCGGGCTGGATACGTCGCCAACGCCTCGTACAAGTTCTCGCTCCGCTCGCTGCTCGCCCACAACCTGGACGAGTCCGGTGCGCCGACCACGCTGAACGACCTGATCGGCCATGTCCTGGACTCGGTGGACGACCCGGAGGCGCTGGCCGCCGTGGTGCCCCCCGATCTGCACGACGAGCCGGGCGTCGACCGGCTGCTGTCCGGGCACGGCACCGGCGACGCGCGGACCTGGCGGCTGATCGGCGAACGGCTGGCGTTCGCGACGGTGATGGAGTTCGGGCTGCGCAGCCGCATGGGCCGCACCCTGGAGCTGACCCGGACCGCCGCCGCCGAGGTCGCCGTGGCGGACCCGGGCCGGGTCACGGACCTGGCGCGGGATGTGCACCTGACACTGCCCGGCCAACTGCTGGCGGTCGGGGGACTGCCCACACCCGAGCGCTATCTCGCCTACGTCCGGGGCCTGCTGGAGCGGCTGCGGCTGCGCGGCGCGGTACGGCACCGCTGGCTCGACACCTGGATCAGGGAAGTCGGCTCCGACCGCTATCTCATCTCCGGGCGCAGGCCGGACGGCATGCCCGCCTTCCCCGAAGGAGTCGCCCCGCCGCGATTCCTGCTGGACGGGCAGAAGGAAAAGACCGAGTTCGACTCGATCACAGGACGCCTGGGGTGGTACCAGGACTGGACCCGCAGATGTTTGGATCTGGACGCCGCCGGAGCCACCGAGTACCTGCGCAGGCTGCTGCCCGCCCTCGCCGACGCGGGCGTCCTCGCGGTGCGGACCGCCCGCGACCGCCAGACCCGGGTCTACGGGCTGCAGCCCGGCCACATCGAGGTGCGGCTCCTCGACGACGCCGTCGTCAACAAGGCCTTCGTCAGCTGCGAGGACTGCCGCTGGCAGCAGGTCGTGGCGCCCGAGCGCCGCACCCGCTGGTACGGGCATCCCTGCCCCCGCTACCGGTGCAAGGGCCGGCTGACCGCGCCCCAGGCCGACCGGTCCACCGCCGAGGCCGAGGTGTCCCGCTTCGGCTCGGGCCCACTCGTGCCGGAACGGGACTACACCGGCGACTACTACCGTCGCCTCTACCTGACGGGCGGCACGTTCCGCGTGGTGACCGCCGAGCACACGGGCATGCTCAGCCGCCCCGAGCGGGAGCGCGTCGAGCGCGCCTTCAAGGCGGGCACGCACTACACCGACCCCAATGTGCTGTCGTGCACCCCGACGCTGGAACTCGGCATCGACATCGGCGACCTGTCCGCCGTACTGCTCGGCTCCCTGCCGGCCGGTCCCGCCAACTACGTGCAGCGGGCCGGCCGCGCCGGACGCCGCACGGGCAACGCGCTGGTCGTCGCGTTCGGCGGACGCAAGGCACGCGACCTGTACTACCTGGACGAGCCGCGCGAGATGATCGCCGGGACCATCCTGCCGCCGGGCTGCTACCTGTCGGCGGTGGAGATCCTGCGCCGCCAGTACACGGCGCGGCTGCTGGACCTGGCGGCCCGTGGCGAGCTGCGGACCTCCGACGGCGAGGTACTGGCGCCGCTCCCCCGGCTGTCCTCCGCCCTGTTCGGCACCAGTGGGTGGTGCGAGGACCTCGCGGACGCCGCGCGAACGCGCGGGGCGTTGCTCGTGGAGGAGTTCCTGGCCCTGTTTCCCGACGACAGCGGCGGGCAAGACCCCGACATCATGGACGGGGCGGGCGTCTCCGCGTACGCGGCGGAGGAACTCCGGGCGTACGCGACCAGCGGGATCGCGCGGGCGTTGCAGGAGGCCGAGGAGGACTGGACGGGGCGGCGCGAGGAGCTGCGCCGCAGGATCGCGGCGATCGACGAGGCCGCGGAGCAGCTGGCCCTGTCCGACGAGTCGCAGGCCCGGGAGCGGCGCGAACTGCTCGCCGAGCGGCGGGGTGCCGGGGACCTGTTGCGGGAGCTGAGCCAGTCCAGCGCCCATGCCACCCTGGTGGACCTCGGGCTGCTGCCCAACTACAGCCTGACGGACACCACCACCCAGCTGGAAGCGACGCTGTACTGGACGGAGACCCCGGACGAGGAGGACGACACCGACGGGGCGGGAGCCGCCGAGCAGGGCGCCGTCCGCAAGGTGTACCGCAGTGAGACGCGGGACTACGAGCGGTCCCGCAAACTGGCCCTCACCGAACTCGCCCCCGGCAACGCCTTCTACGTCAACGGCTACCGTCACGTGGTGCGCGCCCTCGACGTCGGCAGTCCCGAGCGCCGCGCCTGGTCGGTGTGGCGGCTCTGCCCCGCCTGCGGATACGTCCGCACCGAGGAGCAGAACGCCGAGCACAACACCGCCCCGTGCCCGCGCTGCAACGGCCGGGAGATCGCCGACGCGGGCTGCGTCCAGCGTGTGCTGCGGCCCAGGCGGGTCCTGTCCCGCGACAAACGCGACGACGCCCGGGTCCGCGACGACCACGACGAACGGGACCGCAGGCGCTACGCGGTCCTCACCACCGTGGACATCGACCCCGACCGTCTGGCGCCCGGTTCCTGGCGGCACGACACCGCCGTGTTCGGCGTGGACTTCACCCGCCACGCCACGATCCGGACACTGAACCTCGGGCTGGACCGCGAGGACGGCAGCAGCACGGTGCCGCTCGCCGGACAGGACGTACGGCTCAACCCGTTCTACGTCTGCACCGAGTGCGGCGGCGCCACGGCCGACGGCCGACCGGTGGTGGACATGCCGCAGCACGCGCTCACCGAGTCTGTGGCGGCGAGCACGCCGGCCGCCCAGCACCATCAGTTGTGGTGCCCGCGCCGCCGCGTCCGAAAGCCGGTGACCGGTGCGGGCGAACAGCAGGGCAAGGGCCAGGACGTGCCGCTGCTGCTCGCCCACGAGCTGACCACCGAGGCCGTGCGCATCCTGCTGCCCGCGTCGGTGGCACGCGTCAAGGAGCGGCTCGCGTCGTTCACCGCCGCCCTGTTCGTGGGGATCGCGGCTCGCTACGGCGGCGATCCCGACCACATCGACATCGCCGAGGCGACCATGCCCGACCACGCGGGCGACCTGGACGCGGACTGGCCGAGGCGCTTCCTCGTCGTCTACGACCGGCTGCCGGGCGGCACGGGCTACCTGCACCGGCTGGCCTCCGCCGACGGCTTCCGGGAGGTACTGCTCAGGGCTCGGGACGTCATCGAGGGCTGCGCGTGCCGCGAGAAGGGGCTCGACGGCTGCCACCAGTGCCTGCTGCGGCGCGTACCTGCCGCCGACTACGACAAGGTCAGCCGGGGCGAGGTCCGCCAGATGCTGGACGAGCTGCTGGGCGCCGACGGTGAGGGGTGGCGCACCTCGCCGGTGGCGACGACACGTCATATCCCGCTGCAACGACAGGCCGAGAGCGACCTGGAGATCCTCTTCATCGACACCCTCCAGGACTGGGCGAAACTGGCCGAGTCGAAGGCCGCGGCGGACACGTACACCACCTCCGCCGGTACGTACGCCCTCGACCTGCGGCTCACAGCGGCCGACGGGTCCACCGTGAGCTGGCGTGTCTCCCAGCAGCGCGCCCTGGACGGCACCCGGCCCGACATACTCCTCGAACGGCTGGACACCCCCGGCCCGCGCGTAGCCCTGTACCTCGACGGCTACGCGTACCACGCCACCCGTGAGCACAACCGGCTTGCGGACGATGCGACGAAGCGCACCCGGCTCCGGGCGGACGGCCTTCGCGTGTTCCAGCTGACCTACCACGACGTCAAGCAGTGGCGTCAGCGGATCAAGGACACGGGGTACGCGGGGGCCGGACCGGCCGACCCCGTGTGGGAGCCCTATGGCACGCCCGGACAGCAGCGGGCCCGCGACTACTACGACCGCGTGGGCCGGGGCCTGCCCGGTGAACTCGCCGAGACGGTGTGGGTCAATCCGGCCCGGCTGCTGCTGGCCTATCTGCGCTCTCCCGAACCGGAGCGCTGGAGGCGGCGAGCGGAGGCGGCTGCCGCCGGAATCAGCGGGGCGGACGGGATCCGTGCCACCGCGCTCACCGGCGAAGGCGTCGGCGAGAGCCTCCGGACAGCGCTGCGCGGCGGCATGCCCGCCGGGGGCACCGGACCCATTCGGCTGCTGTCCGGCCCCGACGCGTCGGGCTGCCGTCTGGTGCTGGCCGCCGACGGCAGACGCACCCCGCCCGTGTGGACGGGGCTCACCGTCCTGGACGACGGTGACGCGGCCCTCGCCGACGAGCCGACCCACAAGCGGCGCTGGCGTGCCTGGCTGTACTGGAGCAACGTGCTGCAGTTCCTGGAGCACGGCGGTGGTGACAGTGCCCAGCTGACGTCGAGCATGCTCGACGGCTTCGCCCCCGAGGTGCTCACCGTGACCGGTGGGGAGGGCTGGCTGACGTCGACACGTACGCCGGTGCCCTCGCCCGTGGACGACCTCACCTCCGTCGGCGTCGTCCCCGCGCCTTCGGTGCCTGCCATGGGAAGCGGTGCGGCGGTCCCACCGACGCACTCGACAGGCGCGGTGGCCGGCGATGTGGAACCGGTACGGGATCCCGGCTGGGACCGGGTCATCGAACACCTCGACCCGGAGGAGCCGGGGCTCGCCGACCTCGCCCACGCACTGGCCACCGCAGCGGTGTCGGCACCTCACGACGGCTACGAACTCGACGGCCACGGTTGGCAGGCCGAACTGGCGTGGCCCGCCGCCCGGATCGGCGTGGTCCTCGCACCCCGCGCGGACGGCCACGAGCCGGACTACGAGGCACAGGACCGGGACAAGGCGTTCTCGGCGGCGGGTTGGACAGTCCACACCGCCGCCGAATGGGACCCGGCGGCGATGATCGCCCGGCTCACGGAACGACAGCACGACAGCGACACCATCAGGGACGGGGAGCCGAAGCGATGAACACCTCGGGCGTCACACTGCGCCTGCTCGACAAGGCCGACAAGGAAATTCTCAAACTCCCCCGCACGGTCAAAGGCGCGTTCTTCGACTTCCAGCACAAGTTCCGGAGCAACCCCCACACCACCGGGCTCAAACTCCAGCAGCTCAAGGGCGACAGCAGGCTCTGGTCGGCCCGCGTCAACGACGAGTACCGGGCGCTGCTGCTGCGGCTCGCCGACGACGACTGGCTGATCGTCTCCGTCAAGCACCGCAAGGACGTCTACAACCGGCTGTCGTACGGCGTCAACCAGGTCACCGGCGGCATCGAGTACGTGGACCTTGAGGTGGTCGAGGACAGCGTCCTGCGCCGCCTCCCCGCCCCGCCCGCACAAGCCCCGACGACCGTCGAACCATCCACGCCCGCGCGGCCCGAGCCGACCCGTCCCCTGTTCGCGGACTGGTCCGACCAGCAACTGTCGGACCTCGGTGTCGCCGAACCCCTGCTGCCCGTCATCCGCACCCTCGCCACCGAGGACCAGCTGCTGGGACTCGTCGAGTACGCACCGCAGCTCACCGGCGAAGTGCTCCTCGCCCTGTTCGACGGGGCGTCGTACGACGACGTCCTCGACCAGGTGACCCGGCCGGTCTCCGCCACCGAGCCGGTCGACCCGGACGACTTCGAGGCCGCCGCCGGGCGGCCGGCGACGGTCGTCACCACAACCGACGACGCCTTGCGGGAGGCTTTGGAGAGCGGCGACTTCGGCCGCTGGAAAGTCTTCCTCCACCCCACCCAGGCCAGACTGGTGGAACGGCGTTACAACGGCCCCGCCCGGGTGGGCGGCGGCCCCGGCACCGGCAAGACCATCGTCGCCCTGCACCGGGTGCGGCATCTCGTACGGCAGCTTCCCCCGGGCCGGGACAAGCCGGTCCTGCTGACCACGTACAACAAGAACCTCGCCGCCGACCTGCGCTCCCGGCTTCTGGAACTTGGCGGCGAGGAGCTGCTGAGCCGGGTGGAGGTGAGCCACGTCGACCAGCTGGCGCTGCGCATCGTCCGCGAGGCAGAACCGGGCAGCGGCAAGCAGGCCATCGACGACAGCCAGGCCGTACGCGAATGGCGCGGGCTGCTGGACGAGTTGGGGGAGGACGGCTGGGACGCGGAGTTCCTGCACGACGAGTGGACGCAGGTCATCCTCGGCCAGGCCGTCGGTACCCGCACCGACTACTTCAGGGCCCGGCGCGCCGGACGCGGCAGGAGCATCGGCCGCGCCGAGCGCGCCGAGATCTGGCAGCTCGCCGAGCGCTTCACCCAGCGGCTGGACCGGCTCGGGCGGCAGACCTGGGACCAGGTGGCAGAGCGTGCCGCACGGCTGGAGATCGGCCGCGAACAGCGCATCCAGAACATCGCCCGACAGCAGGAGGAGGCGGGCGGCCTCGACAACATCCACCTCCAGGACGGTTCAGGAGGCTGGCTGCGCCACCGGTACCGGCACATCGTGGTGGACGAGGCGCAGGACCTCCGCCCCGCCCACTGGAAGATGCTGCGCGCGATGGCCCCTCGCGGCGCCGACGACCTGTTCCTGGTCGGCGACACCCACCAGCGCATCTACAAGAACCAGGTGACGCTGGGCAGCCTGGGCATCAACATCCGAGGCCGGTCCTCGAAACTGAGCCTCAGCTACCGCACGACACGACAGATCCTGCGCTCCGCCCTCGGCGTGCTGGGCGAGACGAAGTACGACGACCTCGACGGCAGCGAGGAAACGCTGGCCGGCTATCGGTCGGTGCTCAGCGGAAAGCCCCCGGCCGGGCACTCGTTCCCGGACTGGGCCGCCGAGCGGGAAGGCGTGGCCGCGCTCATCAAGGAGTGGGACGCCGGCCAGGACCTGGCCATTCCGCACGAGCAGATCGCGATCTGCGTGCCCACCAATCAGATGGCGGCCGAGATGGCCTACACCCTCAAGCTGAACGGTATCGACTCGGTGGAGATCCGTTCGGACGGCCCGCACGGCTCTACCGGCGTACACATCGGCACGATGTTCCGGTTCAAGGGGCTGGAGTACCAGCGAATGATCATCGCGGGCGTCGCGGCCGGACTCGTACCCCGCGAGGCCGTCAACAGATTGCGTGATACGGACCCGGTCCGCCACCGGCAGGAGATCCAACGGGCTCGGTCCCTGCTGTTCGTGGCGGCGACAAGAGCACGCGACAGTGTGGACGTGTTCTGGCATGGAAAGCCGAGCCCGCTTCTCAACGAGTCGTGGGAAGAGGCGGGCCCCAACACATCGGCGACGTGAGCTGTGGCCACACACCACGGGTGGCTCCGCCGTTGCGGGGCCCCAGCTCACAGCCCCTGATCGTCCATCAGCCCCATCAGGTTCCGCTTGCGTCTCTGGGAGGCGCGCAGGGCGGCGGCGTACGCGGTGAACATGTCCGGTGTGCCCAGGCGGTCGTGGCAGTCCCGGATGCTCAGCAGCAGGGCGACGAGCTGCTGGTAGACCGTGTTGCCGGTCTGCGTGGACAGCGGCTCGGCCAGGCGGAGGTAGATGTCGAGTGCGTCGGCGGCGCGGTTGGGACGGATCTGGTCGGCGAGAGTGAGCCACTGTCTGTCGTGGGCGCCGGTCTCCACGGCGGCCTGCCACGCGGCGGCCCCGTCCTTGTCGTCGAGCAAGGCGTCGACCAGGACGGAACCGCCGTACCGGCCCTGTTGCTGCCGCTCCGCGTCGGCGCGCAGCACAGCCAGCGCTCCCTCGCGCTCGGCCGGCCAGCAGTCGGCGGCCCGTGCGGCGGCGCGCAGTTGCTGGTAGGTCAGCAGGGAACGGCGGGCGCCGAAGTGGTCGCGGCGCAGGGCGACGGTGTCGGGGAGCCGGGCCGCCTGTGCGTAGCGTTCGCAGAGGTGGTCGACGAGGGCGGTGTCGACGGCGGCGAGGTCCTGGATCTCCTGGACGCCACGCTCAGCCCAGGTCAGGGCCTCGTCGGGGCGCCGGGCAGTGTCCAGCTCGCGGGCGATGAGCAGCGGAGCTTCCGCAGGAGGCGCCAGCCCTTCAAGACGGCCATGGCCTGCTCGCCGACGCCCCGGATCTTGGCGTGGCTGTTGTTGCGCGCCGTCGCTTCCAGCGCTTGAGCCGACGACCCCGGAAGGGGACTCGGATGTGCCGTCCGGCGCCTTGGTACGCCTTGTCCGCCCAGCACTTCAGTCCCGCGGCGGCGAGTGCGTCGACGATCCCGCGCTAGCGGGCAGCGGTCAGGTCTTGGGTGGAGCCGGGCAGGGCCGGGGAAGCCCACAGCAGTCGGCCGAACGTGAGGACCTGAACGTTCATGCCGTGCCGTTTGTGTTTGCCCGAGTAGTACGGGGTTTCGACGGTGATCTTGTCGATCGGCAGCAGTGTGCCGTCCAGGATGACGCACGCCTTGGCTGTGGCGGTCTTCATGGCCTCGGCCAGGGTCGGGGCGGCGGCCAGGACCTCGATGGCCTCACGCCGGGCCACGCCCACGACCTGACCGGACGCTTCGGTATGCCCAACTGCCCAATGCTGTCAAAGCGGTGGCGCGCCGACAGAAGCAGGATGTAACCTCCTCTCTAATCCAGAGAAGAGGAGTCGCCATGGCGACGCGGGTTGACTTTAATTTCGGTGACGACGGAAGCCAGGAGAGCATCGTGATCTCCTCCGACCAGCTCGCCCGAGTGGTGCGCGCCGCACTGCAAGACAAGGTGCTGCTGTCGGAGCAGGCCGCGCCTCATGACCTGTGGCGGGACATCGAAGCCGTGACCAGACTGCTGGAGGGCCTGGAGGAATGGCGGGAGAGGGCCATCGTGGCGGTCGACGAAAGCGGCACCGTGGACCGGAGCGCCCTCGGCATCGCCGCGAGCATGGGCGCGGCAAAGCTGTACGACCTGCTGGAACGGCACGGCCGGCCACGCAATCAGACACGGCTGACCCAGGTGGAGGTGCTGGAGAGCCGGGTGACAGGCGAGGAGGGAGAGTGGGACCCGGCCCGCGTCGTCGCCACCATGAACAGCTACGGCTGGGAGACCGACGACAAGCGGGCCCGCGCACTGCTGCGGATGCTGACCGAGCAGGAGGTGCTGGAAAAGATTCCGAACCGAGGCGGACGCGCCGTCTACCAGGTCGTCGGCCCTCGGGACTGGCTGTACTGCCTGGACCCGGAGCGCGACACGATCGAGAACGGCCCCTCCACCCCAGCGCGGGTCGCGAGGTTGGCGCGCGAAGACTCCGGTCCGACCGAGTGGTGGCTCGGGAAGCCGCTGAAGCGGATGAGGGACGGCGACCGGCTGTGGATCTACTTCGGCGGGGTCGAAGGAAAGATCGCGGCGATGGCGCATGTGAAGTCGCCGCCGCGACCGGCGCCGGCCGGTTCGCAAAAGCCGTACGAGTTCGACGCCGAACTGGACCTGAAGGCGACCACGGCTCTGTCCAAGTCCCCGGTACGGCTTGAGGAGATGGAGCAGAAGCACCCGCAGGCATGCGGGGAGATGCGGGCGGCGGACGTGAAGCTGGCCGAAGCGCGTGCCAACCTCTGACCGCCCCTCCCGCTGGGCGCGCACCGCACCGCGGCGCGTGCTCAGCTCTTGAGGGCTTGCTCGATCCGCTCGAAGTCCTCAGGGCTGAAGTTGCCCCGGCTAATCTGCACGCTCCGGTTTTGTTTCGGCGTCACCACATTCGGATACGACGCCAACTCCGGCACGGCGATCTTCCAGGTGGCCGCGATGCGCCCGAGGACGATCACCGCGTCACGGGACATGGCGCGGCGCACCAGGTAGAAGGCGAAGGACTGGGAGGGCAGTGTGTACGGGATCGGCCACCACGATTGCGAATGGTAGCCGTGGAACTGCACGGCAAGGATCTGCCGGGCGAGTTCGTCGTGACTGTGCCCCTGCTTCGTCAGGCCGTTCAGGGTCCGGGACCACCACCGGAGTCCTGGATGGTCCTTGTCGGGGTACGTCAGGAAGTGGTTGGGGGTCCCGCCGGCGTTCGCGATGTGTTGCAGGGTTCGCTCGGTCACGCCGGGCCGGGCGTAGGCGGCCGGGTCTGCGTCGCTCACGCCCGGGTTGGCCAGCAGCATGACCAGGGGCGCGTCGTGGAGGCCGATGAACGGTTCCGGCGGGAGTGTCAGGTTGAGCTGGTACGGCGCGTGCGAGGGGTGGACTTGGGTGTCAGCGAGGGCTTGCAAGTGCGGCAGGTCTTCGGGGACCGCGTACGGTGCGTTCCTGGTCGTGCGGGTCCACGGATTGAGCACCTGATCCCCCGCTATCCGCGTCGTCATGGCATGCAAGCCTACGAGCATCCTGCGAGCGGACCGTCGCCGCGCCGGCCAGCCATCGGCGCAGGGAGCCCTTCCCATCCTGATCAGGTGGCGAGTTCGAGGGCAACGACGGCACGGACAGCGACTGTGATCCGGGGGGTGCTGCAGCGGAGTTTCCGCAGGAGCCGCCAAGACTTGAGGATGGCCATGGCGCGTTCGCCAAGGCTGCGGATCTTGGCGTGATCGCGATTGTGGCGTCGTCGCCAGCCGCGCAGGTGCTTGCCACGGATCGGGACACGGATCGCAGAGCCAGCGCCCTGGTACGCCTTGTCGGCCCAGCACTTGATGTCGTCTGCGGCGAGGGCGGCGGGCATGCCGTGGGTGCGGGCCGCGGTCAGGTCGTGTGTGGCTCCCGGCAGTGCGTCCGAGGCCCAGATCAGGCGTCCCGCGGGATCGGCGAGGACTTGCACGTTCATCCCGTGGTGCTTCTTCTTCCCGGAGTAGTGCGGCTGGTCGGCGGCGATGCGGTCGATTGGTAGCACGGTGCCGTCGAGGATCACGTACGCCTTCTTCCGGACGATCGTCATGGCCTGCTCCAGCGTGGGCGCGAGGGCGGCCAGCAGGTCGACGGCCTCACGTATGTAGCGGTAGGCCGTGGCGATCCCGATGCGGAAGCCCGCGGTAAGGCGAGCGTAGGTGTCGCCGGAGCGCAGGTGTGCCAGGACGAGCAGGGCCTGCCGGCCACAGGTCAGGCGACGCCAGCGTGAACCGATCCGACGACGGTGACCTGCGAGAAGACCGGAGAGATGCCCCAGAGTGCGGCTGGACAGATCGATGCCGGACGGGTAGACAAGCACGCGAAAGCTCCTGGCGGACTGGTGATCTTGGTCGTGAACCCGTCTACCAGGAGCCTTCTTCATGTCCGCCGCCGGGGCTGCCGGCCCAACCACCCGTGAGGTTGGAAGAGGTTCACTACCTATATTGCGCTCGGTCGCGCTCACTCATTTCAACATCAGGCCGATTCGCTCCGCTCCAGGAGTGGCCTTGAGGTGGGCGGTGAGATGTTGGAGCACAGTCCATGCGTCGGCGTCGGTTCCGTCGCCCAAGCGGTAGTAGAGGGCTGGGTGCGTGTGTGTGCCGAGTTGTCGCGGGCGCGGGGCGAGGGGTGGTCTTCGGGCGTGGATGAGGCCGATCGCTTTGAGGTCTCGGGCGCCGAGGGTGAAGGACACCGGGATGGGCGGGGCCTCCAGACGCGGGGTCAGCGTCAGGTCCGCGCGCGCTGCTCGGAGCGTGGTAAGCATCGACACCAGGCCGTCCTCGTCGACCAGCGCGGCGGCAAGGGACTCGACGGCGTCCAGAGGGACGTCCGCAGCGGACGTGTATCCGAGGGTGAGCGTGATGTCCTGGGCGACGCCGGCCTTCGTACGCGCCGTGCGGAGGGTGGCGATGGACGGATGATCCGCTGCGCCGATCGCGACAAGATGAGTCGGAGCAGGCGACCGGTCGCGGGCCAGATCCGTCAACTGGCGCGGTGACCAGGGCAGGTTGACCGGCTCCGACGTACTCCACCCCAACGGCGCCGAGCCCGTCAGATGGCGCCAGGCGGTCTCCAGACCGCGGCCGAGGACCAGGTCGGCGGTGGGGGCGTGGAGCGTGCGGAACGTGAGGGTCAGCTGGCGTTCCGGGGTGGGCTCGGTGTGGCGGGTGAACGCGTCGGCGACCGTGGTGCCGGTCGGGAGAAATGTGCCCTGCTGCCAGGCGAGGGGGACACCGGACAGGCCGTCGTAGTAACCGCCGGCCGGGTCCTGGACCACCCACCGGTTGGGGGCGCCCCGCAGCGCCGTGCGCAGGGGGAGAGTGAGCCGGGCTTGGGGCGGGGTGACCAGGTGCAGGGCTCGGCTGGTGGCGCTCGTGGTGCGGAGTACTTCGGAGAGCCAGGTGGTGAAGGCGAGGACGGGGCGGTCGGAGATGACGACCGCCGTGGAGTCGGTCAGGACGTCGACCGAGGGAACGGTGGGAGCGGAGGGGGCGACGACCTCCTGTGCGTCATCGGCCGACTGGTCCTGCGGGATGGCCACCACGCGTGTCGTACCTGCGGCGCGTGGCCACACTGTCCCGCCGAGCAGCGTGGTCAGGCGTCCGCACAACGATTCAGCGAGAGCTTCTGCTTCGGGTACCGAGGTCGAGGCGCGCGTCTCGGTCCACCAGTACGGCGGCGGGGGCGCTGACACATCGGGGCCGAGGAGGCGTTCCGCTTCGCCGGGTATGTGGACCAGGAGCGGCGCCTCGACGGAGACCAGCGGACGGCCAACGCTTGTGCACAGCTGAAGGACGCCGCCGTCACCGGTAGAGGTCAGCCCCAGGTCGAGGCCGCCTGCTGAGAGGCCGGCGATCAAGGAGCGGGTGTCCGGCATCTTCGGGGTGAGGGCTATGACGTCTTTGGTCACGTCGGGAACTCGCCCACCCAGGAACGTTCGAGGAGGTGCTTGGGCAGGTACGCGGATTCGACGTCGACCGGGATGTCCGCGTCGAACGCCATGCAGGCGACGGCCAATGGGGCCAGAGCCACCAGGCCTTCGCTGCTCTTTGACCGTGTCTCGTTCTCGGTCCAGTACTCGCGATGCCAGGTGAGTGCTTCCGCAAGAGCGGTGTTGAACGGCTCCGGCTCCTGCCGCTGGTAGCGGTGGAAGATCTCCAGCGGCGGGTAGAGAATTTTCAGCATCAGTTCGGCACTGGCAATGTGGGGGGCTTCGGGGTCCGTCCCATCAATCGCGGCGGCCAGGGTGTTCCAGGTTTCCGGGCGGCCGAACCAGGCATTCTGCAGGGTCTCCACCCAGGCGTAGATGTACTCGTCGAACTCCACACCTGATGCGCGCAGGAATGAGACGGGTACACGGGCGAGTTGGTCGAGACGCTCGTTCTCCCGGCAGATCACCGCCAAGTAGTACGTGGTGAGCCAGTTGCCGGCGTGCAGATATTCCTGCGGGCCGGTTGCTGGAAGGTTCTTGGTCTCACCTTTGCTTCCGATACGGCATGGGACAGGGCCTTCCGCAGCCGCTCCAGAGATGAACAGGCCCGATCCGACCTGCATCGCGGTGACCCAGGTCTCCCACGTCGAAAATTCCTCGCCCGAGGGATCCGTCAGGCAGTTCCATTTGGCGACAGTCAGTGAATAGTCCAAGGCGTCGAAGCGGTCGAACTCTGATGTTTCGAGTTCAGCAAGTGCTTCGTCGTTGCTTTGGACGATCGGCGCCATGGCTTCGGCCACGTTGTCCACGGGGAAGTCGTGACGGGGAATATGGATGACCACGCGCCTCCCTTTCTCAGTTGATTTTCATGTGTTCGATCACGACGCCAGCATAGAGGGTGCCGTCCGGCTCCTGGACCTTGACCAGGACGTACTGCAACTTCCTGTCCTTGAGCGCCTGTCTGAACTCTCGCGCGAGTTCGGCGTCCCGACCGCCACGTTTCGTCATCTCGCCCAGGATGGTCCGCAGGTACAGATGCGTTCCTTGCTTCACTCGCATACCGGCCGCCCCGCCGTCGTCGCCGACGTGCGGTCGCGCAGGATCCTCGGGGTCGGCTCGCCCCTGTCGCCATTGGAGATCGTTTCCCGGCGCCTTGTCCTCAACGATCAGGATCTTGTCGTCCTCAAGCCTGTATGCGCCATCAAACATGTGGGCCCCGGTGGGCGTCTTGGGGAGGTCGATCTCCTGAGCGGCCGGGAACTCGCGTCGAATGGCGTGGAGCCTGGAGGCGTCCTCACCCAGCTTCTCGGAGATCTTGCTGTTCGGAGGCACGTCTCCGAGCTGTTTTCCGTAGGCCTTTTGAGCAGCGGCAAGGGCCTCGCGGTTCGATGTCGAGGGCGTCTCGTCGAAGGCCTTCTGCGCGTTCATGAGGTCCATATAGGCGCGACGGTCGGCGGTCCTTCTGTCGAGCCTCGGAAGAACGTCGTCGGGGGCGGTACTCCGCGGAAGCGGCTTCGCGCCGAACCGGGTTTCGGACGGACCACTCGGCAGGTCGTGCTTGGCCACGAAGCGCCCTTGAGCATCCTTCGCGAGCTGGGGAAGTTCGACGCCGTCCACCAGCCCGATATGGGGTCTCCTGCGTCCGAGGGTGTCGTAGTGCTTCTTGCGCCACTCGGGGTCTTCGTTGGCCCTCCGGACATGCTCGTCCTGAATGGCCTTGCGCTCGGCCGGAGTCAGCTTCCGCTGTCCTTCGTCCCGGGAGCCGTCGCCGTCCGCCCGATGCTCATCGGGCCCTGCCGACCGTGTGGCGCGGTCATGCGGCCCGCCATGTCCAGGACCGGAACCGGTTGGGGTCCCCCTGCCCGTTCCCGGACCGTCTCCCGAACCATGCCCGACACCGTTGCCCGGAGCGCGCTCGCCCGTCCGGCCCACGTCGGCGACGGAATTCGTCCCCGCGTGAGCACCGACGAGTTCTGGCTCCCGGGTTCCTGTTACCGGGGCGCGAGACGTGGAGTCGTCCCCGGCGCGGGCGGCGGCCGACGGCTCGGCCTTGGCCTGGGAGGCGTGCTGGTGAAGGGTGCCGTCGGCGTTGAGCAGGTGGCCCTTGTCGGTGAGGTAGACGACCCTTCCGGTCGCGTCGTCGACGTACGGGATCGCGTTGTCGGGAACCTTGGGCGACCGGAGGGCATCGCCTCGCTCGAGCAGGTCCAGTGTTGCCCCGGAGTCCAGTCTCTTCAATGTGCTGAAGGCGTCACCGACTTTGACGTAGGCGAACTTGCCCGCCTTGCCGACATACGTGAACGGGTCGACGGCCCGGCCGACCTTGCCCACGACCGACACGGCACGAGCGGCCGCTCCGGTCCGGCCGGCACCGGTGGCCGCCGCGCCCGCCCCTTCGGTGCCCAGCAGGCCCAGGACGTTGAAGCTGACGGCGCCAGCAGCCCGGGCCGGGTTGCTCTCCCACGTGTCCCAGGCGACAAATCCCTTGACGGTCTGCTTGTAGGTGGTGCGGGAATCGCGCAGCCACGAGGGGAGTTTGTCGTCGGGCACCAGCCACCAGGTGCCGAGGGTGGCGCTGGTCAGGAAGGAGGCAGTGCCGAGCTTGGCCAGGCCCGTCCACGCCTCGCCCGCCGCGTCCGAGCCGTCCGCGCCGAACAGGGTGCCCACGCCATGGACCGTGCCCATCACACCGTCGGTCCAGAAACCGTCCCAGACCTGCCCGGACGTGTGCGTGAACCAGTCCCAGCCCTCGTACTCCTGCTCGACAGCCGCGCCCCACGGGGTCTCCCCGGCGTGATCGAGGTCCTCGGCGCGATAGCCGTACATGTTCTCGCCGTGCGAACCGTCATCGACGGTGAGCGTGGTGCCGCCGACGAGGGCGGTGATCTTGTTGTGGCAGGCGCGTTCAGCGGCCTGGAAGGCGGCGACTGTCTGGTTGACCTCGCGCCATAAGCCATTGTTGGTGTCGACCTTGTCTTTGTCCTTGCGCCAGTCGTCGTCCCCCGCGACCGAGTCCACGAACGTCCGCGCGTCCGCCTTCAGGGTGGCCAACTTCTCCACCAGCGGCCTGACTTCGACACCATACTCATCCAACGCGCCAGCGACCTTCTCCAGATCGTCCGCGAACGCGTCCGCCTTCGCCTTCACCGGCTGCGTGGAGGAGAACAGGTCATGGGCCTCCGGGGCACGGTAGAAGGCCGACAACCCCTGGAAGGCGGTGTGCAGATCCGCGCCCGAAGCCCGGAACTGACCCGCGTTCGCGTACAGCAACATCACGTCGATGCCAAGGGTGGACAGATCCCCGAGGAACTGCGGTATCCCCGACGGGTCGATCAGCTTCGCCTCGTCCGCCATCACTGACCCTTGGCCGGCGAATCGACCCCAGGCAGCTCGACCTTCGGTTCCTTGGCCGCTTCACGCTGTGCGTTGGCCGCCAGAGTCAGGTCGCCCTCGACGTAGTGCCCGGTGGCCTCCGCAGCCCCGCTCAGCGACTTGGACGCCCGCTCGGCGATATAGAGCAGGTCATGGCTCCACTGCTGCAGAAACTCCCCCAGCGCCGCGCCCACCACGCCAACGGTGCTGGTGTAGGGCCCGTACTGACTGGTGATCATCCCCGCCGCCGAGGCGGCCTCCTCCAGGTTGCCCTGCATCGCCGAACCCGCCTCCGACAGGTTCTTCCCATGCGTACCCGACGTCTCCAGAACACCGCGCACCCCGACCGGGTCTATGTCCCACCCCGTCACACCGCTCTCCCAACCCCCGTACACGCCAAGAGCCACCCGATACAGAGCGTCAGCCCCTGCCGCCGCACCGACTGTCCCGACAAGACGAACGTCTCATCGATCATCGAACATGCTCTCGCGTACGCCACTGCGGACACAACATCGTGCTGCGGCATGAGGCTGGAACCAGTCACTTCACACGGCGAGGACGGGCGCCTGCTCGCCCCCCTTCAACCGAAGCGTCGCCACTACTTCGCCGACATCACGTTGTCTACACAGCGCCCCACCGTGCTCCGCTTCGCCGCAAAAGCCGCGCAGTGTACCGCCGAGCAGCCAGTTCTGAGGCAAGTGCCGCCCGAACGGAGAGGCAGGTGCCTGACCTTGGCGAGGCTGGGCGACCACGAGGACCGAAGCAGCAGAGCAACCGTGCATTCGACAGTCGCGCCCACAGGCCAACGTCTCTGCCCCAGCCTTTCCGCAACAAGGAGAGAAGCGTGAGCATCATCGCAACGACAGCCACTGAGAGCGACGAGGACTTCCCCGCCCGGGCCCTCCAACTTGCCGACGCCCCCTCGATGCCCCCGACCGAGGCAAGCCTCGAGCCCAGTGACCGGCAGCCGTGCACTGTCCACCCAGACTGGTGCACAGAAACCGGCAACCACTACGACCACTTCGGAACCCTGCACACCGTCAAGGGCAATGACGGCCGGGAGCTGCTGAATGCGTACCTTCTGGATCTGTCTGGTTCGAAGCCGATCATCGGTCTGGGCGACACGGACACGACTGCGGCCGAGGCCCGCGTCAAGGCGACGGAGCTTCGCAGGTTCGCCGACGAGCTCGAGACCCTCGCGGACAAGGTGGAGGTCTCCGCCAGCCACGAGCCATCGGGCACTCCGCAGATGACCGCCTGCCCCGCCGGCGTCTCGTTCTGCGATGGAAACCCCAGGGACCACGAGGACCCGCGCGAACACCTTCACCACGGCCCGCTAATCGCCATGGGTGCTCACCGCCCTTACGCCTGTCAGCGCAGGGACGGCATCATGGCGTTCCAATTGTCCCAGGTCGACGACGAAACGCCCGGCCAGGACTTCGTGGCCGGCGGCGACTGGCCGACGCTCGACCTCGGAGAGGTCGACGAACTGATCAGCGACATGAGCGCGCACCTGGCGAAGCTCCGGGCCGCACGTACGCAGCTCGCGTGCCTGGTATCCGGGCGGACCGGCGAGACGGCCGCAGCGCTTGACCGCACCTGGATGTACGACGACAGATACGGCACCCGGCACACCGTCACCTGCCCGTCCTGGTGCACGACGGACCACACCTTTGAAATGAAGGGCAGGCCCCACCCCGCCGACGTACACCACCAGATGTACGGCGCTGTGGCCTCTGCCGAATACACCGAGGAGTACGAGTCCTGGCAGGTGCTCTGCGCACACCTCGCCGTAAGTCCGGACTCGACAGGCAGCCCGGCCTACCGAGTCCCGCACGTACTGGTCGAAGTAGCCGCCGACATGTACACCCGCCCGATGGGTCCGGACCAGCTGGCCGAGTTCATCGAAACGGTGGCCGGGCAGCTGGAAGAGCTTCGCGCCATGCACCCTCGGCTCACCGCAGCCCGCGCCGAATGGGCCGCGCGGAACGACACGACGGCCGACGCCGAGGCCGCGTAACCCCGCCGGGCCAGGACCGCCACGATGCCCGCGGCTCCAGCGCCATGCTCCAACAGCTGTCGCGAACACCCAGCTCAGAGGCGTCGCCCGCCCCTCCGCTCCAGGGACTTTTCAGGGACTTTCAGCTCTGTCCGAGGGACTTCCGAGGGACTTTTTGCCGCCTAACACGGCAAGCTCCTGAAAGATCGGAAAGGGCCTCCATCGCAGATCAGAGGCCCTTTCCCAGGCAAAGCCGCAGGTAGCGGCAGACGAGTCGGGCTGTACGCCGGGTTCTGTCGCCCGGTCGCCTCGCGGCGGCCGGGGAGACGGCCATCCATCTAGGGCCGGCGTTGCCGCCGGCCTCGTGCGGTCTACCCGCGGACTCGGGCGGGCAGCCCTCGAACGTCCGCGCAGGGTCACCCTTCTTGCGAAGAGGTGGCCCCTCTTGACCTTGCTCCGGGTGGGGTTTACCTAGCTGCCCAGGTCGCCCTGGGCACTGGTGGTCTCTTACACCACCGTTTCACCCTTACCCAGCGCCTGAGCGCTGGGCGGTCTGTTTTCTGTGGCACTGTCCCGCGGGTCACCCCGGGTGGCCGTTAGCCATCACCCTGCCCTGTGGAGCCCGGACGTTCCTCGGGGAGGTCCGTGAGGACCTTCACGCGGCCGTCCGCCCGGCTCGTCTGCCGTGTCGACCATGCTACCCGGCGCCCACCAGTCCTCTGTCCCGTCGAGGCCGTCGAGGCCGTCGAGGCCGTCGCCAGGAACGAGCCCGCCAGGATCAGGGCGAAGGACGCCAGGATTCCGGGTGTGAGGCGCTCGTCCAGGAAGAGCGCGCCTGCCGCCACCGCCACCGCCGGGTTGACGTACGTGAAGACCGTCGCCCGTGTCGGGCCCACCTCTCGGATCAGTTCCAGGAAGCCCACGAAGGCCAGGGCCGTGCAGATCACGCCCAGGGCCGCGAGGGACACCAGGGCGGAGGTCGAGGGGAGGGTGGACGGGCGGGTGAGGGCGGCCGCCGGGGCGTAGACGACGGCCGACAGGAGCAGGACCGGGGCTATCAGCTGGAGGGTGGGGACCTGCTTGAGGTGGCGGGCCATGATCAGGGGGGCCGTGGCGTAGCCGATCACCGTGATCAGGACCTCGGTGAGGGAGAGGACGTTGCCGCCGGTGAGGTGCGGGACGGTCAGGACCGCCACGCCCGCCAGGCCCAGGGCCAGGCCTGTCGTGCGGCGGGCTCCCAGCCGTTCCGTGTCGCCGAAGAAGCGGGCCAGGAGGACGCTCACGATCGGTACGCCCGCGATCAGGAGGCCGGCCGTGGAGCTGGAGAGGTGGCGTTCGGCGTCGGTCAGCGTCCACCAGGGGCCGATGACCTCGATCACGGCGAAGGCGAGCATCGGACGCCAGTGCTGCCTGACCACGGGGATCAGCCCTCCCTGGCGCATCGCGAAGGGGAGCAGGAGGGCCGCGCCCAGGGCACAGCGTACGAAGACGACCATGGACGGGGAGACCTCGTCCACCGCCACTTTGATCATCAGGTAGGGGATGCCCCAGAGGACTCCCATCAGGGAGAAGAGGAACCAGCCGCGTGCAGTCATGGGGTGAGTTTCTAGGCAGGGGGCGCCATCCGTCTTGAACGCTGTTGCGCGCCCACTGCCCCCGGCTTCTCTACGGCCGCACGCTCGTCCGGTACGCCGCCGGCGTCACCCCCAGCACCCGTCTGAACCAGCGCGTCATGTGGGCCTGGTCCGCGAACCCCACCTGGCCGGCGACCTCCGCCGGGCGGGCGCCGGCCTCCAGCAGCCCCCGGGCCCGGCTCACCCGGTGCTGGGCCAGCCAGGCGTACGGGGGCATGCCCATCGTCGTGCGGAAGGCTCGCAGGAGTTGGTAGCGGGAGAGGCCCAGGTCCGTGGCGAGGTCGGCGAGGGAGGGTGGGGCGAGGAGTTCGTCGGCCAGACGGTCGCGTACGGCGAGGGCGATCGTGCCGGCGCCGGGGATCGCGTCGGGGGCTGCGCGGGACGTCGAGTGGCGGCGGGCCAGGGCCGTGAGCAGCCAGGGGAGGCGGGACTCAGCCTCCAGGGGGTCGGGGCAGGTGCTCAGCTCGGTGTGGGTGGTGCGCAGGGCGGCGGCGAGTTCGGGGTCGTGGACGAGGGGGTCGCGGAAGTGCGGGGTGCCGCCGAGGATGCCGTCGGTGAGGAGGGCGGGGGCCGGGTAGAGGGCGCGGTAGGCGTAGGTGCCGTAGGCCGACTCTCCGGTGTGGACCTCGCCGGGGGCCAGGACGACGATCGAGCCCTCCCCGACCCTGAGGCCACCGCCCCGGTAGTCGATGCACGAGGCGCCGAGGACGCAGATGCCGATGCTGAATTCCTCGTGGGTGTGCGGGGCGTAGCGGTGGTGGTCGAAGCGGGCGGTGAGGAGGTCGAGGGGGCGGTCGGGGCGGCCGAGGGTGGCACGGGTCCACCGGGTCTGTTCCTGTCCGCCGCCGCCCACCTGACGCACCCCTTCCGATGACTGTAAGGGGGCAACACCTGGGGGTCACGCTTCCATACCGTGGTCAGAGACTCAGAGAAAGTCCGCCGTGTCCAGGTCGAAGGTGAAGGGCTCGGGGAGGGCGATCGGCTTGCCGAAGGGGACGGTGTGGCGCTCACGGTAGTCGCCCTGACGTGGATCGCTGAGGAGCGTCACCGCGGAGGCGTCGCGGTCGACGAGCAGATACAACGGGGTCCCGGCGCGCGCGTAGCAGCGGCGCTTGACCTCGCGGTCGACCTCGGGCCTGGTGGAGGTCACTTCCAGAACCATGGACACGCCTTGGCAAGGCATCCAGGGGTCCGCGCCCCGGTAGAGCCGCAGTGCCTGGACAGCGAAAGTGCCGTCCGGGATCACGTAGTCCTTCGGGCATCCGTCCGCCTTCCCCAGCCGCAGCCCCTTGTTCCCGGAGAATTGCATTTCGGTCCGCGACCGCTTCATCACCTGGCTCACGATCAGACCGATGCAGTCCTCGTGGTCCCCGTCCGACGGCGCTGTCACTACGATCTCCCCCTCGATCAGTTCTGCCCGGAGACCCTCCGGGGTGCGTAGGGCGAGGAAGCCCTCCAACAGGACTTCCGCCTCCTGCATGAGCGGCTTGCGGGCCACGGCAGCCATGTCACATCCCTCCGTCCTCTGTCGCTCGCCAGACTGAGACATCGGTTGATCTTTTGGCCATGAGATCGGGACCGTTCCCTCGAACGTGGCACCTGATCACCGTGGTGACTGATCGCGGTCACCAATCAGTCCCCCGGCCCGTCGCTTGACCCTGCCGCAGCGTCAACGTTTCTACTGGTCGTATGCGGATCGGAGAACTCGCCGCGACTGTCGGGGTCACCCCGCGGGCCGTGCGGCATTACCACCACCTCGGGCTGTTGCCGGAACCGGAACGGCGGGCGAACGGGTATCGGGACTACACGTTGCGGCACGCGGTCGTGCTGGCGCGGATTCGGCGGCTGACGGAGTTGGGGCTCGGGCTGGCAGAGGTGCGGGACGTGCTCGCGGACGATGCCGGACGTGAACTCGTCGAGGTGCTCGGGGAGTTGGACGAGGATCTGGCTCGACAGGAGACGGAGATCCGGGAGCGGCGGGGGCGGTTGCGTGTCCTGATGGAGGACGCGCGTGCCGGGCGGTTGCCGGCCGAGGGCCCTGTGTCCCCGGAACTCGCCGCCCTCTTCGGGAAGTTCGGGCCCGCGCCGCAGTCCCCGATGGCCGCCAGGGACCGGGAGGTGTTCGCGTTCCTGGAGACGACCGCTACGGCAGAGGTACGGGCGGGGATGCTCGCCGGACTGGAGAGCATGGTGGCGGTCCCCGGCGCGGTGGAGCGGGCGCACGAGGCGTACGCGCTGCTCGACGCGCTCGCCGACGCCGAGCCCGACGACCCCCGAGTGGCGGAGGCGGCCCGCGTGCTGGCCGGTCTCATCCCGCCGGAGATGGTCCCGCCGGGCACCGACATCGACCTCGACAGCAGCAACAGCGGCACCGGCAGCTTCCTGCGCGCCTTCTACGCCGACTTCGCCCCGGCCCAGGCGGAGGCCATCCGCCGCTCGCTCCGGATACTGATGGAGGACCGCCGATGAGAAGCGCCCACCGGATCGTCCGCTCTCTCGTACGTCATGAACTCCTGTTGCTGGGGAGCGTGTTGCGCTGGATCGCGCGTCGACCGCACGGGCTCGGCGAAGGAGGGCGGGCGTTCGGGTACGCGCGGGGTCAGGGGGCCATGATGTTCGGGTTCGGCTTCGTGTGTGTCGTCGAGACCGTGACCATGTCCGTCCTGCTGCACGGCTTTCCCCTTGTACATCAGGTCTTCCTCGTCCTCGACCTCTACACGATCCTCATCGTCGTCGGGCTCCACGCGGCCTCCGTGACCCGCCCCCACGTCCTCGCCGGCACGACCCTGCGCCTGCGCCGCTTCGCCACCGTGGATCTGTGCGTACCGCTCACCGCTGTGGCGTCGGTGCGCCGTGAGCTGCGTACGACGCACGACAAGCGGGACGGCGAGCTCAACATGGAGGTCGGTTCCCAGACCACCGTCACCGTCGAACTGGACGAGCCCGTCGCGTACTTGACCTTCTTCGGCCGTCGCAGGGAAGTACGCCTGGTGCGCTTCCACGCCGACGAGTCCGATCAGCTCGTACGCCTGCTGCGGGAGTTCACGCCGGAACGAACCGCACCTTCGCCACTCCCGGTTCCGCCTGCGTGAGCCGTACCCGCAGCCGCTCCCCCAGCGGCAGCCGGCCGCCGGGGGTTCCCACCACGCGGCCGATGACGGCCGGAGACTCCAACTGCACCGTTCCGATGGTGGGCCGGTCCTCCTCCACGTCCACCACGCACCCCTCGAAGACCTCCCCCACGCGGTCCCTGAGCAGCGCTGCCTCGACGATGTCGACGCACTCGCGCTCCACGCGTCCGGCCCGCCGGGTGCCCTCGGCCATCTCGTCGGGCAGGGTGTCGAAGGCCGCCAGGACCCAGTCGGGGGTCGCGGTGCCGGTGGCCGCCGCGAGGCAGATCTCCGAGGCGTAGCGGTCCACGAGGCGGCGGAGCGGGGCCGTGCAGTGGGCGTAGGGGGCGGCGACGGCGGAGTGGGTGGTGATGTCGGGGAGGCGGCCGTCGCGGAAGGGCGTGTAGTGCGCGCCGCGGAGCAAGGTCGTGCACTCCAGGAGGAAGGCGGCGTGGCGGGGGTCGTGCGGATCGAGGGAGCGGACGAGCCGCGCGTACGAGACGTGGTGCGGCCAGTCGATGCGCAGGGCCTTGGCGGTGCGGCGGAGGCGGCCTACCGCGCCATCCGGTGCGGCGGGGAGGGTGCGCAGTACGCCGGTGCCGTGGGCGAGCATCAGTTCGGCCGCGGCCATGCCGGTGAGGAGGGAGATCTGGGCGTTCCAGCCGTCGGCGGGGAGGGGGGTGCGGTAGACCGGCTCGTAGCTCTCGCCGCCGTCGCCCGGGGCGCCGTGCTCGACGATCTCCTGCTCGGGGACGTTGAGGGAGATGCCGCCCCGTTCGACTTCCAGGCGCTCGCGCAGTTCGCCGATCTCCTTGAGCAGGGCGAGGGGTTCCTCGGCGGTGCCCGCGTCGATCTGCTGCTGCACGCCGGCGTAGTTCAGCTTGGCACGGCTGCGTACGAGGGCTCGGCGGACGTCGACGGTCTCGGTGCGGCCGTCCGCGTCGAGGTCCAGTGTCCACAGGACCGCCGGGCAGGTGTGGTCCGGGAGGAGGCTGGCCGTGCCCTCGGAGAGACAGGCGGGGTGCAGGGGGACCTTGCCGTCGGGGAAGTAGAGGGTCGTCACCCGGCGGTGGACCTCGGCGTCGAGTGCGCCGCCGGGGGTGACGAAGGCGGCGACGTCGGCGATGGCGTACCGGACGCGGTAGCCGCCATGCCCTCCGTCGCCCGGCCGCCGCGACAGGTGCATGGCCTGGTCGAGGTCGGTGGAGGTGGGCGGGTCGATGGTGAAGAGGGGGATGTCCGTGGCGTCGTACGACGGCAGGCGCGGTGACTTCGCGGCGTGCTCCGCCTCGACGAGGACCTGGAGGGGGAAGACGTCCGGGACACCGAGGTCCCCGCGCAGCGCGCGCAGGGCCGCCCGCAGGGGAGCGTCTGCGGCGCCCTTGACGCGGAGATGGCGGCTGGGCATGGGTCGAGCGTAGGGCGGGGTGGGCGGCACGGCACCCCGGCGGCGGCATCCTGGTCTGCCGCACACCAGGAGCACCTTGGCCGGAGGCCCGCACGCCCACGTCCCCTGGCCCTCGCCTGGCCTGGCCCTGGCGGGTCCCCCTCTCCCCACCCCGTACGCTTTTGCGCAGCCCCGAGACCCCCCGAGAACAAGGAGTGCCCGTGCTCGTCCTGCTGCCCCCGTCCGAAGGCAAGGCCCCCTCCGCGGGTGGCGCTCCGCTGAAGCTGGAGGGGCTTTCGCTGCCGGCGCTCACCGGGGCGCGGGAGGCGGTGATCGGTGAGCTGGTGGAGTTGTGTGCCGGCGACGAGGACAAGGCGCGTGAGGTGCTCGGGCTGAGCGAGGGGCTGCGCGGGGAGGTCGCCAAGAACGCGGAGCTGCTGACGGCCGGGACGCGGCCGGCCGGGCAGGTCTACACGGGGGTGCTGTACGACGCCCTCGACCTGGCCACCCTGGAGACCGCGGCCAAGCAGCGGGCCGCTCGCTCGCTGCTGGTCTTCTCGGGGCTGTGGGGCGCGGTCCGCGTGACGGACCGTATCCCCTCCTACCGTTGCTCGATGGGCGTCAAGCTGCCCGGCGTCGGCGCGCTCGGCACGCACTGGCGTACGCCGATGGCGTCGGCGCTCCCCGAGGCCGCCGGTGACGGACTCGTCCTGGACCTGCGGTCCTCGGCGTACACGGCCGCGTGGAAGCCGAAGGGCGAGGTGGCGGGGCGGACCGCCTCCGTGCGGGTACTGCACGCACCCACCCGGAAGGTCGTCAGCCACTTCAACAAGGCGACCAAGGGCCGCATCGTACGGAGCCTGCTGTCGGCCGGGATCGCGCCCAAGGGCCCGGCGGAGCTGGTGGAGGCCCTGCGGGACCTCGGATACGTGGTGGAGGTGGAGCCTCCGGCGGGGGCCGGGAAGGCGTGGGCGTTGGACGTGCTGGTGGACGAGGTCCACTGACCCTCCCCCGCTGCCCCTCTCCCGCTCCCTCGACGTTGCAACATGCGCAACGCGCGTTGTGCATGCTGTGGCTCCCGGGCAGGATGACGGCATGCCCTCATCGCTGCCCCCGTCGTCGTACGTCTCCGTCCTCGACCTGGCACCCGTGCTGCCGGTGGTGGTCGTCGACGACCCCGCCGACGCCGTGCCGCTCGCGCGGGCGCTGGTCGCGGGCGGGCTGCCGGCGATCGAGGTGACCCTGCGGACGCCGGGCGCGCTGGACGCCGTACGGGCGATCGCCGCGGACGTTCCGGCGGCGGTGGTCGGAGTGGGTACGGTCGTCACCCCGGCGCAGGTGACGGAGGCCGTCGCGGCGGGCGGGCGCTTCCTGGTCGGTCCGGGGTGGACGGACGTACTGCTGAAGGCGATGCGGGCGTCCGGGGTGCCGTTCCTGCCGGGGGTGTCGACCGCGTCGGAGGTCGTGGCGCTGTTGGAGCGAGGGGTGCGGGAGATGAAGTTCTTCCCGGCGGAGGCGGCGGGCGGTACGGCGTATCTGAAGTCGCTGGCCGGGCCGCTTCCGCAGGCGCGCTTCTGCCCGACCGGGGGGATCGGCGCAGGCAACGCGCCGGAGTATCTGGCCCTCCCCAACGTCGGTTGCGTGGGCGGCACTTGGATGCTGCCGGAGGCTGCCGTGGCCGCGCGGGACTGGGGGCGGATCGAGGGTTTGGCGCGTCAGGCGGCGGGCCTTTCGCGAGCGGCTTTCAGCGCAGGTGTGACGTGTCGTTGAGGAGGCGGAGGGTGGCGTTGCCGTCCGCGTAGTAGGCCAGGGCCGACAGGGACGCCGCCGAGAGTTCCATGCGGAACAGGGACTCCGGGGGTGCGCCGAGGGCCAGGCGCACGAGGGTCTTGATCGGCGTGACGTGGCTGACGAGCAGGACGGTACGGCCCCGGTGCGCCGCGACCAGCTCGTCGCGGGTGGCGGCGACGCGGTGGCCGACGGCCTCGAAGCTCTCGCCGCCGCCGGTGGGTTCGGCGTCGGGGGAGGTCAGCCAGGCGGTCATGTCGTCCGCGTACCGCTCCCGCACCTCGCCGAAGCTCAGCCCTTCCCACGCACCGAAGTCCGTCTCCCGCAGCCCGTCCTCGACCGTCACCCCGAGCCCGAGCCGGGCCGCGACGATGCCCGCCGTCTCCCGGCAGCGGGCGAGCGGCGACGACACGATCTCCTGGATGGTCCCGCGGGCGGCCAGGGCAGCGGCGACCCGCTCCGCCTGATAACGGCCGATGTCGGACAGAGAGGGGTCCGACCCGCCGCTCCCCGAGAACCGCTTCTGCGGGGTGAGGGGGGTCTCGCCGTGGCGGAGCAGCACGAAGGTGGCGGGGGTTCCGAGGTCGGGGGCGGTGGAAGCGACGTTCCTGGCGGCACGGCTGTCGGCGGCGGCTTTGGCCGACCGGGTGCCACCACCGCGCTCCGCCGCGCGGTCGGCCGGGGTGGGAACGGGAGCTGCGGACGAGGCGGCAGGCGCCGAGGACGAAACGGCAGGTGCACCGGCCGAACCGGCAGGTGCAGCGGACGAACCGGCAGGTGCAGCGGACGAACCGGTGGAAGACGTCGCGTCGCGAGGATGCGCAGCCGAGAAGGGGGAGGCCCTCACAGCGTCGGCGGCGCCCGGCGAGGCAGCCGGATTCTCGGCGGCGCCCGGCGAGGCAGCCGGAACCTCACCAACACCAGGCGGGGCAGCCGGAACCTCGGCATCACCCGGCAGGCCGGCGGAAGCAGCCGAGGCGTCGCCGGGAACGTCGGGAACATCGGGCAACAGACGGGGGTCCGGGGCGGCTTCGACGGCGCTCGCCGGGGGCGACGTCGCCGCGTGACCCTTGGCCTTGGTCTCGCCTCGCGCTCCCGCCAGCGCCGCCCGCGCCCGCGCGGCACCG
>NZ_LRTR01000819.1 GCF_001550375.1 Streptomyces europaeiscabiei | reverse complement strand
GCCCCGTGCGCCCCGCCCGCCGGTCCGCCCGGGCGCGTTCCGGCTCTCCTCCCCCGCACCGCCCGGCCGGAGGACCTGCCCGCGCCATGCCTGCGCCCGCGTCCCGCCCGCCTGCCGTCAGGTCCTCGCAGAGCCCGCCGAAACCTCGTTGGCCTGCGCGTTTCCCCGGCCTTGGTCCCCCCTTGGACGCCTGATCAGAGGCTGCCTCAGCAGGCAGTCGGGATCACACCGTACGGCTGCCGCAGGCGCAACCGCACAGACGCGGGTCGCGGCCGGACCAACGGGGCCCGGTCGACCGAGTGGCGAGGTGGGATGGGATGCAGACCAGGCTGCAGCACAGGAGCACCACGGACGGGGAGCTGTCCTACCCGGCGCGGGAAGCGACCCGGGACAGCGTGCTGCGGGAGTTGAGCGCGGTGCTCTTCGGGTCCCTGCCGCGCAGCGACCAGCGGCGCAGGGGCATGGAGTACGTGCAGGGTCTGCTCGGTGTCGAGGGACGCAAGTCGATCCGGAACATCTCCTCGCTGTTCGGCGGGGAGGCGGCCGAGCAGAGCCTGCACCACTTCATCAGCGGCTCCACCTGGGACTGGGGCCCGGTCCGCCGTGCCCTGGCCCGGCATCTGGAGGAGGTCTCCCCCGCCCGCGCCTATGTGCTGCAGCCGATGGTGATACCCAAGGCCGGCGACAGTTCGGTGGGGGTCGACCGCCGCTTCTGCCCGCGCCGCGGCCAGATCATGAACGCCCAGCAGGCCGTGGGCGTGTGGGCGGTCTCCGAGGAGCACAGCAGCCCGGTCAACTGGCGTCTGCACCTGCCCGACACCTGGCTGGACGACAAGACCCGGCGCCGGCAGGCGGCGATCCCGGAGACGGTGCTGCCGGAGTCCATGGACCAGTGCTGCGTTCAGGCCTACCTCGGCATCACCCGGGACTGGGGCCTGCCGGTGCGCCCCGCGCTGATGGACGCCCGCCAGTCCGACGTGGCGGGCACGGTGCGCGGGCTGCAGGACGCGGGTGCGCCGATGCTGTTACGGGTCAGCGCCAACCTGCGGCTGGCCGCCGCCGACGCGGGGCTGCCCCGTACGGCCGCGGACACGGAGATGACGGCGCATCAGCTCATGCTGATGGCCCGGCCGCTGCGCCAGCCGGTCATCCAGCGCCAGCCCGGCCCGGGCGGCCGCACCGTGCACGCGGGACTGACCGCGACGGTGCGCGTGCGGCTTCCGCGGCGCACCGCCCGCCGCCCTTCCTGGTGCCGTGACCTGGTGCTGCTCGGCGTCGGCGACAACGGCGGGCGCTGGCCGGCCGAACTGTGGCTGACCAACATCACCGACCTGCACCCCTCCCAGCTGCTGCGGCTGAGCAAGCTGCCCCAGCGGGTGAACCAGGACTTCGCGCAGATCGCCGAACGGGTGGGCATAAAGGACTATTCCGGCCGTTCCTTCAGCGGCTGGCACCGGCACGCCACCCTGGCCTCGGCCGCCCACGCCGTCGCGGTGCTGTCCGGCACGGCCGAGCCGGAGACCGGGGCCGCGGAGGTGACGCAGGCGTCCGCGTAGCCATGCACGTGAGCATGCGCGCGGACCTGCGCGTGAGCATGAGGAACGGCGCAGTGTACGGAGGAGGGTCCGCTCTGTCAGCCGTCCTTTCACCCCCTGTGTCAGCTCGGCGGCCACCCGGCCCGCCGAGCTGACGGACTGCGCAGGGCAGCTGACGGATTGTCCGAACGTCCTTTGGCGAGTTCTGAACCCCCGGCACACGATCTGCGGACAGCCCGTCCCAGTGCCCGAGGAGTTCACCATGACCGTCCAGCCGCAGGCCGCCGACGGGCGGAGAGAGGCGAACGCCGTCGCAACCGACGGCCCTCGTCCCCGCGCCGCGAGCGGGTCCCGCGTCGTCGTGCGCACGTCGGCCGGGCCGGGGGTCG
>NZ_LRTR01000082.1 GCF_001550375.1 Streptomyces europaeiscabiei | reverse complement strand
GGGCAGGGTGGGTCCGGCGTCCTCGGCGCCCGCGACGAGCCGGCCGGCGGAGGAGAGCACCCAGGCGCGCAGGTCCAGGTCGGAGCCGAGCAGGTCCAGGACCACGTCCGGGCCGCCGCCCGCCGGGCCGGAGGTCATCATCCGGCGGTGCCGGTCCACGACGGCCGCCAGGTCCCCGGCGCGCTCGCCGGAGACCTGTCGTACGACGTGCTCGGTGATCGTCGCGAAGGCCACCGACTCGTTGACCGCGAAGAGCGGGAGCCGGTGCCGGGCGCAGGCGACGACGAGGTCCTCCGGGATGTCGCCCAGCTCCGCCTCCCCGGCCGCCAGCGCGGTGACCCCAGCGCCGGCCAGGAGCCGTACGAAGGGCTCGGAGTCGGCGGCGTCACGGCGCCAGGCCAGGCCCGTGAGCACCAGCTCGCCGCCGGAGAGGTAGCGGCTGGGGTCCCTGAGGTCGGTGGTCATCACACCGCGCACGGTGCGGTCCAGCTCGTCCCCGCCGCCGAGCAGCCGCAGACCCAGCGCGTCGGTGTCCAGCAGTGCGCGCAGGCGCATTTCTCGTCGCCGCCGTTCTTGTGTCGTGATGTTCGGGTGTCTCGAAATCAACGGTCGGTTCGCCCGGGGAGCGTGCCCCCGGCTTCCGGTGGAGGGTGGTATCGGAGACCGGGGCGGGTCCGGGGCAATGGCCTGGGACTTTCGAAATCTTGCCCTCCGTGCCCCGGGTGTGTTCTGGATGTTTCCAAGGGAAAACCAAGAGGTTGCTGATGGCTCCCGTTCATACGAATCTACAAGATGCACCCCCTGGCCAGCCAACTCCTTCATGCATTCCGTGACTGACCGGGGCGGGCGAGGCGCTGTGTACTGAAGCCCGAGACACGTGAACAGCCCATGGACGAGCCGGGCACGCCGCACACGATCTGGCTCAAAGAGAACGACACAAGACGAAGAAGAGAGCCGGTCACATGGACTTCCTTCGCCCCGCCAGCTGGGAGGAGGCGCTCGCCGCGAAGGCCGAGCACCCCACCGCTGTGCCGATCGCCGGCGGCACCGATGTGATGGTCGAGATCAACTTCGACCACCGTCGGCCCGAGCATCTGCTCGACCTGAACCGCATCGGCGAACTCTCCGAGTGGGAGGTCGGCGAGGAAACGGTTCGCTTGGGCGCGTCCGTCCCGTACACCCGGATCATGGAGAACCTCCGTACCGAGCTGCCCGGCCTCGCCCTGGCGTCGCACACGGTCGCCTCCCCGCAGATCCGCAACCGAGGCGGCGTCGGCGGCAACCTCGGCACCGCCTCCCCGGCCGGTGACGCCCACCCGGCCCTCCTCGCGGCGGGCGCCCAGGTGGAGGCCGAGTCCGTACGGGGGACCCGGCTCATCCCCATCGACGCCTTCTACACCGGAGTGAAGCGCAACGCCCTCGCGCCGGACGAGCTGATCCGCGCCGTGCACATCGCGAAGGCGGACGGCCCGCAGCAGTACTCCAAGGTCGGCACCCGGAACGCCATGGTGATCGCGGTGTGCGCCTTCGGGCTCGCCCTGCACCCGTCGTCGCGCACCGTCAGGACCGGCATCGGCTCGGCCGCGCCGACCCCGGTCCGGGCCAGGGCCGCCGAGGAGTTCCTGAACGCGGCGCTAGACGAGGGCGGCTTCTGGGACAACGGCAGGATCATCACCCCGTCGGTCGCCAAGCAGTTCGCCGACCTGTGCGCCGGCGCCTGCAACCCGATCGACGACGTCCGCGGCACCGCGAGCTACCGCCGCCACGCGGTCGGCGTCATGGCCCGCCGCACGCTGATGTGGACCTGGGAGTCCTACCGCGGCACCGCCGCCACCGAGGGAGCTGCGTGATGCGCGTCAATTTCACGGTCAACGGCCGTCCGCAGGAAGCCGACGACGTATGGGAGGGCGAGTCCCTGCTGTACGTGCTGAGGGAGCGGATGGGACTTCCGGGCTCCAAGAACGCCTGTGAGCAGGGCGAGTGCGGGTCGTGCACCGTCCGGCTGGACGGGGTGCCCGTGTGCTCGTGTCTGGTCGCGGCCGGACAGGTGGAGGGCCGCGAGGTCGTCACCGTCGAGGGGCTGGCGGATTTCGCCAAGCAGCGGGCGGAGCACGGTGGTTGTGCGTCGGGTGCGTGCGGTACGCCTGGTGCGGGCGGGACCTCGCTCGACTCGGCCAGGCAGTGGGCCGCCCGAGGGGCCGACTCGCGGACCGGTGAAGGGGGCGGCGTGTCCCCGCGTGCGACACTCTCGCCGATCCAGCAGGCGTTCATCGACGCCGGCGCCGTCCAGTGCGGCTTCTGCACGCCGGGGCTGCTCGTCGCCGCCGACGAGATGCTGGAACGCACCCCCAACCCGAGCGACGCGGACATCCGCGAGGCACTGTCGGGCAACCTGTGCCGCTGCACCGGCTACGAGACGATCATGGACGCGGTCCGCCTCGCGGCCGCCCGGCAGTCCGAAGGGGTCTGAACATGGGAACCACCGGCCTGCCCACCAACATCACCCAGGGCTCCCGCACCAGGGGCGGCATCGGCGAGTCCACGCTGCGCCCGGACGGCACCCTCAAGGTCACCGGTGAGTTCGCGTACTCGTCCGACATGTGGCACGAGGACATGCTCTGGGGCCAGGTCCTGCGCTCCACGCTCGCCCACGCCGAGATCGTCTCCATCGACACGGCCGAGGCCCTCGCCACACCCGGTGTCCACGCCGTCATGACGTACGACGACCTGCCGACCGAGGTGCGCAACTACGGCCTGGAGATCCGGGACACCCCGGTCCTCGCCCACGGCAAGGTCCGCCACCACGGCGAGCCCGTCGCGATCGTCGCAGCCGACCACCCGGAGACCGCCCGCCGCGCCGCCGCCAAGATCAAGGTGGAGTACCGGGAACTTCCGGTCATCACCGACGAGGCCTCGGCGACCGCGCCGGACGCGCTCCTCATCCACGAGGGCCGCGACGACCACCACAGCGGCCATGTCGCTCACCCGAACATCGTCCACCGCCAGCCGATCGTCCGCGGCGACGTGGCGGCGGCCCGCGAGCGCGCCGATGTGATCGTCGAGGGCGAGTACGTCTTCGGCATGCAGGACCAGGCCTTCCTGGGACCGGAGTCCGGGCTCGCGGTGCCCGCGGAGGACGGCGGCGTCGACCTCTACGTCGCCACCCAGTGGCTGCACGCCGACCTGAGCCAGATCGCGCCCGTCCTCGGCCTGCCCGAGGACAAGGTACGGATGACGCTGGCCGGCGTCGGCGGCGCCTTCGGCGGTCGCGAGGACCTGTCGATGCAGATCCACGCCTGCCTGCTGGCGCTGCGCACCGGCAAGCCGGTCAAGATCGTCTACAACCGCTTCGAGTCCTTCTTCGGTCATGTCCACCGCCACCCCGCGAAGCTCCACTACGAGCACGGGGCCACGAAGGACGGCAGGCTCACCCACCTCAAGGCCCGCATCGTCCTGGACGGCGGCGCGTACGCGTCCTCCTCCCCGGCCGTCGTCGGCAACGCGGCCTCGCTCGGCGCGGGCCCGTACGTCATCGAGGACGTCGAGATCGAGGCCATCGCGCTCTACACCAACAACCCGCCCTGCGGCGCCATGCGTGGCTTCGGCGCGGTCCAGGCGTGCTTCGCGTACGAGGCGCAGATGGACAAGCTGGCGGCGAAGCTCGGTATGGACCCGGTGGAGCTCCGGCAGATCAACGCCATGGAGCAGGGCACCCTCCTGCCGACCGGCCAGGCCGTCGACTCCCCGGCCCCGGTCGCCGAACTCCTGCGCCGCGTCAAGGCGATGCCCCTGCCGCCCGAGCAGCAGTGGCTCACGGCGGGCGAGGCCGCGGACGTACGACAGCTGCCGGGCGGCCTGTCCAACACGACGCACGGCGAGGGTGTCGTCCGGGGCGTCGGCTATGCGGTCGGCATCAAGAACGTCGGCTTCTCCGAGGGTTTCGACGACTACTCGACCGCCCGCGTCCGTATGGAGGTGGTGGGCGGCGAGCCCGTCGCCACCGTCCACACGGCCATGGCGGAGGTCGGCCAGGGCGGCATCACCGTCCACGCGCAGATCGCCCGCACGGAGCTGGGCGTCGCCCAGGTGACCATCAACCCGGCGAACACACAGGTGGGTTCGGCCGGTTCGACCTCCGCGTCCCGTCAGACGTACGTCACGGGCGGCGCCGTCAGGAACAGCTGCGAGCTGGTCCGCGAGAAGGTCCTGGAGCTGGGCCGCCGCAGGTTCGGCACGTACCACCCCGCCTGGGCGACCGCCGAACTGCTCCTGGAGGGCGGCAAGGTCGTCACCGACTCCGGTGAGGTCCTGGCCGACCTGGTGGACGTCCTCGGTGCGGAGGCCGTCGAGGTCGAGGCGGAGTGGCGGCACCGGCCGACCGAGCCCTTCGACCTGCGCACCGGGCAGGGCTTCGGCCACGTCCAGTACTCCTTCGCCGCGCACCGCGCGGTCGTCGAGGTCGACACCGAGCTGGGCATGGTCAAGGTCGTCGAACTGGCCTGTGCCCAGGACGTCGGCAAGGCCCTCAACCCGCTCTCCGTGGTGGGCCAGATCCAGGGCGGCACGACGCAGGGCCTCGGCATCGCGGTGATGGAGGAGATCGTCGTCGACCCGAAGACCGCGAAGGTCCGCAACCCCTCCTTCACGGACTACCTCATCCCCACGATCCTCGACACGCCGACCATCCCCGTCGACGTGCTCGAACTGGCCGACGACCACGCGCCGTACGGGCTGCGCGGCGTCGGCGAGGCCCCGACCCTGTCGTCGACTCCGGCCGTCCTCGCGGCCATTCGGAACGCGACGGGCCTGGAGCTGAACAGGACGCCGGTACGCCCGGAACACCTGACGGGTACGGCGTAGGAGTCGCAGGCGGGTCGCCCATCAGCTCGGGCGGTTCGGCGGCGGTTCGGGTGCGGGTGAGTCGGGGCCTCTCGCGCAGTTCCCCACGCCCCTGAGGGCCCACGGCTCTTGCGGGCCGAAAAGCACGGGGCGTAGCCCCTGCTTTTCAGGGGCGCGGGGAACTGCGCGACCAGCCCCCACGCACCCGCACCCGACAACGCACACCGAAAGCACCACGTTCGTCTCGGGCCGTCCCCCGGGTCGGGCACCTTCCCAAATCCCGCCGAAGCCCAGTGCAACGGCAGGGTGCCCCTGTGAACCTTGGGAGAAGGCCCACATGACCCAGCAGTCACTGAAGCCGAGCAGTACAGCCGACGACACGGGCACCACCCGCTGCGTCCCTGCCGGCAGGCCCTCGCTCGACCGGTACTTCCACATCACCCACCGAGGATCCTCCGTCGCACGCGAAGTCCGCGGCGGCGTCACCACCTTCATGGCGATGGCGTACATCCTCCTGCTCAATCCGCTCATCCTGTCCGGCCCGGACGCCGCGGGCGCCACCCTCGGCCAGAAGGCCCTGATCACGGCGACCGCGCTCGCGGCGGCCGTCACGACCCTCCTCATGGGCTTCGTCGGCAGGGTTCCGCTCGCCCTCGCCGCCGGCCTCTCCGTCTCCGGCGTCATCGCCTCGCAGGTCGCCCCCCAGATGACCTGGCCGCAGGCGATGGGCATGTGCGTGATGTACGGCGTGGTCATCATGCTCCTGGTCGTCACCGGCCTCCGCGAGATGATCATGAACGCCATCCCGCTGGCCCTGAAGCACGCGATCACGATGGGTATCGGCCTGTTCGTCGCCCTGATCGGCTTCTACAAGGCCGGCTTCGTGCACCAGGGCAAGGCGACCCCGGTCAGCCTCGGCCCCACCGGCGAACTCACCGGCTGGCCGGTCCTCCTCTTCGCGGTCACCCTCCTCGCGATCTTCATGCTCCAGGCCCGGGGTGTCCCCGGCGCGATCCTGCTCGGCATCGTCGGCGGCACGGTCCTCGCCGTGATCCTCAACTCCCTCGGTGTCGTCGACCCGAAGCAATGGGCCAGTGGCGCACCGGAGTTGCATGGCAGCGCGGTCTCGATGCCCGACTTCTCGCTCTTCGGTCACGTCGAGTTCGGCGGCTGGGGCGAAGTCGGCGCGATGACGGTCGGCATGATCGTCTTCACCCTCGTGCTCGCCGGGTTCTTCGACGCCATGGCCACCATCATCGGCGTGGGTACCGAGGCCGGGCTCGCCGACGACAAGGGCCGGATGCCGGGCCTGTCGAAGGCGCTGTTCGTCGACGGCGCGGGCGGTGCGATCGGCGGCGTGGCCGGCGGCTCGGGCCAGACCGTGTTCGTCGAGTCGGCGACCGGTGTCGGCGAGGGCGCCCGTACGGGTCTCTCCTCCGTCGTCACCGGCCTGTTCTTCGCGGCCTGCCTGTTCTTCACCCCGCTCACGGCGATCGTGCCCGGCGAGGTCGCGGCCGCCGCGCTCGTCGTCATCGGCGCCATGATGATGATGAACGCCCGGCACGTCGACTGGTCCGACCGCGCCACCGCGATCCCGGTCTTCCTGACCGTCGTGATCATGCCGTTCACGTACTCCATCACCGCGGGCGTCGCCGCCGGAGTCGTCTCCTACGTCGCCATCAAGGTCGCCCAGGGCCGGGCGCGGGAGATCGGCCCGTTCATGTGGGGTCTGACGGCGGTCTTCCTCGTATTCTTCGCCCTCAATCCGATCGAGAGCTGGTTGGGCGTGCACTAGAGGGCCGATAGTTCGTCCGTTTGCTTCAGGTCGCAGGTCGCAGGTCGCAGGTCGCAGGTCGCAAGTCGCACAGATCCGCAAGTCCGCAAGTCCGCAAGTCCGCAAGTTCGTTAAGGAGACCGAGAGATGCTGGACATCGCCGAAGAGCTGCACCGGTGGGTCGAGCAGGGACGCGACTTCGCCGTGGCCACGGTGGTGGCCGTCGGCGGCAGTGCGCCCCGAAGGCCGGGCGCCGCCCTGGCGGTGGACGCCGACGGTGCGGCGATCGGTTCGGTCTCCGGCGGTTGCGTGGAAGGCGCCGTCTACGACCTGTGCCAACAGGCGTTGAGCGACGGTGAACCGGTCCTCGAACGCTTCGGCTACAGCGACGAGGACGCCTTCGCGGTCGGTCTGACCTGCGGCGGCATCATCGACATCCTCGTCACACCGGTGCGGGCCGGCGATCCCGTCCGCCCGGTGGTCGCCGCCGCGCTCTCCGCCGCCGCGAGCGGGGAGGCGGCGGCCATGGCCCGGATCGT
>NZ_LRTR01000818.1 GCF_001550375.1 Streptomyces europaeiscabiei | reverse complement strand
GGGGGGGGGGGGGGGGGGGGGGGGGGGGGGGGGGGGGGGGGGGGGGGGGGGGGGGGGGGGGGGGGGGGGGGGGGGGGGGGCCGGGGGGGGGGGTCGGCTCGGGTGGGCACGACGGGGTGGGTGTGGGTGTGGGCGTGGGGGTCGGCGACGGGGGCGTCGGGGGCTCCGGCTCGCAGGAGCCGTAGCCCCCGATCGCCACGGCGACCGCTCCTGCGCTGTCCGGGCCGACGGTGGCGTACGCGCAGGCGTCGGCGACCGCCGTGCCGCTCGGTGCTCCGGTGAGGAGCCAGGTCAGTGCGAGCAGGGCCGACAGCCGTAGGGCGAGAGCGGATCGGGTCCGCTGGGGTCCTTGCACGTCGGAGATCATCCGTGCTCGCGCGCCCGCGTACGCGGGAGCACGGACCGAATGCTCCGAAAGAGGGAAGAACGGGCCCCGAAGGTTTGACTGCGGTCGCATGATGCTGACCCCTCGTTCGATACCTCCGCAGGCCGGCGGCGCGACCGAAACACAGGCTCCGGAAAGAAAATCGTGCAGCGTTGAACACATCAGCCACTCCCGCCCGTACTTAGGACCAGCAAGCGGCGCAGTAGGGCGCTGCAACACCCACCGGATATACGGGGAGTTGGAATGAAGACCTCCTGGCGGAGCGCCTCACTCGTGGCGACAGCTGCGGCTGTACTGGTGCTGACGACGGCGTGCGGTCAGGAACAGGGGTCGACGTCCTCGCAGAACGTGGGCGCCGCTTCCACCCCGACGCTCGGTGCCGGCACCATCGCGGGCACCGGGACCGGCACGGCCGGCGTCGGCGCGGCCGGCTCCGACACGTCGGACCAGGCCCAGTCCACCACGGCGGCCTCCGCGGGCCAGTTGACCGTGTGGAACAGCGACGAGTACGGCAAGGTCCTCACGGACAGCGCCGGACGCACCCTGTACCGCTTCGACAAGGACTCTTTCGAGCCGCCGAAGACGACCTGTGAGGGCGAGTGCGCCACCACCTGGCCGCCGGTGCCCGCCTCGGGCGCCACCGCGGCCGAGGGTGTCGACAAGGCCCTGCTCGGCGAGGTCAGCCGTCCCGACGGCACCAAGCAGCTGACGGTCAGCGGCTGGCCCATGTACTACTTCGCCAAGGACACCAAGGCCGGTGACATCAAGGGCCAGGGCCTCAAGGGCAGCTGGTTCGCCTCGGCCCCCAACGGCAAGAAGGCCTCCACCAAGGGCGGTTCCGGTGGCGGCACGGGCGGCACGGGCGGTACCGGTGGCGAGGCCGTGGAGCAGGCCGGCCTGACCACCCGCAACGACGCCAAGCTCGGCGAGATCGTCGTCGACAAGAACGGCATGACGGTCTACCGGTTCCTCAAGGACACCCAGTGGCCGATGTCGACCAAGTGCACCGGCGCCTGCCTCGACAAGTGGCCCGTCGTCGCCCCGGTCGACAAGAACGACACCAAGGGCATCCTGCTGAAGGGCTACACGGTCTTCGACCGTCCTGACGGATTCAAGCAGCAGACCATCAACTGCATCCCGCTCTACACCTTCGCCAACGACAAGTCTCCCGGCGACACCAACGGCCAGGGTGTCGGGGGCACCTGGTTCGCCATCAACGGCGACGGTGAGCCGATCGGCGCGCAGAAGTAAGAATCACCTTCCCCAGGGTGGGTCGCCTCGCCACTCACAACACCGCACGCGGAAGGGAGTGGACGAGAAGAGGAGTGCCGGACGCACCACACCAGCGCGGCCGATCCAGGTCCGCCCCCTCCGCACCGCACGGAGGGGGCGGACCGCTTGGTATGCCCGGACACGCGAACAACGGTGTCCGGGCACAAGTGTTGCCGGGGCGGCGGTAACGTCCGGGGCCGAACAGGCATGGTCGGGGCGGCGGTTGGGCATGTGCCATCGGCAGTGGACTTGAACGGACGGTCAATTTCCGTTTTCGCTCGCTCCTTCGGCGGGCGATCAGTAGCCTCAGCTCGAACACCGGATCGCCCACGCCACCCCCGACGCGTTGGAGAACACAGATGGAGCGTCCCGCCTGGGCGCCGCGGAGCATCGACATCTCGATGCCGTCCGTGGCGCGCATGCACGACTACTACCTGGGCGGTTCGCACAACTTCGAGGTCGACCGGGAAGCGGCCCGCAGGGCCATGGAGTTCGTGCCCGGCCTGCCCAAGATCATGCAGGCGAACCGGGCGTTCATGCGCCGCGCCGTGCGCTACGCCGCCGGCTCGGGCATCACCCAGTTCCTGGACGTCGGATCCGGGATCCCCACCTTCGGAAACGTGCACGAAGTCGCCCAGGAGGCCAGCCCCGGCGCCCGGGTCGTCCACGTGGATCACGACCCGGTGGCCGTAGCACACAGCCAGGCGGTTCTGGAGGGGAACGACGACGCGGACGTGGTCGCGGCCGACCTCCGCAAGCCCCTCGACATCCTCACGAGCCCCCACGTCGAGCGACTGATCGACCTGAACCGGCCGGTCGCCCTGCTCCTGGTTGCCATACTGCACTTCGTGGAGGACACGGACGACCCGTACGGAGCGGTGGCCGAGCTGCGCGACGCGCTCGCGCCCGGCAGCTTACTCGTCGTCTCGCACACCTCCTACGAGGGAATTCCGCTTCCCCGGGAGCGGGCCGAGGGCGCGGTGGACGTGTACAAGGACCTGCACAATCCGCTGATCATGCGCTCTCGAGGTGAGATCGCGCGGTTCTTCGAGGGGTACGACATGGTGGAACCCGGACTGGTGCCGATGGCGAAGTGGCGGCCCGACACGGCTCCCGACGACGAGGATCCGTACGCCTTCTCGGGGTTCGCCGGCGTGGGGACCAAAGCGTGAGGGCGGAGCCGGACGGGCCGGAGGACAGACTCCGCCGGTTCGCGACGATCTGGAGCCGCGCGGTCTTCCCCGCCACCTCCACGTCGCTGACCCGGCCCGAGTTCGAGGAACAACTGCTGCCGCTGGCCCGCAGGCTGAGCGAGGCGCTGCGGGCCAGGACGTACGACGCCGAGGCGGGCAAGGCCGTCGGCGCCGCCCTCGTCGAGGCGCACTGCACCGAACCCGAGGCGCTCGGCCAGACGCTGGACTGCGTCGACGCCTATCTGGTGCTCTACTGCGGCGGCGACGGGCCCCAGGAGGATCTACGGGCCCGCGCCGCACGGCTGCAGTCCGCGATGGCCGCCGGATTCGCCGAGGCGCTGCGCCAGCGGACACTGGCCGAGCAGGAGGCGATCGCCCGCGCGGCGCTGGAGGCCCAGGGCGCGGTCGCGCTGGCGCTGCACGCGACCGAGGCCCGTTTCCGCGCGGTGTTCGAGGGCGCCGCCATAGGCATCGGCATCGCCGACCTCGAAGGCAACATCCTCCAGGTCAACGGCGCGCTACAGCGCATGTTCGGGGTCACCGAGCAGACGATGCGCGGGCGCCGCGTCCCCGAGTGGAAACACCCCGAGGACGCGCCCCAGGTGTGGCGCCTCTACGAGGAGCTGGTCCGCGGCGACCGCGAGCACTACCACACCGAAAAGGCGTTCCACCGACCGGACGGAACGGTCCTGTGGACCAACCTGACGGTGTCCCTGCTGCGGGACGCGGACGGCCGGCCCCAGTACCAGCTGGCCCTCATGGAGGACACCACCGAGCGCCGGCTGCTCAACCTCCGCCTCCGCTACGAGGCCACACATGACGCGCTCACCGGACTGCCCAACCGCACCCTGTTCTTCGAGCGCCTGGAGAAGGCCCTCGCGGCGGGCGACGGCCAGCGCTTCGGCCTCTGCTACCTCGACCTCGACGGTTTCAAGACCATCAACGACAGCCTCGGCCACGCGGCCGGGGACCGGCTGCTCGTCGAGGTCGCCGACCGGCTGCAGTCCTGCGCGACCGCGCCCGGTGAGATGGTCGCCCGGCTCGGCGGCGACGAGTTCGTGGCGCTGACCACCGGCACCGACACCGAACGCGAGGTCGACGAACTCGCCGACCGCATCATGAACGCGCTGGTCACCCCGGTCCGCATCGAAGGCCGGGAACTGCTGGTCCGCGGCAGCATCGGCATCGTCGAGGGCCCGGCGGGGGAGCGCGGCCCGGCGGAGGTGCTGCGCAGCGCCGACATCACGATGTACCGGGCCAAGTCGGCGGGCGGCAACCGCTACGAGATGGCCGACGCGGAGGCCGACGCGCGCGCGATCACCCGGCACGGGCTCACCACGGCCCTGCCCGCCGCGCTGGACCGGGGCGAGTTCTTCATCGAGTACCAGCCGCTGGTCCACCTGGGCGACGGGACCGTGCGCGGCGCCGAGGCCCTGGTCCGCTGGCTGCACCCGCAGCACGGCGTCCTCGGCCCCGACCGCTTCATCCCGCTCGCCGAGCGCACCGGCCTGATCGTGCCGCTCGGCCGCTGGGTCCTGGAGCAGTCGGTGCGCCAGGCCCGCGCATGGCAGGAACGGCACGGCGGCACGGGAGCGGGCGGCCCGCTGCGCGTCAACGTCAACCTCTCCCCGTGCCAGCTGACCCACCCCGGACTGGTCCAGGACACGGTGGACATCCTGGAGCGCGCCGGACTCGCACCGGACGCCCTCTGCCTGGAGGTCACCGAGTCCGCCCTGATCGGCGCCGACGACGACCTGCTCAAACCCCTGCGCAGGCTCTCCGAGATGGGCGTCGACATCGCCCTCGACGACTTCGGCACCGGCTACTCCAACCTCGCCAACCTCCGCCGGCTGCCGGTCCGCGTCCTGAAGCTGGACCGGTCCTTCACCCAGAGCATGCAGCAGTTCCCGGCCGACCCCGTCGACCTGAAGATCGTCGAGGGGATCGTCTCCCTCGCCCACAGCCTCGACCTCGCGGTCACCGTCGAGGGCGTCGAAACCGGAGCCCAGGCCGAACAACTGCGGATACTGGGCTGCGACACGGCCCAGGGCTGGTACTACGCCCGCCCGGGCCCGCCCGAGCGGCTGCACGAACTGGCGTTGGTGGACGCGACGGGATAGGGGTTCCCTTCACAGCCGCCGGGGACTGTCAGGGGCGCGGGGCCGTATCGATGTGCGGCTCCGCCGCGCGGGCGTGACCAGCCACAGCGCGCCCGCACCCCGAAACGGCGCTCACCACCCACGGCGCGACCGGGACCAGCAGCACACGCTCACCGCTCGACCAACATCCGCTGCAACTCCCTCGCGGCCCTCGGCGGAGCCACATCGCTGCGGTGGGCCAGGGCGATCGTGCGGTGCAGGCCGGGCCGGGCCAGCGGGGTGACCCGCAGGCCCCGGCCGGAGCGGGTGGCGACCATACGGGGGACGACGGCGACGCCGAGGCCGGCCCGGACGAAGCCCAGCACCGCGTCCATCTCACCGCCCTCCACCGCGAAGTCCGGCTCGAACCCGGCGGAGCGGCATGCGGCCACCGTGAGTTCGCGCAGGTCGTAGCCGTGGCGGAACATGACCAGACGCTCGCCCTCCAGGTCGGGGACGCGGACGGTACGGCGGCCGTTGCCGGGCCTCGGCTCGTCCGGGGAGGAGACCACGACCAGGTCCTCGCGCAGCAGCTCCACCGTGGTCAGAGCGGGGGAGGGCGTGGGCAGGGGCAGGACGACCAGGGCCAGGTCGAGGGCGCCCCGGGCCAGCTGCCGTACGAGGTCGTGCGAGCCGCCCTCCTCGATCAGCAGCCGGATGCCGGGATAGCGGTCGTGGAAGGCGCGCAGCACGTCGGGAAGCAGACCCGTGCACAGGCTCGGGGTCGCGCCGAGCCGGACCCGCCCCCGGCGCAGCTGGACCAGCTCCTGCACCTCGTGCCGGGCGGTGTCCGTGTCCGCGAGGATGCGACGGGCCAGCGGCAGCAGCGCCTCGCCGGCGTCGGTGAGGGTGATGTTGCCGCGCGCCCGCCGGAAGAGGTCCGCCCCCAACTCCCGTTCCAGCGCCTTGATCTGCTGCGAGAGCGACGGCTGCGCCACATGGACCAGCTCGGCTGCCCGGGTGAAATGCCTGGTCTCCGCCACCGCCACGAAGTACTGGAGCTGCTGGAACTGCATCCCGCCACGATACGGGACGATAGTTTCCAGCTATCGAATCGAGCTGTTTCATGTCTTGGACCGATGGAGTGATGCGGCTCTAGCGTCGGGGGCATGGCTCTGGCAACGCGGACGGAACGCTCGGAACGCTCGGAACGAAAACCGTCCCTGGCGCGCTCTGTGTGGGACAGCTCCCTAGGCAAGAAGACGGTGATGGCCGTCAGCGGACTGATCATGCTGGCGTACCTGGTCGTCCACATGCTCGGCAACCTCAAGATCTTCTTCGGCTCGGACGAGTTCAACGGCTACGCGCACTGGCTGCGCACCCTCGGCGAGCCCTTCCTGCACCACGAGTGGGCCCTGTGGATCGTCCGCGTGGTCCTCGTCGCCGCGGTCGTCGCCCACGCCACGGCCGCCTACCAGCTCAGCCGCCGCGACATCAGGGCCCGGCCGGACAAGTACGTCCACAAGAAGCGCCGGGCGAGCTACGCGACCCGCACCATGCGCTGGGGCGGAGTCATCCTCGGCCTGTTCATCGTCTGGCACATCCTCGACCTGACGACCGGCACCGTCCACCCGAACGGCTTCGAGGCCGGACACCCGTACCAGAACGTCATCGACACCTTCTCCACCTGGTACGGCAACGTCGTCTACATCGTCGCGGTGCTCGCCCTCGGACTGCACATCCGGCACGGCTTCTGGAGCGCCGCCCAGACCCTCGGCGCCGGCAGCCGCACCCGCGACCGCGCCCTGAGGACCACCGCGAACCTCCTGGCCCTGGCGCTGACCCTGGGCTTCGTCTCCGTACCCCTCGCCGTCATGACCGGAGTGGTGAGCTGAACATGACTACATCCTCCGAGTACGCGGACTACGTGACCGGCGAACCGGTCGTCGACGGCAAGGCGCCCGAGGGCCCGGTCGCCGAGCGCTGGGACAAGCGCCGCTTCGAGGCGAAGCTGGTCAACCCCGCCAACCGCCGCAAGCACACCGTCATCGTCGTCGGCACCGGCCTCGCCGGCGGCTCGGCCGGCGCCACGCTCGCCGAACAGGGTTACCACGTCGTCCAGTTCTGCTACCAGGACTCCCCGCGCCGCGCCCACTCGATCGCCGCGCAGGGCGGCATCAACGCCGCGAAGAACTACCGCAACGACGGCGACTCCGTCCACCGGCTGTTCTACGACACCGTCAAGGGCGGCGACTTCCGGGCGCGTGAGTCGAACGTCCACCGGCTCGCGCAGATCTCCGTCGAGATCATCGTCCAGTGCGTCGCGCAGGGCGTGCCCTTCGCCCGCGAGTACGGCGGTCTGCTGGACACCCGCTCCTTCGGCGGCGTACAGGTGTCCCGCACCTTCTACGCCCGGGGCCAGACGGGACAGCAGCTCCTCCTCGGCGCGTATCAGGCGCTGTCGCGGCAGATCGCCGCCGGGAACGTGGAGATGCATCCGCGGACCGAGATGCTCGACCTGATCGTGATCGACGGGCGGGCGCGCGGGATCGTGGCGCGGGATCTGATCACCGGCAAGATCGACACGTACTTCGCCGATGCCGTGGTGCTGGCGAGCGGCGGATACGGGAACGTCTTCTACCTGTCGACCAACGCCATGAACTCGAACGCGACCGCCGTGTGGCGGGCGCACCGGCGGGGCGCGCTGTTCGCGAACCCATGCTTCACACAGATCCATCCGACGTGCATCCCGCGCACCGGCGACCACCAGTCCAAGCTGACGCTGATGAGCGAGTCGCTGCGCAACGACGGGCGGATCTGGGTGCCGAAGGCACGGGGGGACGAGCGGCCCGCCGACCGGATCCCCGAGGACGAGCGCGACTACTACCTGGAGCGGATCTATCCCTCCTTCGGCAACCTGGTCCCGCGTGACATCGCCTCCCGCGCCGCGAAGAACGTCTGCGACGAGGGCAGAGGCGTCGGGCCCGGCGGGCAGGGCGTCTACCTGGACTTCGCCGATGCCATCGCGCGCATGGGGCGCAAGGCCGTCGAGGCCAGATACGGCAACCTCTTCGACATGTACCAGCGGATCACCGACGAGGATCCCTACGAGGTGCCGATGCGGATCTACCCGGCCGTGCACTACACGATGGGCGGGCTGTGGGTCGACTACGACCTCCAGACCACCGTCCCCGGCCTGTTCGCGATCGGCGAGGCCAACTTCTCCGACCACGGGGCCAACCGGCTCGGCGCGTCCGCGCTGATGCAGGGCCTCGCCGACGGGTACTTCGTGCTGCCGGCCACCATCAACGACTACCTCGCCCGGCACCCGAAGCAGGGGGAGATCGGCCGCGAACACCCCGTCGTGCAGGAGGTGCTGGCCGAGACGGAAGACCGGCTGAACCTGCTGCTCGCCGTCGACGGCGACCGCACGCCCGACTCCTTCCACCGCGAACTCGGTGAACTGATGTGGGAGTTCTGCGGCATGGCCCGCACCGAGGGCGGGCTGCGAAAGGCACTGGAGCGGATCCCGCAGATCCGCGAGGAGTTCTGGCGGCGGATCAAGGTCCCGGGGACGGGCGAGGAGTTCAACCAGTCCCTGGAGAAGGCCAACCGGATCGTCGACCACCTCGAACTCGCCGAGCTGATGTGCCTCGACGCGCTGCACCGGAGCGAGTCGTGCGGCGGTCACTTCCGTGAGGAGTCCCGGACGGCCGACGGCGAGGCGGAGCGCCGGGACGAGGAGTTCTCGTACGCCGCCGCCTGGGAGTTCACCGGCACCGGCGCGGCGCCCGTGCTGCACAAGGAAGACCTGGTCTTCGAGTACGTCCACCCCACCCAGCGGAGCTACGCATGAAGCTCACCCTGCGCGTATGGCGGCAGCGGGCCGCCGACGCCGACGGCGCCATGTCCACGTACGAGGTGGACGACATCTCGCCCGACATGTCCTTCCTGGAGATGCTCGACACGCTCAACGAGGAACTCATCCTGCGCGGTGAGGACCCGGTGGCCTTCGACCACGACTGCCGTGAGGGGATCTGTGGGGCATGCTCGCTGGTCATCAACGGGGACGCACACGGGCCGGAGCGGACGACGACCTGTCAGCTGCACATGCGGTCCTTCTCGGACGGCGACACGATCGACGTGGAGCCGTGGCGGGCGTCGGCGTTCCCGGTGATCAAGGACCTGGTGGTGGACCGGACGGCGTTCGACCGGATCATCCAGGCCGGGGGGTACATCACGGCGCCCACGGGCGCCGCGCCGGAGGCGCACGCGACCGCTGTGCCGAAGCCGGACGCGGACTTCGCGTTCGAACACGCGGAATGCATCGGGTGCGGGGCCTGTGTGGCCGCGTGTCCCAACGGGGCGGCGATGCTCTTCACCTCGGCCAAGATCAACCATCTGAACGTGCTGCCGCAGGGGGCGCCCGAGCGGGAGACGCGGGTGCTGGACATGGTGGAGCAGATGGACGAGGAGGGGTTCGGGGGGTGCACGTTGGCCGGGGAGTGCGCGACCGCTTGCCCCAAGGGGATTCCGCTGGTGTCCATCACCGGCATGAACAAGGAGTGGCTGCGGGCCGCCCGTAAGGCCGGGAAGCGGTAGGGCCGTAAAGGATCTGTTGGTTTCGGGGTGCGGGCCGGATGTGGCCGGCCGCGCAGTTCCCCGCGCCCCTGTCGGGGCGCTGAACGTTCGCCGAAGAGTGCGGGCGGGCGGGGCCGGGTGTGGTGCTCAATCCCGGTCCCGCCAAGGTCTTCTGAACGGTGGGCGACCGAGGAGACGCCGGGCCCCGATGCCCCCAGGTCGTCGAACAGCACCCAGCAGTCGTTCTCGCTCTACTCCCGCCTCCTGCGCAACAACCGGCGCAGTGCGCGGCGTACCTCCTCGGGCGGACATCCGGACTGTTCGACTCCAGTCGGTCCCGGGCACCGCGTCCAGGGCCTCCGCCGACAGCTCCGCCACTCGTATGCCCCGACCGTGGATCAGTTGGATCAGTTGGATCAGTTCGTCGATCAGTTCTCAGCGGGACAGTCCCACGGGTCGGGAGGGCGCCCCCGGTCACGGGTCGGTCACCGGTGTCCGCCGGTCACCGCCGCGACACCCGTTCGTCGACGGAGCCGGACGCCCCGGACACCTGGTCCGAGCCGTTCAACCTCCTTACATCCGGGCTCTCGCAACCGGTCACGCGCGTGTCAGCCGGCGTCGGAAGAACTGAGGCGGCGGGCCGCACGTCCCCAGGTCCGCCCCTGACGCCGCCGAGCCGGCCCGTGACCAGGAGATGCCATGACCGCCTCCACCCTCGACAGCCCGCCCCAGTCGACGGCCCTCACCCGCTACACCGTCACCCTGGCCCGCAGCGAGGAGGACGTCCGGGCCGCACAGCGGCTGCGGCACGACGTGTTCGCCGGAGAGATGGGAGCCCTGCTGGCCGGCCCGCAGCCGGGGCTGGACATCGACCCCTTCGACGCCTACTGCGACCACCTGCTCGTCCGCGACACCCTGACCGGACAGGTCGTCGGCACCTACCGGCTGCTGCCTCCGGAGCGGGCCGCCGTCGCCGGACGGCTGTACTCCGAGGGCGAGTTCGACCTCACCGCCATCGACGCCATCCGGCCCGGTCTCGTCGAGGTCGGCCGCTCGTGTGTCCACCCCGACCACCGGGACGGCGCGGTCATCGGCCTGATCTGGGCGGGCATCGCCCGCTACATGCTCGACCGGGGCCACGAGTGGCTGGCCGGCTGCTGCTCCATCCCGCTCGCCGACGGCGGGGTTCTCGCCGCGGCTACCTGGGACCGGGTGCGGGACAAGCACCTGGCGCCGCAGGAGTACCGGGTACGGCCGCTGCGGCCCTGGATCCCGAAGGGCGAGGCCCCGGCCGGCCGTACGGAACTGCCCCCGCTGCTGCGCGGTTATCTGCGGCTCGGCGCCTGGGTGTGCGGCGAGCCCGCGTACGACCCGGACTTCGGCGTCGCGGACATGTACGTGCTGCTGTCGATGCGCCGGGTCAACGCCCGCTACCTGCGGCACTTCCTCTCCCTCGTCCCGGCGGCGTGACCCGATGAGCGTGTGGCTGCCCAGCGCGCCCTGCAGCCCCCGGGCGTGCGTGGCGGCGACCGGGCAGGCCGCCGCCGTGCCGCGGGCCGTCGCACGGTTCGCGGCGGTCGTTGCCCTGGTCGTCGTCGGGGTCCTGGTGAGCCTCGTCGGCCTGCGGCTGCCGGCCGGCGTCGTACGCCGGTGGAGCCGGTGGGTCGTGCGGGCCTCGGGGGTCCGGGTACGGATCTCCGGCGTCGCCCCGCCCACCGGCGGACTGCTGCTCGTCGCCAACCACGTCTCCTGGCTGGACATACCGCTGCTCGGCGCGGTCCGTCCCGCACGGATGCTCGCCAAGTCGGACATTCGCGGCTGGCCGGTGGCCGGCGCTCTCGTCGCGCGGAGCGGGGTGCTGTTCATCGAGCGGGACCGCATCCGCGCGCTGCCGGAGACGGTCGCCCGCATCGCCGACGCCCTGCGCGGTGGTGCGGCCGTCGTCGCCTTCCCCGAGGGGAGCACCTGGTGCGGCCGCGCGCAGGGCCGCTTCCGCCGGGCGGTGTTCCAGGCCGCGCTCGACGCCGACGTGCCCGTGCAGCCGGTGCGCCTCCGCTACCGGTCCGCCGCGGGCGGAGCGAGCACCGCGCCCGCCTACGTCGGGGACGACTCGCTGCTCGCGTCGGTGTGGCGGGTGGTGTCGGCGGACGGCGTCGTGGCAGAGCTGGAGGTACGGCCCGTCATCACCCCGGCCGGCCACCTCGACCGGCGGGCCCTGGCGGAGGCCGCGCAGACGGCGGTGATCGACGTGGCCGCCATGGTCGAGCACGTGCCGGGTGCGCGCGGCGGTAGCCGGGGAGGGCGGCCGCGTTCCACGGCCGGGTTCCCACCGAGGCCCGCGACGGAGATCGGCACCGGCCCGCGACCGGGGGATCGGATGAAGCCCGCGACGGGACCCCTCCTCGGCCTGCGGCTGAGTGGGAGGCGAGGGCGGCGATGGGGAGATCTGCCTCAGCCTGTGACTGAGGACGAGCCGAGGGCCGCGAAGAGGATCGGCTTCAGTCCGCGAACAGGGGATCAGACGAGGCCCGCGAGCCGGGACAGCCTTCGGTAGGAGTCCAGCAGGGCCTCGCGGTCGTACGTGCTCGTCGTGACCAGCACCTCCTGGGGACCCGTCTCCTTGATCACCGACTCCAGTTCGTGCGCGACCTGCTCCTCGGTGCCGTACACGTGGCCGGTCAGGCCGGACTCGTAGAAGCCCCGCTCCTTGGCCGTCATCGTCCGCCGCTCGACCTCCTCCGCCGGGGCGAGCGGCGGGAACGTGCCGTGGGTGCGGGAGTACGCCATGGCCCAGGCCTCCGGGAGGAGGACGCGGTGGGCCTGCTCCGGGGTGCCGGCGACGGCGATCGTGCCGGAGACGACGACGTACGGCTCCGCGGCCCAGGCGGACGGGCGGAACCCGGCCCGGTAGCGGTCGATGCCTTGCCGCATCCTGTCGCGGTCGCGGAGGTCGCCGATCACCATCGGCAGGCCCGCCCGCGCGGCGATCTCGGCGCCCTCGCCCATCGCCAGCACGAACGGGGGTACGGCCAGGCCCTCCGGGGGACGCGCGTGCACCCCCGTCGGGGAGGTGCCGCCGAACCAGCCGAGCAGTTCGTCGAGCTGTCCCGCGAAGTCGGCGGTGTCGGCGGCGTCCTTGTCCCGGCCCAGCGCCCTGCGGACGCCGTCCGTGAAGCCGACGGAACGGCCGAGCCCCATGTCGATCCGCCCCGGGAACAGCGACTCCAGCACACCGAACTGCTCGGCCACCACCAGCGGGCGGTGGTTGGGCAGCATCACACCGCCGGTGCCCACCCGGATGGTGTGCGTGGCCGCGGCGACGGCTGCCGCCAGCACGGTGGGGGCGGAGCCGGCCACCCCGGGGACGCCGTGATGCTCCGAGACCCAGAAGCGGTGGAAACCGAGCAGCTCCGCGTGCCGGGCCAGTTGCACGGTGTCCCGCAGGGCCTCGGGGGCGTCGTGGCCCTCGCGGGTGCGGGAGCGGTCGAGGACGGAGAAGCGGGTGGAGGAGAGTACGGAGGTCACATGGGGTTCAACGTTCTGGGGGTGGGGGGATTCCCTGACGTCGCGGGCTGTGGGTCCGGTGGGGGCTGGTCGCGCAGTTCCCCGCGCCCCTGGAAGCAGGGGCTGCGCCCCGTGCTTTTCGGCCCGAGCGGGCCGTAGGCCCTCAAGGGCGCGGGGAACCGCGCGAGAAGCCCCACCGGAGCCACAGATGACCACGCACCTCCCACCCACCAAAGCGAACCGCGCCCGGAAGGCATCCGGGCGCGGTTCGGTTCAGGTGTCGCTAGGACTCGGTGTTACTTGCGGCCGATGGTGATGCCCTTCGTCGTCGCGGCCGTCTTGTTCTCGTAGACGACCGTGCCGGTGGACTTCTTCCAGATCTTGATCTTGAAGGTGTCCGGGCCGTCGGTGGCGGTGACGCGGAAGAGGTAGCCGCCCTTGCCGTTGACCGTGCCGTAGCCCTGGTAGACGGCCTTGGAGCCGGTGACCACGAGCCAGTCGGAGCTGGTGGAGCGGAACTTCAGCTTGGCCCCGGCGAAGTCGAGCGAGGCCTTCCCGGACGGCGTGGTGTCGCTCTTGCCGTACTTGGCGGTGAAGGAGAAGTCCGCCTTGCCGGTCAGCTTCGGGCCTGCCGGGAACGCCCCGGCGGGTGAGGTGAAGCTGCCGTCACCGGTCGCGGAACCGGCGCCCCGGTCGTAGACGACCAGCTCGGGGATCGTGGTGCTCGCCGAGGCGCCGTCGTCGTCGGTGACGGTGATCACCGGGGCGAAGATGCCGGCCGTGCGGTAGGTGTGCTCGGCCTTGCAACTGCCGGCCGTGACCTTGCCGGCCGTCGGCTTGCCGCCGTCCTTCCAGTCGATCTCGCAGGTGTGCCCGTCGCGGGTGCCCGGGTCGGTGAACTTGACCCTGACCCTGGTGACCTTGCCCGTCTCCGAGGTCTTCCGGCTGGTCACCGAGGTGATCTCCGGGGCCGCGTTGCTGACGGTGACGGTGGCAGTGTCGGTGCTGCGGCCGCCGGTGAGGGTGACCTCGTAGGTGCCGTTGTCGGTGCAGGTGATGGTGGTCTTCGCGGACCTGGCGTCGGCGAAGGCACAGGGTGCGCCCTTCTCGGCCGTCCACGTGGCGGTGCCCGCGCCGGAGACCGTGCCGTTCAGCTGGATCTTGGCGCCTTCCTTGCCGGAGACGTCCGCGCCGGCCCGGGCGATGGTGACCGGGTCGATGCTCTCCAGGGTGGGGACGACCTTCTTCATCAGGCCGTCGGCGTCGAACTCCAGCTTGTCGATGGTGGTTTCGCGGTGGGTGCCGTCTCCGCCGGGGATGGCGAAGCGGTGGTAGGCGATGTACCAGTCGTCGGTGCCGGGGACATGGACCACCGAGTGGTGGCCGGGGCCCTTGATACCGAGTGAGAGGTCCTTCTCCAGGATCACGCCGCGCTTGGTCCAGGGACCGGTGGGCGAGGAGCCGGTGGCGTAGGCGACCCGGTAGTTCTCGTCACGTGTGTCGTTCTCCGACCACATGAAGTAGTAGGTGCCCTTGCGCTTGATGACGAAGGTGCCCTCGTTGTAGCCGCTCGGCGTGATGTCGGTGACCTTCGAGGAGTCGAAGGAGACCATGTCGTCGTTGAGCGGTACGACGTAGGCGCGGCCGTTGCCCCAGTAGAGGTAGGACTTGCCGTCGTCGTCGGTGAAGACCGCCGGGTCGATCATCTGGCCCGCGCGGTCACCGACCTTCAGCAGCGGCTTGCCCAGGGCGTCCTTGAACGGGCCGGTGGGCGAGTCGGAGACCGCGACACCGATGTTCGCGTCGGCGCAGAAGTAGAAGTAGTACTTGCCGTTCTTCTCCTCCATCGCCGGCGCCCAGGCCCTGCTGTCCGCCCAGGAGACGTCCGGACCGAGGTCCAGGATGACGCCGTGGTCCTTCCAGTTGACCAGGTCCTTGGAGGAGTACGCCTTGAACTTCGTACCGCTCCAGCCCTCGAAGCCGTCGGTGGTCGGGTAGATGTAGAAGGTGTCACCGAAGCGGACGATGTTCGGGTCCGCGTTGAGGCCGGGCAGGACCGGGCTCTTCAGCTCCCGGGCCGACACCGTCCAGGTGCGCTTCTTGCCGTCCGAACCGGTCACCTCGTACTTCACCGGCTTGGTGAAGTTCTGCGTGCTGCCGGAGGCGGGGCTGATCGTCGCGCCGTGGGCGAGGGTGAACTCCGGTGCCAGCTTGGTGAGATCGGTGCCCGGCTTCATCGGCAGGGTGACACGGCTGTCGGCGTCGTCGATGATCGCGTCGGTCTTCTGCGCCGGGTGGGTCACCTTGGCGATGCCCGTGGTGTTGCCGCTGATCTCCAGGACCTCGGCGGCCGTCAGGGCCCGGTTGTAGATCCGGAAGTCGTCGACCTCACCGCCGAAGTACGGGTCGGGGGAGTACATGGACCGGCCGATGTAGCCGCCGTAGTCCTTGTCCGCGTCGTACAGCTCGGACGGCTTCACGATCACGTCGGTGGCGCGGGACACCTCGATGCCGTCCACGTAGAGGACGGCCGTCTTGGAGCCGCCGTCGATGGTGACGGTGACGTGCTGCCACTCGCCGACGGTGAGCCGGGCGCCCGACAGCTTCTTCTCCGCGCCCCAACTCGCCGCCGTGATGGCCGAGTAGAGGGACGAGGAACCGTTCGAGGGGCTGGCGAACAGGTACTTGTCGCTGTCCGGGCCGAGGCCGAACAGCCACTGCCAGTTGTCGCCGCCCTTCCACTTCGCGTACGTGGAGACGGTGACGCTGTCGGCGTTCTTCAGCACGCCGCCCGGGATCTTCACGTACGGCGAGCTGGAGCTGCTGTTGCCGCCGGACATCTTGAACGAGCCGCCGTCGACGCCGGTCCCGAAGTCGGGCGTACGGACATAGGTGCCGTGGTAGCCGTGACCGCTGGAGTCACGCGTGATGTTGCCGCCGGTCTCGTCGAAGCCGTAGTGCAGGAGCAGGTCGGCCGGGACGTCCGGGCCCTCGGCGGAGACCGTGACCTCGGCGCTGACCTCGATCGCCGCGTCGCCCGGCAGGTCGCCCTTCACCGTGAAGGTGCCGGCCTGAGCGTACTTCGAGGCGTCCACGTCCTCCCAGGTGACGGCGACGGGCCGCTCGGCGCCGTCGGCGAACTCCGCGATGACGGTGGCCGGCAGGACCGGCGCGTCACCGATGCGCGTCTTGACCTTGACGTCCTCGGCGCTCGTGATGATCTGGTCCGGCTGGTAGGTCTTCAGCAGCCGGTCGTACTCGGCCTGGGTGACCGGGAGCACCGTGCCGTGACGGGGCTTGGACGGCAGGTCGTAGCCGGTGGACGGGGTCCAGACGCCGGTGTCCAGGTCGGTCGTCTCGAAGGGGATGTAGCCGCGCCCGCCGAACTCGTCGAGGAACGCGTACCACTTGTCCTCGGTGTTCGACTTGAACACCAGCGGGCCCTCGGCGGCGCTCATCGCGCCCTTGCCGATGCCCTCGGCGACGGCGGTCCAGGAGAGGTCGCGCAGCGAGTCGCTCTTCTCCTCGAAGATGAACTTGCTGTTGGGCGTGGAGGAGGAGTTGTTCCGCTCGTCCTTGGAGAGGCGGTAGTACTCGCCGTCGTGCTGGATGACGGTGGAGTCGATGACGGAGTAGCCGCGGTCGACCCAGACCTTGGGCTCGCTGAAGGTGTAGAAGTCACGGGTCGTCGCGTACATCATGCGGTTGTACGTGTCGCCGGAGTGGGCCTCGTTGTCGTACAGCTTCGACGCCCAGAACACGACGTACTCGCCGAGCTGCTCGTCGTAGTACGCCTCGGGCGCCCAGGTGTTGCCGGCCGCGTCGGGGGAGACCTTGACCAGGCGCTGGTTGGTCCAGTTCACCAGGTCGGTGGACTCCCAGACCATGATGGACTTGCTGCCGGTGCGCTGGGAGGCGTCCCAGTCGCCGTTGCCGTAGATCCTGAGGTCGGTGGCGATCTGGTAGAACTTGTCGCCCTCGGGGGAGCGGATGATGAACGGGTCGCGCAGGCCCTTCTCACCGAGCGTGGACGTCAGGACGGGCTTGCCTTCGTTCAGCTCCCGCCACTTCAGCGGGTCGTTGCCCTTGCTGAGAGCCGCGTACAGCTGCTCGCCGTCCGAGGTTCCCTCGCCGGTGAAGTAGCTGAACATGTAGCCCTTGAGGGCTTCCTTCTTGGGCAGTTCCGGCACCTTCGCGGTGAAGGCGCGGGTCTTCTTCGCGTCGCCCTTGGTGACGGTCGCGGTCAGCTCGGCGGTCGTGGCGCCGTCGCCGTGCGCGGGACGCTTGACCACGCCCTCCGCGGAGACGACGTCCGTGTTCGCGGAGGACCAGGAGACCTTCGTGCCGAAGGTGCCGGTGGTCGGGAGCGAGAGGTTGCCGCGGGCGTCGTCGAGGTTGTGCACGGTCAGTGCCTCGGCGGCCTGCTTGACGGCGGTCGTGTCGTCGAAGGTGGGCAGGACCGTGACCGCGAAGGTCTTGGTGGCGCTCACCGAACCCTTCTTCAGGGTCGCCGTCAGTGTGGCGTGGCCGTCCGGCTCACCGGCGGCGGGTCGGGTCACCGCGCCGGAGTCCGAGACCACGCCGGTGTTGTCGCTCTTCCAGCTGATGGACGAGCCCCCGGCCGTACCGGTCTTCGGCAGGTCCAGGTCGGCGGTCACGGCGCTGGTGTCGCCCAGGGTGAGGGCCGCCTTGTCGGCGGCGAGGCCCTCCTCGGCGATGGGGAGCGAGAGCTGCTCGACCTCGGAGCCGGCGAGGGCGCGGTTGTAGACCCGGAAGTCACGGATCTTGCCCTTGAAGAGCTTGTCGCTGGTGTAGACCGACTTGCCCACGTAGTTGGCGGTCGTGGTGCCCGAACCGATGGAGCCCGGGGTGGTGGTGACCGACGTGTTGCGGCCGACCTCCACGCCGTCCTCGTACAGCACGGCCGTGTTGCCGGTCTGGGTGTAGGTGAGCTGCTTCCACACCGAGCGGCTCAGGTTGTGCGAGTCGGAGGGCCGGGTGTTCTGCTCGGTCGACCAGTTGCCCGAAGCGATGGCCGTGCGCAGCGAGTTGCCGGTGGCGAAGAGGTAGCCGTTGCCCGCGCCGCTGGTGGTGTTGCCGAAGCCGTAGATGAAGTACGGGCCCACCTGCGACTCGTCCATCAGCACGTCCATGGACACGCTGATCGAGTCCATGCCCTTCATGACGTCGTTCGGCACCTTGATGTAGGTGTCCGAACCGTTGAAGGCGAGGCCCTGGCCATTGTCCGTCCAGCCGGCTGCGCCGTTCACCGTGCCGTCACGGCCGTTGCCGGAGGCGTCGACGGCCTTGGTGCCGGAGGAGGCGTCGAGCTTGTACCAGAGGGCCAGGCCGTCGGTGAGGTCGGCGGCGTCCGCGGCGGCCGGAGCGGCGGGCCCGGCGAGGCCCAGAAGCAGTGACGCGGCGGTCAGTCCGGCGAGCGGACCCGCCCAGCGTCTCGCGCGGCCGCGCAGACGTTCGATGTACGTCATATCGAGTTATCCCTGCTGAGAGCACGGCTGATGAAGGGGTGGCGAAGGAGTTGCGAAGGCAAGAAGAAGGCAAGGAGAGAGGGGGTCGAGAAGGGGCGGGAACCCTCGCCCCGGGCGTCCCGCTGTTTCGACCATGTGACGTCGTGTTGCGAGAGTGTCAATCGGTGTGTGGTGAGGCGTCAAGAGGTTTCGAACGACGTCCGACAGGTCGAACGAAAAAGCCCCGTTCTCCGTGGAGAACGGGGCCTTTGCGTGCTGTGTCTACTTGACGGGACGCACCAGCTCCCAGGTGTCGACCGCGAAGTCCAGCTTCATACCGTGCCGTTCGTAGAGGGCGAGGGCGCCGGTGCCGTTGTCGGTGTCGACGCCGAGGCCGATGCGGTCGCGGCCCAGCGCCGCGTAGTGACCGAAGGCGTGGCGGAGCAGCAGACTGCCGAGGCCCCGGCCGCGGGCCTCGGGCAGGACGCCGATGCTGGCGATCCAGGCCATGCCGGAACGGTCGTTGCGCGACCGCAGGGCCGCCGCGTCACCCACACCGTCGACGTGCGCGATCCAGATCAGCGACCAGTCGACGTGTTCGGCGTCGATGTCGTCCAGCCACTGCTCGTACGTACGCGGCTGGAAGTCGAAGTGGTCGGCGAAGGCCGCCTGGAGCAGGGCGTGGGCCCGCCTGCGGTCCGGTTCGGCGGCACAGGTGCGCAGGGTGACGCCGGGCGGGGGCGTCGGCAGCGGCTCGGCGGGGGACAGGGGGCGGGCCATGACGTGGTAGCGGCGGACCGCGCGCCAGCCGCGCCCGCGCAACGCGTCCAGGTCCATCGTGGGCGCGATGTTGAGGTGCATGTGCACCACGGCCCGGTGCGCCCCGTTGGCCGCCGCGCGCTCCGCCGCTCGGGCCTCCATCAGGTCGTACAGGTGCAGTGCGCCGAGCGGTTGGTCCGGCAGTGTGTAGTGGTCCATGTCGACGCGCTCGCCACCGGACTCGTCCCACAGCAGCCCGTACGCCACCAGCCGGTCCCCGTCGAACAGCAGCCAGGAGTCACGCTCCAGGTCCGCCTCCGGATGCTTCAGATCGGCCTGGACCTCGCCCAGTTCGGTCTCGGCGCGGCCGATCTCCAGCACGTCGATCTCGTTGAGCAGCGCGCACACCGCCTCCGCGTCGTCGAGCGTCGCCGGGCGCACGGTCAGGCCGGGCGGCAAAGGGGTGGTGTGCGTCGTCGTCATGGGGCCACTGTCGGGGGGCGGGGGTGGGGGACGCAACGGGATTTAGGGGCGTGGGTGCGGTGGGCCCGGGTCTCGGGGGGTGATCTCTGCCCGGGCTGGGCGCTGGGCTGGGAGGCGCTTGCCGGCGTCGACAGGGCGCCGCTGCGCCCACCCGTGCCGCCCCGGCGGCACGAGTGCCCGCAGCCATGCGGGGGCGGCGGAGGTGCGCCGCCGTGGGTCCTCGAAGGGGGCGCGGGGAACCGCGCGATCAGCCGCGTACGGCCCGCAGTCGCCGAACCACCCGCACCCCCGAGTCGGAAGGCGCCCCGCCCCATACTTACGCCGCCACAGGCAACCCCGGTGTCCGGAAGACCCGCCGCTCCGCGTCGACCGCGAAGACCTCGCAGCCCTCCCGGGACGCGGCCCACTCGATGCCCTCTGTGCCCATCGCGAAGGCCGCTGTCGCCGTCGCGTCGGCCTCGGTGAGGGACGGGGCCACGACCGTGAGGCTCAACAGGCCCGTCGCGGGGCGGCCCGTGCGGCCGTCGAGGATGTGGTCGCCGCGCTCGTAGCGGGCGGAGGTGGCGACCGCCCCGTCCGTGAGGGACAGGACCGTGCACAGGCGGTCGGCCCGCTCGGGGTGCCGTACGCCCACCCGCCACGGACCACCTGTCGCGGCCACGTCCCCACCCGCGTTGAGGCACAGTTTCGGCGCGCCGAGGTCCGTCAGCAGCTCGGCGGCCCGCTGTACGGCCCAGCCCTTCACCATCGCGCAGGGATCGAGCCCACGCCCCGGCAGCCGTACGTCGAACGCGCCGCCCGTCGCCACCCGGTACTCCTCGCAGAGGGCCAGTACCTCGGCCAGGTCCCGGCTGACCTCGTCCGGTGCCAGCTCACCCCGGTCCAGCCGTGACACCTCGCTGTCGGCGCGGAACGGACTGAACCGCGCGTCGACCTCGCGCAGCCAGGCGAACGCGGGCTCCGTGGCCTCGGCGGTCAACGCCCCGTTCCCGCCGTCTTTCTCGCCGTCCTCGACGAGCAGCGAGATCGGGAACCCCATGATGTGTTCGACGCGGCGCACCGGATCAGGCCTTCGTGTCGATCGCGGCCTGGAGGGACTCCCGGTAGCCGTCGCTGGTGAGCGTGGCGCCCGAGACCGTGTCGATGTCGGCGCTCTGCGCTTCGAGGGTCTCCTCGATCAGCACCGGCACCGCCGCCTCGGTCTGCGGATGGTCCGGCTGCTGGAGCATCCTGACGGCGGTGATCTTCTCGCCCCGGAAGGTCGCCTGGACCTGGACGGGGCCCTTCTCGGTGTCGATCGTCGTGCCTGTGACGACGTTGGAACCGGCCGCGGCGGACGCGGAGGCCGAAGGCGTCGACTCGGCGGTCGTCGTCGTGGACGTCGTGTCGGTCGAGGGGGCGTAACGCCAGACGGGGACCAGCGCGGCGGCGCTCAGGACCAGGGCGGGTATGACTCGTTTCACAGTGCTTTCCTCGTGTCCCTCATCCAGCCAGGCTGAAGCGTTCGAAGTGGATCTGCGGCTTGGGCACGTCCAGCTCGCGCAGGCTGCGCAGGACCGCGTTCATCATCGGCGGCGGCCCGCACAGGAACACGTCCCGGTCGGTGATGTCCGGCACCATGCGTTGCAGTTCGCGCGGAGCCAGCAGGTCGGGGCTGGCGGGGCCGGAGACCAGGTGCAGCTCGGCGCCCTTGTCGAAGGCGAGCTGCTGGAGCTCGTTGTAGAGGACGGCGTCCTGCTTCGCGGCCACCCGGTAGATGACCACGGCGTGCCCCTCGATCTCCTCCAGCAGGGCCCGGATGGGGGTGACGCCGACGCCGCCGGCGATGAGCACGGACTCCGGCCGGGTGCGGTGCATCGCGGTGAAGGCGCCGTACGGGCCCTCGGCGAAGACGCGGGTGCCGACCTTGACGTGTCGCAGGGCGGCGGAGCCCTCGCCGGCCGCCTTCGCGGTCAGCCGCAGCTGCGTGCCGTCGGGCGCGGCCGACAGGGAGAAGGGGTTGGCCTGCCACCAGCGGTCCCGGGTCAGGAAGCGCCACAGGAAGAACTGGCCGGCCCGCGCGGGCATCCGGTCCAGGTCACGGCCGGACATGTAGATCGAGACGACGTTGTCGGCCTCGGGGACGACGGCGGTGACGCGAAGCTGGTGACGCCAGTTGCGCCACAGCGGCAGCACCAGCCGACCCGTGAACACCGAGGCCAGGGCCACGCCCCACAGCACGTACCAGTACGCCGTCGCGGTCTCGGACGAGGCGAACGACGTACCCGCCGCGACCTGGTGGGTGAAGGCCAGCACCACCGCGACGTAGGTGTACAGGTGGATGAAGTGCCAGGTCTCGTAGGCCAGCCTGCGCCGGGCGAAGCGGGCCGAGACGACGCCGATCACGATGATGATGCCGAGCGCGACGATCGCGCGCAGCACTCCCTCGACGGTCTCGGCGAGGTCGACGAGCTGGCTGAGCGGGTCCATGCCCGAGGACTGGGCGTAGCCGAAGCTGATGAACACGCCGTGCGCGACCAGTAGCCACAGCACGGAGAAGCCGGTCCAGCGGTGCCAGGAGGTCAGCCGGTCCATGCCGATGCGCCGGTCGAACCACGGCAGGCGGGCCACCAGCAGCAGCTGGAAGGCCATCAGGAGGGCCCCGTACAGGCCGGTCAGGCGGCCCAGCACGATGAGGGCGTTCGAGGCGAAGCCTGCTTGCACGAAGAAGAAGGTCACCACGGCCACGTTCGCCGCCAGCACCGCGTACAGGCCGGTGCGGGCGACCACTTTGGGGCGCGCTCCCGAGCGGCTGACCGCCACGGGGGGTTGTTGGACAGTGGTCACGGGGACAGCTCCTTGATCGGGTGGGGACTACGAGCTTCGCCGGTGAGTGCTGTCGTTTTCCTGTCGGACAACTTTCAAGTTTTTATCGATCGGCTGCCAACCTGTGAGCGGCTATGGCGCGACGCGATCGGTAGCGCAGTATGAACACGTGGAAAAAGTGCGACTTCTCGTGGTGGACGACGACCCACCGATCGCTGACCTGGTGGCGACCGTCGCCCGCTACGAGGGCTGGGACGCGGTGACGGCGCACTCGGGTGAGGAGGCGCTCAGGCAGGCGGCCGCGTTCCGTCCCGACATCGTGGTCCTGGACCTGATGCTGCCGGGCGTGGACGGCTTCGGCGTGCTCGACCGGCTGCGCCAGTCCGGCACGATGGTGCCTGTGGTGTTCCTGACCGCCCGCGACGGCGTCGCCGACCGGGTCGCGGGCCTCACCCGCGGCGGCGACGACTACCTGGTCAAACCCTTCGCCGTGGAGGAGCTGATGGCCCGGCTGCGCACCGTGCTGCGCCGCAGCGCCGGGCCCGCCTTCCAGCGGTCCGTGCTCCACGTCGCGGACCTGACGATGGACGAGGACACCCGCGAGGTCCGCCGCGGGGAGAAACTCCTCACGCTCACCCCCACCGAGTACGAGGTCCTGCGCTACCTCATGCGCAAATCCCCGACCGTCCTCACCAAGGCGCAGATCCTCGACCACGTCTGGGAGTACGGCTTCGGCGGCCGCTCCAACGTCGTCGAGCTGGTCGTCAGCCGGCTGCGCCGCAAGCTCGACGACACCGGCGAACCGCTCATCCACACCGTCCGGGGCTTCGGCTACGTACTACGGCAGGCCACGGAGTGATCGCCCGGCTCAGGCAGAGCTACCGCTCCATGCGCCTCGGCACCCGGCTGGCCCTCGGCCTCGGCGCCCTGGCGCTCGTCGTGTTCGCCGTCGTCGGCAACGCGCTGACCATGTACATGCGCGACTACCTCTCCGCGCAGCTCACCGAACAGCTGCGGATCGCCCAGATCGCCCAGGCCAAGAGCATCGCGTACGACGGCACGCTCAAGGGCAAGAAGTACTGGGGCTGGTACTACGCGGTCTACGACACCTCGGGGGGAACCCCGGTGCTCCGGAAGCCCGAGGACCCCGCCGACGTCCCCAAGGACATCGAGGACTTCACCCTCGTGGCCAAGGCGCTGACCACCGAGGGCACGGAGGTCACCCGCACCGAGTACCTCAGGGGCGCGGGCCAGTACCGGCTGCGGGCCTGCGAGGTCGAGCCCGGCGTGGTCCTCGTCAGCGCCGCGCCGATGGAGGACATCGACGACACCGTGGCCCGGCTGATCACAATCCAGGTCGTCACGTTCGCCCTCGCCCTGCTGGCGCTCGTGGTGTTCGGCCGGGCCATGCTGCGGCGCGGCCTGAAGCCGCTGAGCGACATGGCGCACACCGCCCGCGGCATCACCTCGCACGACCTGACGGACTCGGCACGGCTGCCGGTCCGCCACGACAACCGCGACGGCGGCTTCGAGGTCGAGGAGCTGCGCACCGCCTTCAACACCATGCTGGAGCACATCGACGACGCCCTCGCCGTCCGCACCGAGGCCGAACAGCGGCTGCGCCGCTTCGTCGCCGACGCCTCCCACGAACTGCGCACCCCGCTGATGTCGGTGCGCGGCTACGCCGACCTCTTCCAGTACGCCGCCGCCCACAGCCCCGAGGAACGCGACAAGCACCTGGCCCGGCTGCGCGCCGAGGCCGCCCGCATGGGATACCTGCTGGACGACCTCCTGATGCTCGCCCGCCTCGACGCCGCCGACGTGGAGACCCCGCTGCGACTGGAGGAGGCCGACCTGGTGGAGCTGGCGCTCCAGGCGGCGGACGCCTTCCGCGCGGGCCACCCCGGCCACCCGCTGACCGTGACGACCGGCTCCGACCCCGTACGGCTGCGCCTGGACCCCCTGCGGCTGCGGCAGGTCCTCGACAACCTCCTCACCAACGCCGCCGTGCACACCCCGCGCGGCACGAAGGTCCGTCTGGAGGTGTCCGTCGAGTCCGGCTCGGCCGAGGTGCGGATCACCGACTTCGGGCCCGGTATCCCGGCCGACGACCAGAAGCGCGTCTTCGACCGTTTCTACCGTGTCGACAAGGCCCGCAGTCGCGACCGGGGCGGCAGCGGCCTCGGCCTCGCCGTCGCCCGCTCCCTGGTCCGCGCCCACGGCGGCACCATCACCCTGACCGGCGAACCGGGCACGACGACGTTCACCGTGCGCCTGCCGTCGGGCGAGAGCGAGGCGCCCGGGGTGTAGGGAGTGGGGCGGTGTCGGTGGCCGGTTCGGTCGACCTGCCGCAGCAGAGGGGCAGGGGCAGGTGCGCGACGGGTCGTGCCACCGGTCGCCGCAGGAGACCGGCCCCCACAGTGCACGTCGGGGACACCACAGCCGTCGGAGCGACCGGCATGACTCCGATCGGGCCCGTGCCCGTGCCGTCGTCGGCGAGCGGCCGACCGCGGTGAGTGGAGCCATGGCCCGGGCCGGGCGGGCCCTGGCGGCGAGCAACGGTCTCGAAGTGACCGTGGACGTGCGCGGGTTGGAGGAGGCCGACGGGCCGCGCCCGCCCGCCGCGGTGGAGGCCGCCGCCTACTTCGTCGTCGCCGAGGCCCTGACCAACGCGGGCGTCAGGGCCCGACAGACGGCAGCGGCCGCTGCTACGGCGGCTCTCCAGGGCCTTATCGGGGGATGTCGATCAGAACGCGGCCGCGGCCGCCGGAGTCGACGCGGTCGTGGGCCTTGGCGATGTCGGCGAGCGGGTAGCGGTCGCCGATCTCGACGGTAAGCGCGCCGACGGCGGCCGCGGAGGTCAGATCACGGGCGGCCTGGAGTTTGGCGTCGGCGGGGAAGTCGTCGCTGCCGATCAGGCGCAGGGTGACGTTGTTGAACAGCAGGGTCCAGAAGGGGATTTCGGTGCGGTCGGCGCGGGTGGCGTAGGCGGCGATGGTTGCGCCGTTGGCGGCGACGGCGTTGTCGAGGTCGGCGTTGTCGGACAGGGACACCTCGATGATCCGGTCCACACCGGCGGGGGCGTGGGCGAGGATCTCGGCGGCCGGGTCGGCGGCGTCGAGGGCGACGGCGTGGGAGATGACCGCCGGATCGACCCGGTCCAGGTCGGCTGTGCGGCGGACGGTGCCGATGACGGTGGCCCCACCCCATGCGGCGAGCTGGGCTGCCAGCGAGCCGACCCCGCCCAGGGCCCCGTTGACCAGGACGACCTTGCCATCGACGGGGCCGTCGGCGAACACGCTGCGGTGCGCGGTGATGCCGGGGATGCCCAGGCTCGCGCCGAGATCGTCGGAGAGGTGGTCGGGCAGCGGGACGGTGAGGCCGACGGGCACGACTGCGTACTGGGCGGCGGTACCGAAGGCCCGGTAGGACTGGGCGCCGTACACCCACACGCGCTGCCCGCTGCGGCGCTCGTCGACTCCGTCGCCGACCGCGTCGATCACGCCGGCGGCGTCGCTGTGCGGGATCACCCGCGGGTAGGGCATGCCGGAGCCGGTCCAGCCAGTGCGCTTCTTGGTGTCGCCGGGGTTCACCCCCGAGACGGTGACGCGGACCCGGACCTCGCCAGGGCCGGGGGTGGGGTCGGGCAGTTCACCGACCTGCAGTACCTCGGTGGCCGGGCCTTGTGCGTCGTACCAGGAAGCAAGCATGGGGGCGCCTTTCGTTGTCTGTCAGCTCGCCGATGCGTCGAGCGGGGAGGAGGCGTGTGGGTCGCGCGTGGGGCCGGGCCCGGGGGTGTCCTGGCCGAGGGACTCGCGGATCCAGGTTCGTTCGGCCTGGCTGGTGGCGCGGGCGGTGAGCAGCATGCCGCGCCGGTAGGGGTCTGCGACCTCCTCGGCGCGCAGCGGCGTCTCTCCGTCGTAGAAGAAGCTCGCCGATTCCTCCAGGAAGGCGAGCCGGCGCCTGAGCACCGCGTGCTGGTCGGCCACGTCCGGGAGCAGGGAGAGGAAGGCCAGGATCGTGAACCAGCGGGGGAAGTCGGTGAGTTCGTGCTCGGCCGGCTCGCGCAGCCGCCGGAGCATGTCCTCGCGGCCCGTGTCGGTCAGGTTCAGCACATACCGGCCGCCTCCTGCTTCCGGCGCGGGTCGCCGCTGAATCAGTCCGGCCTTGGTCAGGCGGTTGATCGCCGGGTAGAGGGTGCCGTCGCTGACCGGTCGGCTGTATCCGGTGAGGTGCGTGACGCGGCGGCGCAGCTCGTGTCCGGGAAGGGGGCCTGCGGCCAGGAAGCCGAGTATGGAGAGTTCCAGCATCCCTCCAGGGTGACATATCGAAACGAGGTTCACATCGATTCGATGTCACAGTCGTCACATCGAAACGAGGTTCACATCGATTCGATGTTATGGTCGTCATGGTCCTGCCGTTCGCTTCGAACACCACCACGCAGGCAGAGAGGCAGAGGCAAATGTCACCGGAATCCGTTGAATCAGTGATGAAGCGCTTCGTCGAGTTCATCAACACAGCCGACGAGGACCTTGCCCGGGAGGTCATCGCCCCCGACGCGGTGTTCCACGCACCCAGTCACGCTGAACCGCTGCGGGGCCCTGAGGGCTACCTGGAAATCATCGCGATGATGCGCAGCGCATTCCCCGACGTCCGGTGGACGCTGGAGGAGAGCATCACCGAAGGCAGCACGGTGGCCGCACGGTTCACCATGCGCGGCACTCACGAAGGCGAGTTCTTCGGCATCCCTGCCACCGGCAACAAGATCGCGGTCCAGGCCATGAACTTCTACTACCTGGCCGATGGACGCATCGTCAAAGAGCGGGGTCAGCCCGATCTCCTCGGGCTCATGCAGCAGATCGGCGCCGTACCGGCGCCGTGAGGCAGACAGGCGCCTCCTCCTCCCGCGCAACCGTCCTGGTCCGCGCTGCCGCCCTCCCGCAAGGCACATCATGGAATCCCTCGCACCCACCTCGCCCGCTCAGGCGATAGCCGTCCTGCCCCGGTCCTCCATTCTGGTGGCGGCCCTGTCCACCGTCGTGGAGTGGTACGACTTCACGCTGTACCTGTACATGACCACCGTGCTGTCCCGGGTGTTCTTCGGCACCGGCTCCACCTCGCTCCTGATCACCCTGGCGGTCTTCGCCGTCGCCTACCTGATGCGCCCGCTCGGCGCGATGGCCTTCGGCCACATCGGGGACCGGCTCGGGCGCCGCAAGGTGCTGCTCGGCTCGATGGCAGTCATGACCGCCGCGATGCTGGCCACCGCCCTGCTCCCGACCCACGACCAGATCGGCTCCGCCGCCGGGGCACTGCTGTTGCTGCTGCGCTGCGTCATGGGCTTCGCCGTCGGCGGCGAGTACACCGGCGTCACCGCCTACCTGGTCGAAGGCGCCCCACCCCATCGGCGCGGCCTGGTCGCCTCGCTGGCCTCCGCCGCCAGCGAGATCGGCGCGCTGCTCGCCGCCGGCGTCGCTGCCCTCACCGTCACCCTCGTCCCCGGTCCCACCCTGGACGCGTGGGGGTGGCGCATCCCCTTCCTGTTCGGCACGCTGCTCGCCACCACGGTGCTGATCGCCCGCTCCACCATGCGCGAATCCCCCGCCTTCGAGCAGCAGCCCCCGCCCGACACCAAGGGCGCGGGCCCACTGATGACCACTCTGCGCACCCAGCGCCCCGCGCTCTACCGGACGTTCGCGATCTCGGCGCTCGGCTCGGTGACGTACTACGTCGGCATCAGCTACGTCCCCACCTACCTCGGCGCGGTCAGCGGCTTCAGCGAGTCCGACGCCCTGTGGCTGTCGACCATCGCGGCCCTCGTCGTCATCGTCGTCACGCCGTTCGCGGGCGCCCTGTCCGACCGTGCAGGCCGCCGCCCCGCACTCACGCTCTTCGGTGCCCTGGCGGTGATCCTGCCGCCGGCCATGTTCGGCCTGATGACCCAGGGCAGCTTCGCCGCCGCACTGGCCGGCGCGGTCGTCCTGGCCTGCGTGGCAGGCGGCATCAGCGCGGTCGCGGCCTCCGCGATCGCCGAACAGTTCCCCGTCGCCCAGCGCCTCAGCGGCCTCGCGCTCGGCGCCACCGCAGCCACCGCCCTCTTCGGCGGACTCACCCCGTACGCCTCCCAGGCCCTGGTCGACTCCACCGGCTGGGCCCTGATCCCCGGCGCCCTGGTCGCCGCCACTGCCCTGGCCGTCCTGCCCGTCCTGCGCCGCCTCCCGGAAACCGCGCCGGCCGTCCGTGCACCCCAGCCCGGCCCTCTCGCCCCGGAACCCGAACCCCAGGCCCGCTGAGCAGACTTCGTGCGCTGCAACAACCTCACCGACGCCGCCCGGCCCGCCGCACTCTTCGCAACCCGGCACAGTCCGTACCCGGACCTTCGACACCCCGGAGCCCCGCGGCATCACCGTCCACGAGCTCAAGCGCCTGGCCCGCCGCAAGGACTCACCGCTCGACTCGCTCACCCCGCGCGAGCGCGAGGTGCTGAAGCTGATGGCCGAGGGACACGACAACGCCACCATCGCCAGGACCCTGGTCGTCACCGAACGCGCGGTCAGCAAGCACATCGGCAACGTCTTCCTGAAGCTGGGCCTGCCGACCGGCGACAGCGGCCACCGCAGGGTGCTGGCCGAGCTGGCGTACCTCGACAACAGGTAGCCCGGCCACGCACGGCGAGGGGCCCGCCGCCGGCGACGAACCGGCGGCGGGCCCCTCGCCCCTCAGGACCGCGCCGTCCTACTCGTCGAAGGTGACGACCACCTTCTCCGCCGCCCCCGGCGTCAGCGCCAGCTCGAAGGCCCGGTCGACGTCGGCGGCGGGCACCCGGTGGCTGATGAGCTCGGCGAAGCGCTCGTGGTGCTCGACGATCTCGGGGGTGACCTCGAAGATCTCCGTGGGGTAGCCCTGGGAGGCGATCAGGGTCAGCTCGCTGCGGAGCATGCCGCCGAGATCGATCTCCGAACCCTTCTTCTGCACGGCGACCATGACGAGCTTCGCGCCCCACTTGGCCGAGCCCACCACGGTGTTGAACACGGCGGGGGCCCCGGCCGCGTCGATGAAGACGTCCGTGCCGGGCCGGGGCTGGCCGAGCGCGTTGGCGGCCCGGCCGTGCAGTTCGGTGAGCCGCGCGGCGACATCCTCCTGGGCGGAGTCGATGACGGCGTCCGCGCCCACGGCCAGTGCCTTCTCCAGCCGGGAGGGGATCACGTCGGCGACGACCACGTGCTTCACACCGCGCAGCTTCAGCCAGATCGCCGCGCCGAGGCCGATGGGCCCCGCACCGAAGACGACGACCTTGTCGTCCGGTCCCGCCCCGGAACGGTTGACGCAGTGCCGGGCCACGGCCATCGGCTCGTTGAGGGAGGCGATGTCGAAGGGCACGGTGTCGGGGAAGACGGCCACGCCCTTGCCGACCTCGGCGTTCTCGATCAGCAGGTACTCGCTCATCCCGCCGTACCTGCCGCCGCAGCCGATGATGCCGGTCGGCGCGTCCTGCGGGTTGACGACCACCCGGTCCCCGGCGGCGAGACCGGTCACCTCGGCGCCGACCTCGACGATCTCACCGGCCGGCTCGTGGCCGAGCGGCACCGGCACCATCTCACCGCCCTGGTGACCACGGGCGGGCATGCCTCCCATGTGCAGGAAGGTGACGTCGGTGCCACAGATGCCGCAGGCGCGGACGCGGACGAGCACGTCCTTGGGGCCGGGCACGGGGCGCTCGACGTCCACGACCTCGACCTTGCCGACACCGGCGGTCCGGACGGACTTCATCGTCGCCATGAGGAGACTCGCTTTCTGGGGAACTGGAGGAGAGGTGCCGCCGCCGTGGGCGTGCGGCGAGAGGTGTCGCCGGTCGGGCCGTGCCCCGGAATCCGTCCGGGGCCCGGCCCGACCGGGGTCAGCCGTGGCCCGGGGCCGTCAGACGGCGGCCCACGCGTCGTCGACGGGCAGGACCACGCCGTTGACGAACGCGGCGGCGTCGGAGGCGAGGAAGAGGATCGCGTCGGCCTGCTCCTCGGCGGTGCCGAGGCGGCCGATGTTGGCGCCGATCAGCCCGCCGATGACCGCGGGGCCGTGGGCCTGCTGGTCGGCGTCGACCTGGATGTTGGTCATCGTGGGGCCGGGGGCTATCGCGTTGGCCCGGATGCCCTGCTTGCGGTACATCACCGACAGGCTCTTCACCAGGCCGACGACACCGTGCTTCGACGCGGTGTAGGCGGCACCGGCCGCGCTGCCGCGCAGTCCGGCCTCGGAGGCGGTGAAGACGATCGTGCCGCGCCCAGCCTTCAGCATGTGCGGCAGAGCGGCCCGGGTGAGCAGGAACGGCGCGGTCAGGTTGACGCGGAGGACCCGCTCCCACTCGGCGTCCGCGACGTCCGCGAGGGCCGACATCCGGTCCATGATCCCGGCGTTGTTCACCAGGACGTCCAGCCCGCCGAAGGCCTCCACGGCACGCTCGACGACCTCGTCGACGACCGACTGGTCGCTGAGGTCGCCGACGACCACGACAGCGGTGCCGCCGGCCGTCCCGATCGCCTGGACGGTCTCCTCGGCGGCCTCCTTGTCGAGGTCGGCGACCAGGACCTTCGCGCCCGCCGCGGCGAACTTCAGGGCCGCGGCCCGTCCGATGCCGGAACCGGCACCCGTGACGACGACACTGCGGCCGTCGAGACCGTTACTGCTCATGAACTGTCCTCTTTTCGTCGGGTGGGCAAGGCCGCGGGGCGCGATGATGTCCGCCCGCACCGGCCCACGATCAGTGGTCCGGTGGTTCAGGGGTGTGCCGCGAGGGCGTGCAGGACCGCGTCGGCCATACCGCGCCCGCCGCGCTCGTCGGGGTGGACGGCCGCCGCGGGGGAGCGCGGCACGAGTGGCTCGATCCAGCGGGTGTCCTCGGCGGAACAGGCGTCGTGGCCCTCGGACGGCCCGTACGTGTCGACATACCGGGCCCGGGCGGCCTCGGCGCGCTGCCGCAGCACGGTGTTGAGCTCCCGCTCCTTGTCGCGCACGAAGTCGAAGTCACCGGGGGTGAGGGGCAGATCCCGGCCGCAGTCGCCGCAGTCGCCGCCGTCGGACGGCAGGATCGCCGGGTACCCGACGACGTAGACCCGGGCCTTCGGCGCCCGCCGTTCGACCTCGTCCAACGCGCGGGCGAGCCGTCCGTCCGCCGCCTCGATCTTCCGCCGTACCTCGTCGACGTCCCCGGACACGTAGCGCTCCTCGCAGGGGGCGTCGCCGTCGCCGTCCCGGCCGCCGGTGACCTCGTACAGCACGCCGCTCGTGACGCACCGGCGGATCACCGAGGCGAAGCCGATGTCGTTGCCGCCGATGCCGACCGTGACCAGCCGGGTCGTGCGGGACAGCGCGTCGAACTGCGCGGGGTTGGTGCCGTCGTCGGTCGGCTGGGGGGCGGACAGGTCGGCGATGGTGGCTCCGGTGCAGCTGACGTCGTGGAAGTCGGACGCCTCGATCTTCAACCGCGCGGCGACGAGGGCCGGGTAGTTCCGGCCGGACCGCTCGCAGCCGGCGGGGGTGCCGCTCCGGTCGGGGATCCCCGGCCCGGCCGTGTAGGAGTCGCCGAGCGCGACGTACGGGCCGGTCGGCGGCGCCGACGCGTCTCCTCCGCCACCCCCGTCCCGTCCGGCGCTCATCGCGGTGACCAGCACGCCACAGGCGAGCGCCCCAGCCAGGCCGGCTCGTAGAGAGGTGTTCATCGGTGTCCTGTCTTCCGTCCGGGGTGGTCCCATGCGGGGGCGGGCGGTGCGCTGTTCGCTCGGCCGGGGGAGGGCGGCTGGGACGGCCGAGCGAGCTTCGGGTCGTACGGGGCTGGTGCGTGGGGAGTGGGGTCTGAAAGGGGTGTCCCCGGACCCGGCGCCGTTCGGGGGAGTGATCGGCTGCCGGGCCCGGGGCGCCGACCCCGTCCCCACGGGTGCGGCGCGTAGGGGCCGTCCCGCTCGAACGGCCCCGGTCCTTGGCCCCACGGCCGGGGAGGCCGGGGGACTCGGGTGGCGCACCACTTCCTCCGGTCGTCCGGCCATCCGACCCGGGTGCGGGAGTGACTGCGCCACGTCGCCTTGCTTGAGTTAGGCAAGCATATATGACTTACTTGAGTCAAGCAACTGAGCCCAAAACGGGATTGCTTGAGTTAGGCAATGAGAAGGGTAGGGTGATGCTCATGTCCCCATCGCCGCCGACGGCCGGTCCCGCCTCCCCGGAAGTGATCGAGATCGAACGGGCTCTGACACAGATCACCTATCTGAGCACCAGGGCCCGGCAGCACGAGCGACTGATGGCCCTCGCCGGAGTGCCGCTGGACCGGGCCGCCGTGGCGCTGCTGCGACAGGTGGCCGACTCCGAGCCGCTGCGCCCGGGGGAACTGGCGGGCCGACTCGACGTCGAGGCCTCCCATGTCACCCGCCAGGTGCAGCGGTTGGAGAAGTCCGGCTACGTCACCCGCGTCGCCGACCCCGGTGACCGCCGCGCCCTGCGTGTCCGCCTCACCCCCGCCGGCCAACAGGCCGTCGACCGCATCCGCGAAGCCGGCGCGGTCGGCATGGGCCTGGCCCTCGCCGACTGGCCACCCGAGCAGATCCACCAACTCGCCGCGCTCTTCCACCGGATGGTCGAAGTGTTCCTCGCCTACGCCGTGGACGAGGGCCAGGGCCCCGACGAGGGTCCCCCGGGTCCTCCCGACTGAGGGCGGGGGAGTGCGGGACCGCAGCCGTGGAGGGCTGGGCCGGAGCCGCGGCAGGTTGCGGGGGCGGACGCTCCGTCGGTGAGAGGAGTGGAGTTGGTGGGGGGGTGACGAGGGGCGGGTGGAGTGCACGTGGCCGAGGGGCCGGGCGGAGCGAACAGGGGGCGAAGAGTGTGCGGGAGCCGGTGTAAGGCGAGGGCGCGGAGTCCGGAGGGCGGCGAGCGCGCAGGAGCCGCCGCCGGTGAAGGGGCCCACGCGTGCGACCCCCGGCGAGTCGTCTGCCCTCGTCCGCAGCGGAGCCGCGCTCCGAAGGGGCGCGGGGAACCGCGCGAGCAACCACGCACCACCCGTACTCGCCCGCTCAGCGGCAACCCGCACGGCGAACGGGCGCCCATCGCCCCGGTTGGGCCCGATCGCCCCGAAGCCCCTGGCCGCGCACTCGAACCGGCCGACCGCCGGAGGCACCTCGCAAGGAAAGAGCCCTACACGAATGGCCTTAACCATGTACGGCAGTGCCAGTGAGAAACCCTCGCTCCCCCGGGGCGCGGGCCAGCACCTCCTGATCGTGGTCGACGACCCGGACATCGCCGAACTCCTCTCCACGACACTGGAGTTGGCCGGCTATCGGATCCAGACGGCGGAGTCGGGCACGGAGGCGGTGGCGCGGCTCACCGAGCAGCGCTTCGACCTGGTGGTGCTCGACCTGGCGCTGCCGGACCTGGAGGGCCTCGGGCGGGAGCGCCGCCCCGTCGCCCACCGCCCGCCGGTGCTGTTCCTGACGCAGTACGACTCGCTCGGCAGACTCCTCCCCGAAGTCGGCCTGGGTGAGCAGGACTACGTCACCAAGCCCTTCCGTATCGCCGAGGTACTGGCCCGCGCCCAGGTCCTGCTGCGCGGGCGGAAAGCCGTCCGGCGGGACAACGAACTGTCGTACCGCGACCTGGTCCTGGACGACCCCGCCTGCCAGGCCCTGCGCGCCGGCCGGGCGTTGAACCTCACCCCGGCGGAGTACCGGCTGCTGCGCTACCTCCTGGTCAACGCGCACAAGGTGCTGTCGAAGGAGCAGATCGGCCGCTATGTGTGGGGTGACTTCCATGGCGACAACGCCATCGAGCAGCTCGTCTCCCGCCTCCGCCGCAAGGTGGACCGCGAGGGCCCGGCGTTGATCCACACCCGCCGGGGCTTCGGCTACTGGCTCGGCAGATCCGGCGACCAGGAGCGGTGAACGAATCCCTCGACCAGGAGCGCTGAACGAATCCCTCGGCCAGGGGCGCTGAACGAATCTCTCGACCACGAGCGCCGAATGAAGCCTTCGCGGACACTTCGAGAAGCAAATGCACCCGCACCACGTCGGGATACGTGACAGCCCACGACATCGCCGGAAAGGGCGGCGCCGGAACCCCGGCGCCGCCCTTCTCCGACCCCGCAGCTCCCGCCCCGGACATTTCCGTGTACGTCAACTCATCTCCGAGGCAAGCTGGTTGAGGCGCGGCATCAGTCCCGTGCGGTCCACCGTCGAGGCCCGAGGTGTGATCTGGGTCACGTCAGGTTCTTGTCAGGCAACTGACCGGGAGCCGTCAGACCGCTCTGTTTGCATGTGCTCATCGAGGCCTCGAAGCATCCCCCGGCGCTCCACCCCACCGGAGCCCCCACCACCGAGGAGACACCATGGCCGACACACTGACCGACGCCGCGTCCGGCACGAGCGGACAGGTCCCCGAGTACCCGATGTCCAGGGCGTCGGGCTGCCCGCTCGCGCCGCCGCCGGCCGCGGCGGAGCTGCGCGGCGACCAGCCGGTCACCAAGGTGCGGATCTGGAACGGCAGTACCCCGTGGCTGATCACCCGCCACGCCGACCAGCGGACCCTGCTCACCGACCCGCGTGTCAGCAACGACGACCACGAGCCGGACTTCCCCCATGTCAACGCCCACCGGGCGGCCATCGCCCCGCACACCCCGAAGCTGATCACCAACACGGACGCGCCGGAGCACACCCGGCTGCGCCGCTCGGTCAACGCGCCGTTCCTGGTGAAGCGGATCGAGGCGATGCGCCCGGCCGTGCAGAAGATCGTCGACGACCTGATCGACGACATGCTGGCCGGCCCCAACCCGGCCGACCTGCTCACCGCGCTGGCCCTGCCCGTCCCCTCGCTGGTCATCGCCGAACTGCTCGGCGTGCCCTACAAGGACCACCACTTCTTCCAGGAGAACAGCAACCGCGTCCTGGACAACTCCCTCACCGCCGAGGAGGCCCAGGAGTCCAGCCGTGCCCTCGGCGGGTATCTGGACGCCCTGTTCCGCGAGAAGCTCGAACAGCCGGGCGACGACGTGCTGTCGGAGATGGGCACCCGGGTCAAGGCCGGCGAGATGACCCACCAGGAGGCCGTCAGCATGGGCGTCGCCATGCTGATCGCCGGGCACGAGACCACCGCCACGATGATCAGCCTCGGCACGCTCGCCCTGTTCGAGCACCCGGACCAGCTGGCCGTGCTGCGGGACACCGAGGACCCGAAGGTCGTCGCGGGCGCCGTCGACGAACTGCTGCGCTATCTGTCCATCGTCCACTCGGGTCTGCGCCGGGTCGCCAAGGACGACATCGAGATCGACGGCCAGGTCATCCGCAAGGGCGACGGCCTTCTCTTCGACCTCCAGACCGCCAACTGGGACCCGATCACCTTCCCCGAGGCCGAGCGCCTGGACCTGAGCCGCCCCGCCCGTCAGCACAACGCGTTCGGCTACGGCCCCCACCAGTGCCTCGGCCAGAACCTGGCCCGCCTCGAACTCCAGGTCGTCTACGGCACCCTCTACCGGCGCATCCCCACCCTCCGCCCGGCCGCCCCGATCGAGCAGCTGGCGTTCAACCACACGGGGACGACGTACGGCGTGAAGTGCCTGCCCGTCGCCTGGTGACACCTCGCCCGGTGACTCCCCACCCGGTGACACCCCCACCTCGCCCCCACAAGTACCAGGAACCGAGGAGCAATCCATGCGTGTGGAACTCGACGAGCCCAAGTGCGTGGCCTCCGGCCAGTGTGTGATGGCCTCCCCCGAGGTGTTCGACCAGCGGGACGACGACGGTGTCGCGATCCTGCTGGAGGAGCACCCGGCCGACGACCTCATGGACGGCGTGCAGGAGGCCGTCGCGATCTGCCCCGCCGCCGCGATCCGACTGGTGGACCGGTGAGGCGCATCCTGGTCGTGGGTGCCTCGGCCGCCGGACTGGCTGCGGCCGAGACACTGCGCCGCGAGGGCTACGACGGCACGCTCACCCTCGTCGGCGACGAACCTTACGCCCCGTACGACCGGCCCCCGCTGTCCAAGCAGCTCCTCGCCGCGGAGTGGGACACCGACCGGCTGACCCTGCGCACCACGGCCCACCTCGACGGCCTCGATCTGGAGCTGCGCCTCGGGACCGCCGCGACCGGCCTCGACCTGACAGAACGTCAAGTACGGCTCGCGGACGGCGATTCGGTGCCGTACGACGGACTGGTGATCGCCACGGGCGTACGGCCGCGACGGCTGCCCGGTGAGGGTGCGCATGTGCTGCGCACCCTGGACGACGCGCTGACGCTGCGGGAGCAGCTGACGCCGGGGACGCGGCTGGTCGTGGTCGGTGCCGGGTTCCTCGGGGCGGAGGCCGCCGCCGTCGCCTGGCGGCTCGGCGTGAAGGTCACCCTCCTCGAACCGGCGCCGGTACCGCTGGCGCACGCGGTCGGCGGGGAGGTCGGCGCGGTGTTGTCCCGGGCCCACCTCGACCACGGAGTGGACCTGCGCACCGGCGTCACCGTCACCGAGGTGACCGAGGACGGGGTGCGGCTCGCGGACGGCGGGACGGTCGAGGGCGACGAGGTGCTGGTCGCCATCGGTTCCCTGCCCAACACCGAATGGCTGGCGGACAGCGGCCTGGCCGTCGGCGACGGCGTGCTGTGCGACAAGTACTGCGAGGCCGCGCGGAACGTGTACGCGGCCGGTGACGTCGCCCGCTGGCACAACCCGCTGTTCGGCGTGTCGATGCGCGTCGAGCACCGTACGAACGCCGCCGAGCAGGGCATGGCGGTCGCCCGCAACCTGCTGGGGCCCGAGACACGCACGCCGTTCGCACCGGTGCCGTACTTCTGGTCGGACCAGTACGACATGAAGGTCCAGGCCTACGGCCATCTGCAGGGCCACGACGAGGTCGCCGTCGTCGACGGGGACCTGACCGATCGCCGGTTCGTCGCCGTCTACCGCACCGACGACCGGGTGACCGGCGCCCTGGCCGTCGGTATGCCACCCAAGGCGATCCGGCAGTGGCGGCAGGCCATCGCGTCCGGTGCGCGCTGGCACGAGGCGGTACCCGACAAGAATCCAACCCTGCGGGAGGAGGCCGAACATGGTGGAACAGCTGCCTGACCGAGGCGGTGACGTGGTCGTCGTCACCGGCGCCGGCGGCATGGGCGTGGCGATCGCGCGGCGGCTCGGCAGCGGGCGGACCGTTCTCCTCGCCGACGCCTCGCGCGGTCAACTCGACCGGGCCGTCAGGGCGTTGCGCGACGAGGGGTACGCGGTGCGGGGTGTCCTGACCGATGTGTCCGACCGCAAGTCCGTGGACGAGCTCGCGGCGGAGGCGGCCGGTGCGGGCCGGGTGGCCGCCGTCGTGCATACCGCGGGTGTCTCCGCCGTCCAGGGGTCGGCGAAGACGATCCTGGAGGTCGACCTGCTGGGCACGGCCCACGTCATCGACGCCCTCGAGGCCGTGGCCACGCCGGGGACGGCCATGGTCTGTGTCTCCAGCATGGCCGGCCATGTCGCCTCCCTCGGCCCGGAGGACGAGGCCGCCCTCGCCACGGCCCCGGTGGAGGAACTCCTCGGGATCGGTGCCGTCGAAGCCGTCGGGGACAGCCCGACAAGGGCGTACATCGTGTCCAAGCGGGCCAACCACGTGCGTGTCGAGGCGGCAGCGCTCGCCTGGAGCCGGCGCGGCGCCCGCATCAACAGCGTCAGCCCGGGGGTCATCGCCACCGCCATGTCGAAGGCGGAGGCCGAGGGCCCGAGCGGCGCGCACATGCTCGCGATGCTGGAGGCGAGCGGCGCGGGCCGCACCGGCACACCGGCCGAGATCGCCGACGCCGTGGCATTCCTGGTCGGCCCCGAAGCGCGTTACATCACCGGCACGGACCTGCTCGTCGACGGCGGGCAGGCCGCCTGGCTACGGCGCCACCGACCGGCCTGACACGACGGCGCGCCACAGGAGGGCACCACCGCACTGCCGGGAACACCGGCACCACCGGGAACACCGCACCACCCACAACTCCACACCAGACGTATCAGGACCGCAGAGAGGACACCGATGTCCACCCCCCACACTCCGACCGGCCCCACGTCCATCGACCCGGAGAAGCTGGGCTTCGACCCCGAAGCCCTCCGCGCCCGGTACCGGACCGAGCGCGAACGCCGGATCCGGCCGGACGGCGGCGCGCAGTACCGGCGGATCGCCGGTGAGTTCGTCTCCTACGACGACGACCCCTACGCCGACCAGGAGTTCACCCGCGAGCCGCTGCACGACCGGGTCGAGGCGGTCGTCGTCGGCGGCGGCTTCGGCGGGCTGCTCGCCGCGGCCCGGCTGCGTCAGGCGGGCGTCGAATCGATCCGGGTGATCGAGAAGGGCGGCGACTTCGGCGGCACCTGGTACTGGAACCGCTACCCCGGCATCCACTGCGACATCGAGTCGTACATCTATCTGCCGCTGCTCGAAGAGCTGGGCTACGTCCCGAAGTGGAAATACGCGCCGGGCGAGGAGATCAGGCAGCACACCCGGGCCATCGGCCGCCACTTCGACCTCTACGGCGACGCCTGCTTCCAGACCGTCGCCACCGAACTGCGCTGGGACGAGACCGAGTTGGAGTGGGTCGTCGCCACCGACCGCGGCGACCGCATGCGGGCCCGCTACGTCGTCGTCTCCAGCGGCACGCTCAGCCAGCCGAAGCTCCCCGGCATCCCTGGCATCGAGACCTATCTGGGCCACACCTTCCACACCAGCCGCTGGGACTACGACTACACCGGCGGCGACGCGAACGGCGGCCTCACCGGGCTCGCCGACAAGCGGGTGGCCGTCATCGGCACCGGCGCCACCGCCATCCAGGTCGTTCCCCACCTCGGGGCCGACGCGGCGCACGTGTACGTCTTCCAGCGCACCCCCTCGACGGTCGACGTACGCGGCAACGGCCCCACCGACCCGGAGTGGGCGACGACGCTCACCCCCGGCTGGCAGGGGCGGCGCATGGACAACTTCCTCAGGACCGTCACCGGCGTCCGGGCCGGGAAGGACCTGGTGAACGACGCCTGGACCAGCAGCGCCCGCCTCCAGGAGAAGCTCATCCCGACCGACGCGTACGCCGACGTACCGGCGGACGAGCGCGAACGGGCGTACGAGATCGCCGACTTCCAGAAGATGAACGAGCTGCGCGACCGGGTGGCGGCGATCGTCGAGGACCCGGAGACCGCCGAGAAGCTGAAGCCCTGGTACCGCTACATGTGCAAGCGGCCCACCTTCAGTGACCACTACCTGCAGACCTTCAACCGGCCCAACGTCACCCTCGTCGACACGGCCGACACCCACGGCGTCGAGCGGATCACCGACAAGGCCGTCGTGGTCGGCGGGGTCGAGTACGAGGTGGACTGCGTCATCTTCGCCACCGGCTTCGAGGTCGGCGTCTCGGGGCTGCTCTCCGGCCGGCTGCCGGCGTACGGCCGGGACGGCGTCGGCCTGCTGGAGACCTGGATGACGGCCGGCCCGAAGACCCTCCACGGCTTCTACAGCCACGGCTTCCCCAACCTCTTCCAGCTCGGCCCCATGCAGAACGCCAGCGCCGTCAACTACGTCCACATCCTCGACCAGCAGTCGATCCACGTCGGCGAGGTCGTCGCCGAGGCCCGCAGGCGCCACGCCCGGTACGTCGAGCCGACCGCCGAGGCCGAGGCCGCCTGGGTCGCCACCATCCGCGAGAAGGCCGCCGACCTGCACACGTTCCAGGCGGAGTGCACCCCTGGCTACTACAACAACGAGGGCCGGCCCAGGAAGCGCAGTGAGTCGTACGGCGACGGACCGGTCGCCTTCCACGAACTGCTCCGCCACTGGCGCTCCGACGGCGGCATGGACGACGTGCTCGTCGGCGCCGAGTGAGGCCGGGCGAGAGAGCGGGAGCCGACATGAGCACGCGGCCCAACCGTTACGACGGGACCGGCGATCTCCGTACCACCAGTGCCCGTTGGCGGGCGCGACGGCTCAACCCGCCCAGTCCGCTGTGGGGTTCCAACGGGGTCGCGTTCGGCCCCGACGGGCGGCTGTACGTGGCGCAGTTCCTCGCCGGGCAGATCAGCGCCGTCGACCCGGCCACCGGGGACGTCGACGTCGTCGTCCCGATGGACAGCCCGGTGCAGTCGCCGGACGACCTCGCCTTCGGAGCCGACGGCTCGATGTACATAGCAGACCTGGTGCCCGGCCGGGTGACGCGACGGACCCCGGCGGGGGAGTACAGCCTCGTCACCGACGACGTGACGAACCCCAACGGCATCGCCTGTATCGGGGACCGGCTCTTCGTCAACGAGATGAAGCCCAACGGCCGTCTGATGGAGCTGTTCCCGGACGGCGGCGACCCGGTGGTACTCACCGAGGGCCTGGCCCTCGGCAACGCGATGCAGCGCGGCCCGGACGGCCACCTCTACTACCCGCACATGATCACCGGGCAGGTCTGGCGCATCCCGCCGGACGGCGGCACGCCCGAGGTGGTCGCCGAGGACGTGCACGAGCCGGTCGCGGTCCGCTTCGACCAGGGCGGTGTCCTGCACGTCGTCTCCCGGGGCGTCGAGGGCATCGTCACCCGCATCGACCTGCACGGCAGCGGCACCCGCACGCTCGTCACCAGCGGTCTGAAGGGGCTGGACAACGCGGCGTTCGACGCCGAGAACCGCATGTTCGTCTCCAGCTATGCCAGTGGCGGCGTCACCGAGCTGTACCCCGACGGCCGCACCCGCGAGATCGTGCGCCGCGGCCTCGACGGCCCCTACGGCGTGACGGTCGACCTCGGCGGTACGGTCTACGCCGCCGACCACTACCGGCTGGCGAGCCCGGCGGCCACCGACGAGGGCGAGCCGGTCGGTACGTCCGCGGAGGCGGGGCCCGGCGGGGTGAGAACCCACCTTCTGCTGCCCTTCGCCCACGGCATCACCGCCGACGGTGAACTGCTGCACTACACCTCGCAGTTCGGCATGGTGCAGACGTACGACACCGTGAGTGCGGCGGTCCGGGAGCGGGCGCGGGGGCTGAACCGCCCCATCGGCATAGCGGTCGGACCGGACGGTTCACTCGTGGTCGCCGAGACGGGCGCGGGCCGGGTCGTGGCCATCGGGGACGAAGGCGCCACCGATTCCGGCACCGGCACCGATTCCGGCACCGCCACCGTGACCGTGCTCGCCGAAGGCCTCGACCGGCCCACGGACGTGGCCTTCGACGCGGAGGGCCGCCTCTACGTCAGCGAGGAGCGGCTCGGGACGGTGCTCCGGATCGATTCGGACGGCCGGACGGCCCTCGTCGTGGACGGGCTGGGCGCACCCCAGGGCCTGGCGGTCCTGGGCGAGGAGCTGTTCGTGGTGGAGACCGGGCCGCGCAGGCTTCGCGCGGTCTCCCTCACCACGGGGGAGCGTCGGATCGACGCGGAGGACCTGCCGGTCGGGCCGCCCCCAGGTGTCGCCCCCCGCACCGAACCGGCGCTGTTCGCGGACATCATGCCCGGTATGGCCCGCCGCTTCGCGGGCCTCGCCGCCGCTCCGGACGGCACCCTCCTGCTGTCGGCCAACGGTGAGGGCACCGTGCTGCGGCTGACGCCGAGGACGGGGGCTCAGCCGGAGCGGTAGAGCGCCGTCAGCAGTTCGATGGCGGCCGGGGTGGCGGGATGCGGGTCGTCCCGCCACCAGGCGAGCCGTACGGCGATCGGCTCGGCGTCGAGCACCGGCCGGTAGACGACGCCGGGCCGCCGGTACTGGTTGGCGGTGGACTCCGCCGTCACTCCGACGGCACGGCCCGTCGCGATCGTGGTGAGCCACTCGTCGACGTCGTGCGTCTCCTCGGTCGCCGGACGGCATCCGGGCGGCCACAGGTCGGTGGTGGTCGTGCCGGTCCGGCGGTCGACCAGCAGGGTGTGCCCGCTGAGGTCGGCGAGCCGCACCGACCGGCGGCGGGCAAGCGGATCGTCGCTCGCCATCGCGCACAGCCGCCGTTCCAGGCCCACGATCGCCGAGTCGAACCGGCGGTCGTCCACCGCCCACCGGACCACCGCGAGGTCGCAGGAGCCCTCCGCCAGCCCGGCGGTCGGGGAGTTGGCCCGCACGAACTGCAGATCCGTCGCCGGGTGCGCGGCACCCCAGCGGCGCTGGAACGTCAGCGTGTGCCGGCCGAGCGCCGACCAGGCGTACCCGATCCGCAGCCGCACCTGGCCCGAGGTCGCCTCCCGCACCAGGTCGTCCACCTCGCCGAGCACTCGCCGCGCGTGCGACACCACCCGCAGTCCGGTCGGTGTGGGCGTCACCTCGCGGGAGGTCCGCCGCAACAGACGTACGCCCAGGGCCCGTTCGAGCGAGGCCAGCGTGCGGGACACCGCCGCCTGGGAGACGCCGAGCGCGATGGCCGCGTCGGTGAAGGTGCCCTCCTCGACGATCGCGACCAGACAGCGCAGCTGTCGCAGCTCCACAACCCTGACGGCCGGGTCCGGATCGTCGCCCCGCCGCCGACGCGTGTCATCCATGACTCCAGCGTATAGATCGGGACGGGGATGCATTTTGGGCCATCGGTCGCCCGGGCGCACGATCGGCTCATGGACACCGCCGCGGCCTCCGCTCCCGACTCCTCCGGTACGGTCCCCGCCTCCCCGACCCCCACCCCGGCCTTGGCTACGGCTACGGCTACGGCCCCCGCTTCCGAGCCGGGTGGGGCCCGCCTGGCCGGGGTCCTCACCATGGTCGGCTGCGGGGTGTCCAACCAGGTCGGGGCCGCGCTGGGTTCACTGGCCTTCCCCGTGCTCGGGCCCGCCGGGGTCGTCGCGATACGGCAGTACGTCGCCGCGATCGTCCTCGTGGCCGTCGGCCGGCCCCGGCTGCGGTCCTTCACCGCGCGGCAGTGGTGGCCGGTGGCGCTGCTGGCACTGGTCTTCGGGACGATGAACCTGTCGCTGTACACGGCCATCGACCGCATCGGTCTCGGGCTCGCGGTGACCCTGGAGTTCCTCGGCCCGCTCGCCATCGCCCTGGCCGGCTCGCGCCGCCGGGTGGACGCGTGCTGCGCGCTGATCGCCGCCCTCGGCGTGGTCACCCTGATGCGTCCGCAGCCCTCCGCCGACCACCTCGGCATGGGGCTCGGCCTCCTCGCCGCCGTCTGCTGGGCGTCGTACATCCTCCTCAACCGCACGGTCGGCCGCCGTATCCCCGGCGCGCAGGGTTCGGCCGCCGCCGCCGGGCTCTCCGCCCTGGCCTTCCTGCCGGTCGGCATCGTCGTGGTCGTCCGGCAGCCGCCGACCGCCGGGGCCGTCGGCTACGCGATCGCCGCCGGCGTCCTCGCCTCGGCCGTGCCGTACCTCGCGGACGTGTTCACCCTGCGCCGCGTGCCCGCCCAGGCCTTCGGGCTCTTCATGAGCGTCAACCCCGTCCTGGCCGCCCTCGCCGGCTGGATCATGCTCGGGCAGGGCCTCGGGTGGATCGAGTGGGCCGCGATCGGCGCGGTGGTCGCGGCGAACGCGCTGAGCATGCTCGTGCCCCGCCGCTGACGCACCTGGGTGAGAGGGCCGGGGGCGGATCCGCTCGGTGTCGGCGGTCACGGCCACTTGCTCATTTCGCGCTACGCCCGCAACCCGGGCACGGGCGAGCCCCTCGCCACCGCCACGACCCTCCGCGCGGCCGACCAGAGCGTCCACCACGGCCCGGAGCAGCCCTCGGCCGTGCTCCTCCCGGTGCGCGTAGCCCTGTAAGCAGCGCGAACCCTGTGAGAACAAAATTGTTGACAATCCTGTTGCCCTGGATTTACGTTCGACAGGCACTCACTCAGGGAGGGCATCATGCAGGAGGAAGCCCGTCCGGGCACCGGCGAGCGGGCCAAACAGCTCGCGGTGGCGAAGCTGCGGCAGGCGATCCTGGACGGCGAGATGGCACCGGCTCAGCGGCTGGTGGAGAACGAACTCGCCGAGCAGTTCGGTGTGACACGGGCCAGCATCCGCGCGGCACTGATCGATCTGGCGGCCGAAGGGCTGGTCGAGCGGATCCGCAACCGGGGCTCGCGGGTGCGGGTGGTGACCGTGGAGGAAGCGGTCGCCATCAGCGAGTGCCGCATGGTCCTGGAAGGGCTGTGCGCGGCGAAGGCGGCCACGGTGGCCACCGACGACCAACTCGCCGAACTGGCCGACATCGGCACGGCGATGACCAAGGCCGTGGCCGACGGCGAACCGGTGACGTACTCCGGGCTCAACCAGCGACTGCACGCCCGCATCCGGGAGATCTCCGGTCAGCAGGTGGCGGTGGGAATGCTGGAACGGCTCAACGCCCAGCTGGTGCGCCACCGATTCCAGCTCGCGCTGCGGCCGGGACGGCCCCAGCACTCCCTGGGTGAACACCTGGCCATGATCGAGACGATCACGGCCAGGGACCCGCGGGCGGCCGAGGAGGCCGTCCGCGCCCACCTCACGAGCGTGATCACCGCGCTGCGCGCATAGCCGCGCCACGCACGACGCCCCGGGGTGGGCAGACAGGCCCGTCCACCACGGCGAGTGAGCCGAAGGGGCGCGCCTGTGTCGGGACGGCGAACGCGCGGAGGCCCGAAGGGGCGGGCACGATCGCCGTTCCCGACACAGGCTCTGGCGCCCCGGAGGCGAACCGAGCCTCAACAGGGAGTGAGCCGACACATGGCCGACGGCACGGCGTCCGCCGCCGCCCCACCTCGATCGACACTCGTCATCACCGCCCACGCGGGGGACTTCGTGTGGAGGGCCGGCGGCGCCATCGCCCTGGCGGCCTCGCGCGGCGAGAAGGTCACCGTCGCCTGTCTGACCTTCGGGGAGCGCGGGGAGTCCGCGAAGGCCTGGCGCGAGGGCCGGAAGCTCGGCGAGATCAAGGCGATCCGCCGGGAGGAGGCCGAGAGGGCCGCCGCCGCCCTCGGCGCCGGGATCGTCTTCTTCGACGCCGGCGACTACCCGCTGCTCGGCACCCCCGAACTGACCGACCGGCTGGTCGCCGTCTACCGCGCGACCCAGCCGGACGTCGTCCTCACCCACCCGCTGGAGGATCCCTACAACGGGGACCACCCGGCCGCCGCCCGCATGGCCCTGGACGCCCGCGTACTCGCGCAGGCCATCGGCTACCCCGCCGAGGGCGAGATCATCGGCGCCCCGCCCGTGTTCTTCTTCGAGCCGCACCAGCCCGAGATGTGCGGCTTCCGGCCCGAGGTCCTCCTCGACATCACCGACGTCTGGGAGACCAAGCGCAAGGCCATGGAGTGCCTGGGCGCCCAGCGGCACCTGTGGGACTACTACACCGACCTCGCCGTACGCCGTGGCGTCCAGCTCAAGCGCAACGCGGGACCCAACCTGGGCCTCGCCCACACGACCATGGCCGAGGCGTACATGCGCCCCTACCCGCAGGTCACGGGGGTGCTGGACTGATGGGCGGCGTGATCGTCACCAACCCGCCGAAGGCGGACGCCGAGGACGTCGAGGCGATCGGCCGGTACGGGGTCGCCACCGTCCACGAGGCGATGGGCCGCACCGGCCTGCTCGGAACCCACCTCCGCCCCGTCCAGCAGGACACCCGGATCGTCGGCACCGCCGTCACGGTCCTGTCCTGGCCCGGCGACAACCTCATGATCCATGCCGCCGTCGAGCAGTGCGGCGAGGGCGACATCCTCGTCGTCACCACCACCTCGCCCTCCACCGACGGCATGTTCGGCGAACTGTTCGCCACCGCGCTCGGGCGGCGGGGCGTACGCGGCCTGGTCATCGACGCGGGCATCCGCGACACCTGCGAACTGCGCGCGACGGGCTTCCCCGCCTGGGCCGCGGCCGTCAGCGCGCAGGGCACCGTCAAGGCCACCGGCGGCTCCGTCAACATCCCCGTGGCCATCGGCGGCCAGGTCGTCCGTCCCGGGGACGTGATCCTCGCCGACGACGACGGCGTGGTCGTCGTCCCCCGGGAACGGGCCCGGCGTACGGCCGAGGCGTCCGAGGCCCGCGAACGGAAGGAGGCCGCCTCCCGTGCCGCCTTCCTGGACGGCCAACTCGGCCTGGACCGCTACGGGTTGCGGGAGACCCTCGTACGACTCGGGGTGACGTACCGGTCCTACGAGGAGTACACGGGCGAGGAGGCGGACTCGTGAGGCCGTACGCGAGGTACGCGGGCGAGCGCGGCCGAGCCGGGAAGCCGCACGGGGAGCACGTCGGCGCGGAGGCCCGGCCGTGACCGGGTGGCCCGACGGGATCCGCTGCATGCTGATGCGCGGCGGCACCTCCAAGGGCGCCTACTTCCTCGCCGGGGACCTGCCCGCCGTCCCGGCCGACCGTGACGGCCTGCTGCTGCGGGTGATGGGCGGCCCCGATCCCCGCCAGATCGACGGACTGGGCGGCGCCCATCCCCTGACCAGCAAGGTGGCCGTGGTGTCCGCCTCGGCCGATCCCGAGGCCGACGTCGACTACCTCTTCCTCCAGGTCGGCGTCGACCTGGCGGAGGTGAGCGACCGTCAGAACTGCGGCAACCTGCTCGCCGGAGTCGGTCCGTTCGCCGTCGAACGCGGACTGGTGAGCGTCGGCGAGCCGGAGACGTCCGTACGGATCCGCATGCTGAACAGCGGTGATCTCGCCGTCGCCACCTTCCCCACCCCCGGCGGCCGGATCGCGGTCACCGGGGACGCCGGGATCTCGGGGGTGCCGGGGACGGCCGCGCCGGTGGTGATCGAGTTCCCGTCGGGCGGCACCCCGCTGCTGCCCACCGGCAACGCCCGTGACGTCGTCGCCGGCACCGAGGTGACCTGCGTGGACAACGGCATGCCGACCGTCCTGATCCCCGCCGCCGCGCTGAACGTCACCGGCCACGAGACCCCCGAAATCCTGGAGGAGGACCTCGCGCTCGCCGACCGGCTGCGCGGGATCAGGCTGGCGGCGGGCCCGCTGATGGGTCTCGGCGACGTCGAGCACACCACCGTGCCCAAACTCAGCCTGCTCGCCCCGCCGCAGGACGGCGGCGCGGTCGCCACCCGCACGTTCATCCCGGTGCGCTGTCACACCTCGATCGGCGTACTCGGCGGCGCGAGCGTGGCCGCCGGGCTGCGCGTGAAGGGCGGAGTCGGCGACGGCCTGGCCCAACTCCCGCTCACCGGTGACCTGTTGCGCATCGAGCACCCCACCGGCTTCCTCGACATCGAGACCCACGTGGCGTACGGCCCCGACGGCGGCCCCTCGGTGAGCCGCACCGCCGTCGTCCGCACCGCCCGCAAGATCTTCGACGGCACGGTCTTCCCCCGGCCCGCAGACCCCGCCTCCCGCCCCTAAGGAGTCACCGATGACCCCGCCGCTCGGCGACATCGCCCACCTCGGGCACGTCGAACTGCTCACCCCCGACCTCGACCGCAGCCTCTGGTTCTTCACCGAGATCCTGGGCCTCACCGAGAACGGCCGCTCCGGCGGCTCCGTCTACCTGCGGACCTGGGACGACTACGAGCACCACAGCCTCACCCTCACCGCCCACTCCACCAACGGCATCCGCCGCACCGCCCTGCGGGCGTCCGGCGAGGAGGCCCTGCGGCGCCGGGTCAAGGAGCTGGAGAGCACCGGGCGCGCGGGCCGCTGGGTCGAGGACGAACCGGGGATCGGCCCGCTCTACGTCACCACCGACCCCGACGGGCACGAGCTCGCCCTGTACTGGGAGAGCGAGTGGTACGAGGCGCCGGCCGACCTCAGGCCGGGGCTGAAGAACCAGCCCCAGGCCAAACCCGGCCACGGCGTCGGCGTACGCCGCCTCGACCACGTCAACTACCTCGCCTCCGACGTCGGGGCCAACGCCGAGTTCACCCGCGAGGTGCTCGGCGCACGCCCCACCGAACAGATCGTCCTCGACACCGGGAAGGTCGCCGCCCAGTGGCTGACCTTCACCAACAAGTCGTACGACGTCGTCCACACCGAGGACTGGACCGGCTCACGCGGCCGTCTGCACCACATCGCGTTCGCCACCGACACCCGCGAGGACATCCTGCGAGCCGCCGATCTCTGCCTCGACCAGGGCGTGTTCATCGAGACCGGCCCGCACAAGCACGCCATCCAGCAGACGTTCTTCCTGTACGTCTACGAGCCGGGCGGCAACCGCATCGAGCTGTGCAACCCGCTCACCCGGCTCGTCCTCGCCCCCGACTGGCCGCTCGTCACCTGGACGCAGGCGGAGCGCGCCAAGGGCCAGGCCTGGGGCCTGCGGACCATCGAGTCGTTCCACACCCACGGAACACCGCCGGTCGGCTGAGAGAGCGCAAGTCCCCGTCCCCGACAGGGTGAACACCCCGTGGAGGGCCGGCCCGCGGTCGCGGACCGGCCCTCCACGGGGACGTCGCCGCCCTACGACACCCTCTCCTCGAACGCCCGTCGCACCTGCTCCGCGATCAGCGGGTACACCTCGCGTGCCCTGGCCTCGTCCTGGCTGTCGTAACCGTGGTCGGCGCCGGTGACGTCGTGGTGGCCGACCAGCGATCCGGCCGTGCGGAGGCGGTCGGCGTAGGCCACGCCCTCGGCCTTGAGGAGGTCGTACTCGGCGGTGACGACGAAGGCCGGCGCGATGCCCTTGAGACCGGCGGTGTCCGAGGGGTGCGCGGGCGAGGCCAGCCGGTCGCCCCGCTGCTTCGGGTCCGGGATGTACGCGCTGTCGAAGACGTCCGCCATCCAGGGGCGCAGCAACGGCTTGGCGATCGCGGCCCGCTTGTCGCGGGCGGCGGTGGCGAGGTCGAGCGGCGGATAGTGCAGGACCTGGAGGGCGATCGACGGGCCGCCCTCCTCCAGCGCCTGGCGGGCCACCGCCGCCGCGAGGCCGCCGCCCGCGCTCTGGCCGCCAACGGAGAGCCGTTCGCCGTCCCAGCCGTGCTCGCCCCCGTGCTCGGCGACCCACCGGACGACCTCGAACGCCTGCCGGGGCGGCGCGGGGAACGGGTGCTGCGGGGCGACCACGTAGTCCACGTTGAGCACGGCCACACCCGCCTCGACGGCTATGCACCGGCACAGCGAGTCGTCCAGCTCGATCTGCGGCATGACGTAGCCGCCACCGTGGAAGTTGACGTGGACCGGCGGGGGAGGGCCTCCCTCCGCGTCGGCGGGCACGTACAGCACGGCGCGGGCCGGGCCGAACGAGGTCGGTACCGTCAACTCGCGCGTGGTGCAGGTGTATTCGGGGAGGCGGGCGTGCCATGCGGCCGTGGAGCCGGGCCCACCGGCTCGTCGGCTCGCCAGTGCCGCGAGCCGTTGCATCGCCTTGGCCGCGAAGGCGGCCACCGCCGGGCGGGCGAGAAGGGACATGAGGGCTCCGTTCGGTCGCGGGGGCTACCCGGGCGATGAACTTACTTGAGTTAGGCAACAAGATGGTAAAGTAGATCCCATGCCCCCCTCACCGCTACCCTCCGACCCGGCTTCCCCGGAAGTGATCGAGATCGAGCGAGCCCTCACTCGCATCACCTACCTCAGCACCCGGGCCCGGGCGCACGAGCGTCTGATGAGCCTGGCCGGGGTGCCGCTGGACCGTGCCGCCGTCGCCCTGCTGCGTCAGATCGCCGACTCCGAGCCGCTGCGTCCGGGGGAGCTGGCCAACCGCCTAGGTGTCGAGGCCTCGCACGTCACCCGCCAGGTCCAGCAGCTCCAGAAGGCCGGCTACGTCACCCGCGTACCCGATCCGGACGACCGCCGCGCCCAGCGCATCGAGCTGACGGCGGTCGGCAAGCAGGCCATAGGGCGCATTCGGGAGGCCGGTGTCCGCGGTATGCAGATGGCGCTGTCCGAGTGGTCGCCCGAGGAACTCCAGCAGCTCGCGGGACTCTTCCACCGGATGGTCGACGACTTCCTCGCCCACGCGAACGACCTCGTGGAGCAGGAGCCGACGGGTGCGGTCCGGGTCGACTGACCCTTTCGAGGTGGGGTGCTCGGCCGCGGGCGGGTGGGCCGTGTCCCGCCCCCGCCGCTCCCTCGGGGGAGGCCCGAGTCTCACGCGGAGTAGCCGAGCTGCTTCCGTATATACGGCGTCATCAGTGTCTTCGCCTTCGCCAGCGTGGACGTGCGCGCGCCGAGCACGGCCGTCTCGCCGCCCGGCACGGGCAGGAGGGTGATTCCGTCGGCCGGACCGAGGGGCACGATCAGCGGGGTCCGCCGGATCGGCCGGTACAGACGCGGCTCCTTGCGGTGCTTGCCCGAACTCCCCAGATAGGCGCGGATGTTGTGGGCGGCGATGTCCGCCTGGGCGAACGCGACGGGGGAGACCTTCAGCTCGCTGACGTCGTTCACGTCACCGACCGCGAACACGTCGAGCCGCCCGTCGACCCGCAGCATCCGGTCGACCTTGACGTGCCCGGCGGCGTTGAGCCAGTCCCCGTGCCCGGCCAGCCGCAGCCAGAGGGTGTTCGGCGTGGTGCCGTTGGCCCAGAAGGAGAGGTCGGCCTCGATGAGGTTGCCCCGCCCGTCCCGGTAGGTGCCGAAGTCGGGCCCGGGGGAGACGAACGAGTCGAGCCGTACCTCCACGTCGTGCGACTCCAGCCAGGCCAGGGCCCGCCGTCCGGCCCACTTGCTGCCGGTGGAGTTGAGCAGCTCGGGCCCGGCGTGCGCGAGGGTGACCCGCGCGTCCGGCCGGGCCAGCCGGATCTCGGCGGTGAGTTCCACGCCGCCGGGTCCGCCGCCGACGATCAGGACGTGCTCGGCGGCGGCCACGCTCTCCTGGTGCACGGCGAACGTCTTGCCCGCCTCCTCGGAGGTGGTGCCCAGGAAGCGGGCCGGCTCCGGATAGTCCGCGCCGGTCGCGATCACCACCACGTCGTACGGCAGCCGCTCACCCGTGGCGAGCTTCACCTGCCGCTCGGCGGTGTCGATCCCGACCGCCTTGCCCATCACGACACGGCCGTTGCGCAGCAGCCGGTCGTACGGGATGAAGGGCGTCGTCGTCCATGCCTCGTGCACGCCGGCGCGCAGCGCGGCGATGCGGTGGAAGAAGACCTCCTTGCGGTCCACAAGGGTGACCCGTGCGACCTCGTCCAGCTGCTTGGCGAGGCGGATGCCCCCGTATCCGCCGCCGATCACGATTATTTCGCCGTCAAGCACGCCCGTTCTCCTGTGCTGTGTGGGGGGAGAGATGACGAGCGTAACGTTTGAAACTTAAAGCTATTAGCGGAGTTTGTGTTTGTTGTGTGAAGCGACGACGGACGACACGAGTCATCTGCTGCCTAGGCTGGTGCCGTGACCGACAACGACCGGCCCCTCGCCGTATTCGACCTGGACAACACCCTCGCCGACACCGCGCACCGGCAGCGGTTCCTGGAGCGGAAGCCGCGCGCCTGGGACGCGTTCTTCGCCGCCGCCCCGCACGATCCGCCGCTGGCCGAGGGCGTCGCGCTGGCGCGGGAGAGCGCGCAGGAGTGTGAGGTCGTGTACCTGACCGGGCGGCCCGAGCGCTGCCGCCGCGACACCGTCGACTGGCTCGCCGCGCACGGGCTGCCCGAAGGGCGGATCTGGATGCGCCGTGACAACGACCGCAGGCCCGCCCGCCGCACCAAGCTGGAGATCCTCCGCGATCTCGCCCGGACCCGCGAGATCCGCGTCCTCGTGGACGACGACGCACTGGTCTGCGAGGACGCGGAGCGGGCGGGCTTCACGGTCGTACGGGCGCGCTGGGCCGTCGGCTCCAGCGCGCTGAAGGTGGCGCAGGAGCGGGAGGGACGGACCTGAGCGCCCGCCGGGGCCGCTGGGTCAGTCGGTGTCGTCGTCCAGTCGGAAGCCGACCTTGAGGCCGACCTGGTAGTGCGCGATCTGCCCGTTCTCGATATGCCCCCTGACCTGCGTCACCTCGAACCAGTCCAGGTTGCGCAACGTCTGGGAGGCGCGGGCGACGCCGTTGCGGATGGCGTGGTCGACGCTCTCGCCCGAACTGCCGACGATCTCGGTGACCCGGTAAACGTGGTCGGTCATGCGGGTTCTCCTTGTCGCGTGCTCCGCCGTGGCCGGTGCGCCACACGTCATTCCACGGTGCCTCAGAGTGCGCGGGTCCGCGAGACGTCGATTCGATCGCCCCCGAGGGGCGCGTCGTCGGGCGCGGATGGGTGGGGCTTCTCGCGCAGTTCCCCGCGCCCCTGAAAGACCAGACCCCTGCGGGCCTGAGAAGCACGGGGCGCAGCCCCTGCTTCTCGGGCCCGCGGGGAACTGCGCGACCAGCCCCCATCGGACCCGCGCTGTGGGGGTGAAGGGGCGCAGCCCCTGGGGATGGGACGGGTAGGGGCGGCGGGGGCGAGGAAGCCGCTACGCCACGCGGCTCAACGACAGCGCGAAGCGGCCCTCCCTGTCCGTCCACCAGTGGGTCAACTCCAGCCCGCAGGACGCCAGCTCGGACCGAACACCACCCTTCCTGAACTTCGCCGAGACCTCCGTGCGCAACTCCTCCCCGGCCGCGAAGTCGACCGCCAGGTCAAGCGCGGGGACCTTCACCGTCTGGGCCTTGCGGGACCGCAACCGCATCTCGATCCACTCGCACTCGGCGTTCCAGAGAGCGACATGCTCGAAGGTGTCGGCGTCGAAGTCCGCCCCCAGCTCCCGGTCGACCACGTTCAGCACGTTCTTGTTGAACTCGGCCGTCACCCCGGCCGCGTCGTCGTACGCGGCGACCAGCACCGCCGCGTCCTTGACCAGGTCCGTGCCCAGCAGCAGCGCGTCACCGGGCGCCAGCAGCGCACGGACGGCGGCCAGGAACGCGGCCCGCTCCACGGGCACCAGGTTGCCGATCGTGCCACCCAGGAACGCCACCAGACGTGGCCCCGGAGTCCCGGGCAGTTCGAGCCCGGCGGTGAAGTCGGCGATCAGGGCGTGCACGTTCAGCCCCGGCCGCTCGGCGATCAGCGCCTCGCCCGCCTGCCGCAGCGCGCTCTCGCTGACGTCGACCGGCACGTACGTGTGCAGGTCGGGCATCGCGTCCAGCAGGTGCCGGGTCTTCTCGGACGAGCCGGACCCCAGCTCGACCAGGGTGCGCGCACCGCTCGCCGCGGCGATCTCGCCCGCCCGGCCGACCAGGATCTCGCGCTCCGCACGGGTCGGGTAGTACTCGGGCAACTCGGTGATCCGCTCGAACAGTTCGCTGCCACGCGCGTCATAGAACCACTTGGGCGGCAGCGTCTTCGGCGTACGGGTCAGACCGTCCAGGACGTCGGCGCGCAGGGCGGCGTCCGTGGCGTCCTCGGGCAGGGTACGGGTGAGAAGGAACGGGCTCACGCAGGGGGCTCCTTCGGAAGGACGGGTGGGGAGTCGTCGTTCGGGCGGGTGGGTACCTCCGGCTCCTTGAGTCGGGTGGGTGCCTCCAGCTCCTTGAGCGGGGTGAGCAGGACGTCCGTCCGGCTCGCCGCGAGCAGTGTGCGGTCCGGGACCTCCACCCAGCGCGGATCGTCGTCGTACGGCTCGGACGCCACGACCGTGCTGCGGCCGGGCTCGGCGAGATACCAGAGCGTGTCGCCCCAGGCCGTCGCGGCGATCGTCTCGCCGTTGGTGAGCAGCAGATTGAGGCGCGACCCGGGGGCCGCCCGGGCGACCTCCAGGACCGTGTCGGCCAGCGCCTGGCCCTCCGTGTCGCCGGCCCGCAGCCGGTTCAGGACCATGGCCCACACGAGCGCCGAGTCGTTGCGGGCCTCCATCGACAGCACCTCGGCGGCGGGCAGTTCGGCGGCGAGCGGCGCCAGGGACCGGGGCCATCCGGCGACCGCCCCGTTGTGGCTGAACAGCCAGGGCCCGGCCGTGAACGGCGCCGCCGCGGCCTCGTCGTCCGCGCCCGCCACCGTGGCGTCCCGGACGGCGGCCAGCAGCGCCCCGGTGCGGACCACCCGGGCGAGGTCCGCGAAGGACTGGTCGCCCCAGATCGGCCCGGCCCGCCGGTACCGCCCCGGCACCGGGTCGCCCTCCGCGTACCAACCGACCCCGAAACCATCGGCGTTGACCGTCCCGTACCGCTGCCGCCGGGGCGCCCACGACTGGCGGAACAGACTGTGCGGCGGGTCCACCAGGGCCCTGCCCAGCGGCAGAGCGGGCCCGAGATAGGCGATATGGCGACACATCAGACGACCTCCGGGGAGGCGTCCCGTGCCGTGCGGAATCCGCTGAAGATCTGCCGCCGGATCGGGTAGTCCCAGTTGCGGAACGTTCCCCGGCACGCCACCTGGTCCACGGCGAACGCACCACCGCGCAGCACCTTGTACTCGGGGCCGAAGAACACCTCCGAGTACTCCTTGTACGGGAACGCGGTGAACCCCGGGTAGGGCAGGAAGTCGCTCGACGTCCACTCCCACACGTCACCGATCAACTGCCGTACGCCCAGCGGCGACTCGCCCGCCGGGTAGCTGCCGACGGGTGCCGGACGCAGATGCCGCTGTGCGAGGTTGGCGTGCTCGGGCGTCGGGTCGGCGTCGCCCCACGGGTAGCGGGCCGAGCGGCCGGTGACCGGGTCGTGCCGGGCCGCCTTCTCCCACTCGGCCTCGGTGGGCAGCCGGCGCCCCGCCCAGCGGGCGTACGCGTCCGCCTCGTACCAGCACACGTGCAGCACCGGCTCGTCGGCCGGCACGACCTCGGTGACGCCGAACCGCCGCCGCAGCCACTGCCGGCCGTCGCGCCGCCAGAACAGCGGCGCGTGGATGCCGCGCGCGCGAATGTGGTCCCAGCCCTCGGCCGTCCACCAGCGTTCGTCGTCGTAACCGCCGTCCGCGATGAACACCTGGTACGCGCCGTTCGTCACCGGCGTGGTGTCGATGTGGAACGCCGGGACGATCCTCCGGTGCGCGGGCCGCTCGTTGTCCAGCGCCCACGGCTCGGTCGAGGTGCCCATCGTGAACTCCCCGCCGGGCACGAGGACTTCGGCAGGGCCCGTGAAGAAGGGGACGGGCTCGGGGTCCGGCGCCGACAGCACGGCGGGGCCCCGGCGGAGCTGATGGGTGATCAGCATCGTCTCGTCGTGCTGCTGTTCGTGCTGGGCGATCATGCCGAAGGCGAAGCCCGCGTCGGTGAGCCGGGTGCCGCGGAAGTCGGTGCTCTCCAGCACGTCAAGGGCCCGGCCGCGCACCTCGTGCAGATACTGCCGGGCCTCCTCGGGAGCCAGCAGTGGCAGCGAGGGCCGCACGGCCCTCGGATGCTCGAAGGCGTCGTACAGTCCGTCGATCTCGGGCCGCATCGCCTCCCGCCCGGCGACGTTGCGCAGCAGCCACAGCTCCTCCTGGTTGCCGATGTGGGCGAGGTCCCACACCAGCGGGGACATCAGCGGCGAGTGCTGCGCGGTGAGGTCGGACTCGTCGACGGCGGTCGTCAGGAGCGCGGTGCGGGCCCGGGCCGTGGTCAGCGCCGCCAGCGCGCGCTCCCGGAGTATGTGGGGGTCGGTGTCGGCCGTCGGGGCCGGCGTCCGGGATGCGGTCATGCGGGGATGTCCTTCCCGTGGAACAGGTCGAGCACGTCGTCGGCGGGGCAGCGGCCCCGGGCCACATAGCGGTCGGTGTACGCCGCGACCGCGTCCTGCACCTCGGAACTCGCGCCGAGCCGGGGCAGTGCCTCGGCCGCCGCGGCGAAGCAGACGGCCGCCGCTTCCCGCAGTTCGGGATCGGTCAGGCCGTCACGCGTGGCCGCGTCCCACAGCGGATTGCGCGGTGGCGGCTGCGAACCCGCCCGCTCCGCGAGGGGCTTGACCGTCCGGTACGCGATCTCGGCGGCCTCCGGGTCCTCGAACAGCGCCGTCGTCACCGCGAGCGGCACGATCCAGCCGTCCTCGCCGGGCTGCGCGTCGATCATGCGGAGCTCCAGGTGGCCGCGCGGGCGCACCGGCGGGAACAGCGTCGTCAGGTGATAGTCGAGGTCGGCGCGGCTCGGCGGGGTGTCGGATCTCGTCCACTCCCGGAACGTCATCGCTCCGGGCACACCCCAGGGACCCTCGTCCGCCCGTACGCACATCACGGGCGCGTCCAGCACCAGCCGCGCCCACGCCGCGCGCGGGTCGCCGTCCAGCGCCGGGGCGTTGGTGCGCGCCGGGTCCATCCCCGCCCACAGCGCCTGCCTGGTCGAACGCCAGCCGGTGACCCGGCCGCGTGCCAGCGGCGAGTGCGCGAACGCGGCCACCAGCACCGCGCCGAGCTGGTGCGCCAGCCACCAGCGCCGCCGGTGGCCGAGGGTGCCCGGCTCCTCGTACCCGGCGTCGAGACACACCTGCACCGAGGCGGAGGAGCACATCATGGCCCGCCCCTCGGGTCCGAAGCGGTCGAGATAGATCTCCATCGCGTCGTACCGGGGCTCGTGCCGATAGCGGGTCGGGGGGTTCCAGGGTTCGTGGCCGAAGCCGCTGATGCCGAGACCCGCCTCGCGCAGTGTGGCGCGTACGGCGGTGAGGTCGGCCGAGACGGACCCGACGCACTCCATCAGGGAGGCGGCCGGCGCCGAGCTGAGCTCCAGCTGGCCGCCGGGCTCGACGGTCAGGGGTGAGTTCAGGGTCAGGGTCCGCAGTGCGGCGTAGGCCGCTTCGAGTCGTGCGGGTGTTGCCGGGAGCCGCGGGTCACGCAGCTCGTGGACGTGCCATTCCAGTTCGACACCGAGGGTGCGGGGTGGACCGGTCTTGAAGCAGATGCCCCGTACCAGGGCCTCCACCTCCGCCTCGGTGACCACGGAGCGTTGCTCCGTACAGCCACTCAGCGCATCTGACATGTCGGGATCCTCCTGAGATGCCAATCTCGTCGGCCAAGCCGCCGGTCCGTTCCCGTATGGGGTCGGACCGGCGGTGCTCGTCCCACCCAAAACCCTCACGCCGCTCTCGCACAAGGGGGCACATCATGGCAATGCGGATCGACGATCTCCGTTTCCGGGAACTTCAGGCACGCCTTCCCGCTCCCGTACGAACCATTCACACGAGGAAACTCCGTTGCGGTCACTCACCAGCATCGCCCAGGATGCGCCCATGAGCACGACGGGGGAGAACGCTGCGCCGGCGGTGCGCACGGGGGTGGCGCCATGAGCGCACGCCTACGCGCAATCGCACGCGAGACCGAGAGGATCGTCGAGGCCGGGCGCTATCGCGCGCCCACCGGCCACGAGGTGTCCATCGCGGCCGAAGTGGCGGCCGCCCGGGCCGGCACCCGTCTGTACGGCCCGGACCCGGTGGAAACCCCGCAGGCCGGTGCGGTGAAGGCGGTCATCGAGGTCACCGGTGAGAGCAGCCTGGAGGCCGCCCACCGCCTGACGGCCACCGAAGCCCCCGTGGCCGTCCTCAACTTCTCCTCCGCCCGAAACCCCGGCGGCGGCTACCTGAACGGCGCCCAGGCCCAGGAGGAAGCCCTCTGCCGGGCCTCCGCGCTCTACACCTGCGTCCGCGAGGCACCCGCCTTCTACGACCACCACCGCACCCACCGCGACCCGTTCTACACGGACCGTGTCATCCACTCACCCGCCGTGCCCGTCTTCCGGGACGACCGCGGTGCCCTCCTCGACACCCCGTACACCACCGGCTTCCTGACCTCCGCGGCCCCGAACGCCTCGGTCGTCCGGCGTACGACACCGGAGCGCGCAGCCGAGCTGCCCGGAGCGCTGGCCGTACGTGCGGAACGCGTCCTGGAGACGGCCGCGGCGAACGGCTACCGCCGACTGGTCCTGGGCGCCTGGGGCTGCGGGGTGTTCGGCAACGACCCGACCCAGGTGGCGGCCGCCTTCCGCGCGTTGCTCACGGCCGGTGGACGATTCGAGGGATTCTTCGAGCACGTGGTGTTCGGAATCCTGGACCGCACGAAGGGCACGGCGATCCGGAGCGCCTTCGAGCGAGAGTTCGCAACAACCGCGGTTCCCCGCGCCCCCGATCAGCCACGGACGACCCGCAGCAGGCCCACGGGCTAACGCCACTCGTACCGTTCCCGCAACCGGTGCACGACGGCGTTGAACCGCATCCGGTCCAACGCGCACGCCTCCCGCCGCATCCCCGCCTCGTGCAGCCGCAGCACCCGGTCCACATCCACCCAGGAATCCCGACCGGACCGATCCCACGGCCCACTCCCGATCGGCACCCACTCCCGGTCCCCGTCATGCCGCTTGCTGGACAACTGCACGGCGAGCAACGTCCCTGCGGCCTCCCGGGCGACCACGAGCACGGGCCGATCCTTCCCCCGCCCGTCGTTCTCCTCGAACGGCACCCACGTCCAGACGATCTCCCCGGGATCGGGATCCCCGTCGTGCGCGGGCGAGTACTCGGTACGCACCCGTCCGACATCACGGGGATCGGCCTCGGTGGTGGCCGTGGGCCCGTGGCGTCCGGGCACTTCTTGATCAGCGAAGGAAGTCACAGCCACACGCTAACCCGCGCCCCTTCAGGGGCGCGGGGAACCGCGCGACAAGCCACAAGCGACCCGCAGCCGACGACTCACAGTCGGGACTGCGGTGCTACGACTCCCTGTCGACCTGCACCTTCTCCACGGCCACCTTCTCCACAGGCACCCCATTGACTCCGGCCGAGCCGCCGGCAGGCACTCCGTTGTGGTTCATCGAGGACAACAACTGCCGAGCCAGCCCCAGCCCCGTCCCACCCATCGTGAGCGCCTTGGCGAACATGTCCGCCATCCCGTCGGCCCCGTTGAGCAGCACCATGTTGTCGACGTTGCCGAACGCGGACGCGCCGGCCTGCACGATCTCCGGCCACTGCTCGGCCAGTTGCTGCGCGATCACCGCCTCCTGGTTCTCGGCCAGCGCGGCGGCCCGCGCCTTGATGCCCTCGGCCTCCGCGAGCCCCTTCGCGCGCGCGGCCTCGGCGGCGGCGAGCCCCTTGGCCTTCCGGGCGGCGGCCTCGGCCTCACCGGAGATCTGGGTCGCGGTCGCCTCGGCGGCGGCAGCGAGTTCGGTCTCCTTGGCCTTGGCCTGCGCGGCGGAGATACGGGCGTCGCGCTCGGCGTCGGCGAGGGTGCGCTTCTCGTAGGCCTTGGCGTCCGCGGGTTTGCGGACGTCCGTCTGGAGCTGCTGCTCGCGCCGGGCCGCCACCAACTCCGCGACCCGGGTCTCCTGGACGACGACCTCCTGCTTGGCGGCCGCCTCGGCGAGCGGCCCGGCCTGTTTGGCCTTCGCCGCGGCGTTGTCCCGCTCTGCCTGGTAGCCGGCCTGGAGGATCTCGCTGTCCCGGGTGGCCTCCGCCATCCGCGCCGCGGCCATCTGCTCGGCCTCGGTGGCGAGCCGGTTGGCCTCGGCCTGCGCGATACGGGCGTCCCGCTGGACGGCCGCCGCGTGCGGCATGGCCAGGTTCTTGATGTAGCCGGTCGGGTCCTCGATCTCGTGGATCTGCAGGGAGTCGACGATCAGACCCAGCTTCTCCATCTCCGTACCGCACGCCGCCCGTGTCTGACCGGTCAGCTTGTCGCGGTCGCGGATCATGTCCTCGACCGTCAACCCGCCCACGATGGACCGGAGATGACCGGCGAACACGTTGTGCACCCGCTCCGAGACCCGCTTCTGCTGGTCGAGGAAACGGCGGGCCGCGTTCGCGATGGACACGAAGTCGTCGCCCACCTTGAAGATGACGACACCACGGATCTTCAGCGGAATGCCCTGATGGGTCACGCAGTCCACGGAGAGCTCGGTCTGGTTGAGGTCGAGCGAGAGCTTGCGCACCGCCTGCACACCGGGCAGCACGAGTGTGCCGCGCCCCGTGACGATACGGAAGTTCATGCCCTCCTCCAGGCCCTCCATCTTGGTCTTGGAGCCGGAGATGATGAGCGCCTCGTTGGGTTCGGCGACTCGCCACATGAGTTTGAACAGACCGACCACTACCAGGACGGCGCCCAGGGCCGCCCCCACGATCATGCCGACGAACATCGGCACACCCCCTCAGCCAGGTGCCCTTACGGCACCGAACGTCGGGAGTGTCCCGCGTGGTTCAGTGGTGGTACAGGTACCGGGAGACCGTTGTTGCAGTCCTGATGCGAACCGGTGCCACAAGGCCGACACAGCGCGCCCCGGGGACCCCGCGGACCGTCAACTGTCGTACGCCGCCGACACGTACACCGTGCGCGGCGGCAGATACTCCATCACCATCACGAGCGTTCCCGGCGCGATCCGGTCCTTCGCGGAGGCGGGGTACGCGAGAAAGTGCTCGGCGCCGCCCCGCACCCGGACGATCACCTCGCCGACGAGCCCGGGACCGACCGCACCGGTCACCCGTCCCATCAGCCCGACCATCGACGCTTCGTCCATGGTCACAGCGTACGGGTCACATCGCGGGCGCCGAACCCGCTCACACGGCGGGCGGCGAGTCCGCTCGTGCCGCGGCGACGGTACGCGACGCACCCACCGCACGGCCCGACCGGCTCACATCGCCGGTGAGTCCGCGGCGCTCCGCTGCGGCGGCCACTGCTCGTGCCAGCGCTGGTCCGCCTCCAACTGCGCGGCCAGCGACAACAGCAGAGGCTCGCTGTTCGCCGGGCCGAGCAACTGCGCGCCCACCGGCAGCCCGTCGCCCACGAACCCCGCCGGTACGTTCACGCCGGGCCAGCCCAGTACGTTCCACGGCCACGCGAACGGACAGGCCGCGATCACCGCGCGGTCGGTGCCGAGCCCGCCGAGGTTCAGCATGGAGCCGATGCGTGGCGGGGGAGCGGCGGTCGTCGGCGCCAGCAGCACGTCGTACGAGTCGAAGAGCGCGCCGATCCGCCGGTGCAAGCGTGACCTCCGCGCGGCGGGCCAGCCGCAGGGGAGCCCCGCCGAGCAGCCGGCCGAGGCGGGCGGCGTCGAGGGTGCGCCGGTCGAGGAGGCCCTGCTCGCTGATGGCGCCGACGCGTTCGGCGATGCCGGCGGTGGCGCGGGGGATGAAGGTCAGCCCGATCTGCCCGTACCGGGGCTCCGCCTCCTCCACCACGTGCCCGAGCGCGGCGAGCCGCTCCGCCAGGGCCCGCACCCGCACCTGTACGCGGGGGTCGAGCCGCGCGGGCAACGCGGTGAACGGCGGTTTCAGGGACAGGGCGATTCTGAGCCGCCCCGGCTCTCTTCCGACGGCCTCGGAGGCGTTGACGGGGGTCGGCCGGTGCAGGTCGCCCTCGTGGTTTCCGCAGGCCGCGTCCAGGAGGCGGGCGGCGTCGGCGACCGTGCGGGCGAGGGTGCCGTTGACGGTGATGCCCTGGAAGGACTCCGCGTGCGGTCAGGTCGAGATGCGGCCGCGCTGTGGCTTGACGCCGATGAGGTGCGTCCAGGCGGCGGGGATGCGCACCGACCCGGCGCCGTCCGAGCCCAGGGCGGCCGGCACGAGCCCGGCGGCCACGGCTGCCGCCGAACCACCCGAGGAACCGCCGGGGGTGTGGGTCCGGGTGCCAGGGATTCCGGGTGGCCCCGAAGGCCGGCCCCTCCGTGAACGGCCACTGTCCCAGCTCGCACGTGTTGGTCTTGCCGACGACGATCGCCCCGGCCGCGCGCAGCCGCCGTACGGCCTCGCCGTCCTCGGGCAGCGACGGGAACTCCCCCCGGCAACCGAACGCGGTCGGTTCGCCCGCCACGTCCATGTCGTCCTTCACGGCCACCGGCACGCCGAGCAGTGGCCGCCGCCCGCCCTCCGCCAGTTCCTGGTCCGCCGCGTCGGCCTCCATCAGCGCCGCCTCGGCCCGCACCCGCCGGAACGCGTTCACGGTTTCCTGACTCGCCTCCGGGGGGGGCGGGACCATGGTCATGGTTCTCCTCGTGCGGGTACCGGCGCCCACGGTGCCTACCGCGAGACGCGTGCCAACGCTTCGTACCGCGATGATGAGCGCGACGGCAAGCGCGCGGACGCCGTCGTACTGCGGTGGATGCCCGCCATCGGGCGGGTGGCCCACGGGAAGCCGGGAGCGGCACGTCGGCGGGCGTACCGACCGGTGTTCGCCCCCGCATCGAACACACAGTTCACGCCATAGCTTTCGGGCGTCGCTACCACCGGTGCCCACTCCGGCGGCCGTCGCCGGACCAGGGGAGCAATGTCCCACGAACGCCGCGCGCGAGTCAGGCGCGCGTCCTTGGCCAGGCACGCGACCGCCCACCGTGCGCCGACCCTGAGCTGCGGATCGGCTCCCGCCACCAGCGGAACCCCGGTGCGCCGCCGCGTCACGAGCCCGCGGCTGTCCCGGACGGAGGCCGGTCACCCGCACACCGAGCCGGAGGGGAGAGCAGGCCAACCATCTGTTCGGGCTCGCCATGGGCACACCTGTGTTGAGATGGCGCGAAATGGTTGACCGGTTGAACAGATTTCGAACACATTCGTCAAACTGCCCTGCCACAAAGATCGGTGGCCCGAACCCCGAGCTCCCGCGTGGTCGGTACTCCCCCGGCCGGAACGAACTTCACCGCTTCTGCAAGGATGCAATCCTCATGGTGCAGATACCGAAAGAGCCCGCCCCGCCCTCGCCCCTGCAGCGATCCGTGCCCACGAGCGCCGATGTGGCACGACTCGCGGGTGTCTCACGCGCGACGGTCAGCTATGTCCTGAACAACACCAGCGCCGTCCGCATCAGCGAGCCCACCCGCCGCCGCGTCCACGAGGCTGCCAAGGAACTCGGCTACGTTCCCCACGCGGCGGCCCGCAGTTTGCGCGCCGGCCACAGCCGCCTGGTACTGATGCCCACGCCGAACGTGCCCATCGGCCCGCTCTACAGCCAGTTCATCAACGAGATCCAGTGGGCCCTCAGCCGTCTCGACTACACCGTCGTCCAGCACGGCGGCTTCGGCCTGCGCGGCGACGACGCCGCCCGCGCCTGGGCCGAGCTGCGCCCGGTCGCGGTGATCGTGCCCGGTGTCGGCATCGGCCCGCAGGGGGTGGCCGTCCTCAAGCGTTCCGGCGCCAAGGCCGTCGTCACCCTCACCCCCGAACCCGTCGAGGGCGCCCACGCGTTGATCCTGGACCACGCGGGCGTCGGCCACAGCGCCGGCCGGCACCTGGTCGAGCGCGGCCGCCGCCGTATCGGTGTCGTCGTGCCCGAGGAGCCCGGCTTCGGGGTCTTCTCCCACCCTCGCCTCGCCGGCGTGCGACGCGCGGTGCAGGGGACGGAGGCCACGGTCACCGAACTGCCGCTCGCCTACGACGAGGCGGCCGCGGCCCGGCTCGCCCGCGACTGGCGCTCCCTCGGTCTGGACGCGGTGTTCGCGTACAACGACGAATACGCGATGCTGGTGGTGCGGGCCCTGCAGGACGAGGGCATCGACATCCCCCGCGAGGCTGCCGTGGTCGGAGCCGACGACCTGCTGCTCGGCAGGCTGCTGCGGCCGCGCCTCAGCACCGTCCACCTGGAGCTGCCGTCCGGGCGGCACCTCGCGGAACTGGTCGACCGTCTGGTGCGCGACCCCGCGTCCGTCCCCACGACCCACGACGTGCTGGGCGCGCGGATCGTCCACCGCGAAACGAGCTGAACGGACAGGGCTGAACGGACAGGGCGGGGCGGACCCCCGCCTCGGGATGCGCGTCGTGCGCACCACGGTCGGCATCATCGGCGGCGGCCCCGCCGGGCTCCTCCTCGCCCGGCTGCCGCACCGGGCGACAGTGGCTGCGTGGTCCCGGAGAGCCGGTGACCGCGTGTACCTGGAACAGCGCCGGGCCGGGATGCCGGAGCAGGCCACGGTCGACGCGCCGCGCGAGTGCGGCGCCGCCGAACGCCTGGAGATCGAGGGCCTGGGTGCCCCACGGCATCGAGGTGCGCCTCGATCATGGGCGGCACCGCCTCGACCTCCCGGTCCTCACCGGCGGCCGTACGGTCACGATCTACGCCAGGACCGAGATCGTGCAGGACCTCGTCGCCCTCCAACTCGCCGACCGGCCACCGCTGTTGTTCCGGACGGAGGCACTCGGCGTCGAGGGCCGCTCGGCGGGCGACCGGGCACTCGGCGTCGAGGGCCGCTCGGCGGGCGACCGGTGGTGCCCTTCGTCCACGACGGCAACCAGGAAGGGCCGTCCCGCGAGTCGGTGGTCGGCTGCGGCGGTCCGGCGAGGCTTCCGCGACATCTCCCGCCACGTGTTCCACGCCTCGACCGCCCACGCCGACCCGCCGGGTACACGCGCACGGGTACCCGTACTCCTGGCTGGGTGTCCCGGCCGAAGTCCCGCCGCCCTGCGCGGAGTTGATCCACACGCACGGAGAGGGCGGCTTCGCCCTGCAACGTATGCGCGTCCGGGACGAACTCGCCGCGCGCTTGGCGATCGACGCCGACCGCAGCCCGGAACGCGGACCGGGCACCGCCAAGTCCGCGCCCCCCCCGCGCGGTCACGGCCACGAGCCGACGCGCCACGGGCGCGCCGCTGCTCGCC
>NZ_LRTR01000817.1 GCF_001550375.1 Streptomyces europaeiscabiei | reverse complement strand
GCGGTTCGATCCCCGCGGCGACGGCGTCCGCACGCCCCACCCTCGGTGTCGAAGTGGTCGACGCCCCCGGAGACGCCCGGAGTCGAGGCGCGCTCGTGGCAGGTGTCCATGTCCCCGGCGCCGGCTACACAGCGGGCCTGGTCCGCGGTGACGTCGTCCTGGCCCTGGGCGGGACCCGGACCGGCACGGCGGCCGACCTCGCGCGGGCGATCGGCGCCGCCCGCCCCGGAACGGCGCTCAGGCTCGTCGTGCGCCACGCGAACGGCGCCCGTCAGTACCTCGTGGCCGTACCCGGAGTCGTCACCTGACGCGCGCCTTCCGGCCGCCTACGCCGCCACCCGGAAGTGACTCGTCAGCCGTCCCTCGTCGTCCAGCACATGGAAGGCCAGGCCGGGCGGCGCCTCCCGGTCCGCGACCTGGTCGCCCTCCCAGGGCAGCCGCAGTGTCCAGGTGACCCCGGGGCCGACGACCAGCGGGCGCCCGGCGAACGTGGTCGCGGCGGGCGTGTGGGCGTGCCCGGTGATGATCCCCGCGATCTCCGGCCGGCGCCCGAGCAGCCGGTCGAGCTTCGAAGGCTGGCCGAGCCGGTACGCGTCCGGCAGCGGGTGGTGCAGCGCCACCGGCGGATGGTGGAAGGCGAGCAGCACCGGCCGTTCGCCGTCGAGTCCGTCGAGGGTCTCCTCGATCCACGTGTACGTCTGGGCGTCCAGCTCGCCCTCGTCGCGGCCGGGGATGCTGGAGTCGCACATCAGTACGGCGGCGGCCGTGAAGACGTGCGCGCTGTTGACCGGCCCGTCCGCGGGCGGCTCCCCGAGGAGCGCCTTGCGGTAGGGCGCCCGGCTGTCGTGGTTGCCCGGGCAGGTGAGCACCGGGAAGGGCGCCCCGCCCTCCCGCAGCCCCAGGATGCGCGCCGCCTCCTCGTACTCGGCCTCCGTGCCGTGGTCCGCGATGTCCCCGGTCACCAGCAGTGCGTCCACCCGCCCCGGCAGCCCCCACAGCAGATCCCGTACCCGCTCGGCCCGCCGGGTCGCCCGGTCGCTCCCGTCCAGATGCAGATCACTGATGTGCGCGAGTACGAGCATCGTCGTACGCCTCCTCGGGCGGTGCATGTCCTAATGGAACAGTCGCATGTAAACATTAGTGCTAACGGATGGGCAACCCTCAATCATTAGTGAGGGTGGAGCGCGGGCTCTCCGGGCGCGTGCTGCTGCCCGGGGCCCGACTCGTCCAGGAGGGCCGACACCGCAGGCGCACGACAGTTGACGCCATGACTCAATCGGCTCGCGTGTGCCGCGGCGGAGGGGCAGGATGCTGCCCGTAGGCCCAGGCAACTCCGAGCAGACGGAGGCATGGATGACCGGCACGCCCAGCGACGGGCCCGCGACCGTCACCGCCGAGGCCCCGCCCGCGCCCTTCACCACCGACGACCACCGGGCCCGGATGCGGCGCGCCGAGCGGG
>NZ_LRTR01000816.1 GCF_001550375.1 Streptomyces europaeiscabiei | reverse complement strand
CGCCGTAGGCCGGGCGCCGTCGACCGGGCGCCGCGACCGGTACCCGGGACGGGCCCGCGGGTTCAACGGCCGCCGGGCATGACGGCCGAGGTCACCACCACGCGGCGGTTGCCGAGGACGTGGATGTGGGAGACGGCGTCGGTGAAGCCGCTCGCGGTGGCCCAGGCGTCTGCCTCCTCGGCGCTGCCCGGGAGCGGGACGTCCGCCGCGAGGAGCGCGGAGAAGCGTTCGGACGGCCGGAAGCACGTGGCCAGCGGGAGCGTGAACCCCACCCGGCCGCCCGGGCGCAGCGCACGCCGCCAGTCGGCCACCGCCCGGCCGCCCAGGAAGTGCAGCGAGGAGGCGCAGAGGACGACGTCGAGGGAGTGGTCGGCGACCGGCAGCGGCACGGCGTCCGCGAGGCGCCAGTCGATCGCAGCGCTCCGCACCGTGGACGCGGCACGCGCCCGGCCTGCCTCGATCATGCCGGGCGACACGTCGACGGCGAGGACGGGCGACGCGTCGGCGGGGCGGCTCCGCGCGAGTTGCAGGGCCACGGCGCCCGCTCCGCAGGCCACGTCGGCGACGGCGTCCATCGGACCAGGACCGACCATGGCCAGCAGGGCCCGCGCGACCTCCTCGTGGTGCTCGTGGTCGTAGCTGGGGGCGAGATCGTCGAAGACCCCTGCCAGGGTTGCGTTCTGCGTCACCGGGCGATCCTAAGCACCCGCGTCCCCTCCCTTCGACACCTGGCTCGTCCTCTGCCACCAGGACGCCGAGGACATCGGGCCGTCGCCACGTTCGGGTGGCGCCTGGCCGTTGCGTGTTCAGACCATGCCGTTCGGTCCCCGAGCGGAGTGCCCGAACGCTACCGTCCAGGCATGCCAGGAAGACCCGTTCCCCGCCCTCCGTAGCGCCCGCGTAAGCCTCAACCGAACCACAACAGCGGCGACGACAACGCTTTGCGGTGGCGCGACGACGGCCGCCGACCCGCCCACACCGGGCGGGGCTCGCGTGGACAAGGGGCGCGGGCTCCGACGCCGGCGCTTCTCCGACGAGGCGCTTTTCATGCAGCAGGTGAACAGGTCTCCCGGCATCCTGCCGATCTGGGACACCGACGACGCCCACGGCACCACGCCCCGCTGGCCCGCGCCCTCGCCGGGCTCGCCGTGCAGGGGATCTACCACCGGGACATCAATCCCGCCAAGCTCTTCCGGTACGACGGGGCGCCGGTCCTGGCCGGCTTCGGTTGGTGTGCGGGGCCGACGGAACCGGGTAACCTCTTTGTCATGTTCTTCCAGCCGCCGATTTACGAGTGAGAGCGTGACGGGCCCCTGCTGACGTACTTCAACGTCGCCGCCCGTCCCCCACCGATGAACCCGTAGATCACTTCACATCACTACCGGGAGAGCCCGTGACCGTGAGCAAGAACATCAACAACCCCGTGGGCATGGGCGGCGGCCAGCGCAAGAAGCTGTCCCGCGCCGAACGGCAGAACAACGGTCCGCACCGCAACCTCGACCGCCAGAGTGCAGCCGACCAGAAGGCGGAGTTGGTGCGCAAGATGCGCGAGAAGACAGGCGCAGCTGAGGGCGCCGGGCAGGCGGGCGACGACACCGCACAGAGCTGACGCACCGCCGCCGCAGGGCGGCACCGCACGGGGCAGGGCTCGTACCGCGACGCACGGTACGAGCCCTGCCCCGTACCGACGTCGCCCCCCACTCCGGCTACCGCCTCATCTGGGACTACCCCAACGCCAATGTGGACGGCTTCGACGCGTTCATGGCCGGCCGCGCCCTCGTCGAACGCTTCCGACAGCAGCTGACCCTCTACGTCAACGAGGTCACCGGAGCGCCGTCCCCGGGCCGGCTGGGACTGCACCGCGGACGCCGGTGACATCTGCTCGGCTCTCTCGGCGCGCCTCGTCATGCGGTGCAGAGAGGGGCGATGTTCAGCATCAGCTCGCGCAGGACATGGTGAACCAGCAGATGGGTCGGATCGGCCGACTGGCACCGTCGGGGGTCTTGCTGCTGAGCACGACCCGTACGCGCCACGCTCATGGGTCCCGATCTGCCCTCGTGACCCGGCCCTCTGTGCTTCTGGGACGTGACCTTCTGCACGGTACCGCTCGGACTACGCCGGAACGTGCTGTCGGGAGCGCCTGCAGCAGGCCCTCCATGCCGACGACGATATCTCTCTTGCGACCCGGCAGCTTCTTGCCCGCGTCGTAGCCGGAAGTGGATCTCGGGACGGTGGCGGCGACCTTGACGGACCGCGAGTCGATCACCGCGGCCACGGGGTGCGGCAATGCCCCCATGGCACGACGGACCAGGCGCCTGAGCTGGTCACGGATGAGGTTGAAGATGCCGGCCGCTCGCCACCGGCTGAAGAACCGGAAGACTGTCTGGAAGGGCGGGAAGTCCGCGGGCAGGGCCCGCCTTATGTGGAATCGAGCGGGCTGGTAGTGCGGCCGATTGCAGAGGAAGCAGCCGTCCCGGAGCGGGAGCGCGCTGAGGACGCGGTGGCGCACGCACGGGGCCATCGCGGCCTCGTCCGGGCTGGGGAAGCCCCGTGCGGCGCTGCTGTCGGCGGGCGGGGGGGGCAGGACTCCACCATGGTCGTGAAGCGGTGCAGGTAGTCATGCACGCGGGGCGGGTGGTAGCCCAGTCGCTCCAGCGATGTCCGCTCGCCGCGAGTGCTGTGGCACGCAGCACGAACTCCTTCGAGCGGGCGCGTTCCCGCTCCGCCGCACCCCAGTCGAACTCCGCCAGGTCGAACCCGACGGCACCGCGCCCCATGACGTTCTGGTCCTGCAGGGTCAGCAGCGCCGCGAAGCGGAAGCCCCAGTCCTCGGAGGCGAGCTCGGACACGGCCGGCATCAGCACGTCGATGAACACCGCGGTGGCGCCATTGGAGGTCCAGGTCGTGGCTACCGCCGGAGAACATGTTGCTCACCGACCTATGATGCGATCCCGGCCCTCACCTGCTTGGAGAAGAGACGCATGACGGATGCGAGCACCGGCAAAGTGGTCGTGAACAGGGTGATGTCCCTCGATGGGTTCATCGCCGGTCCCGGCCACACGATGGACTGGATCTTCGAGCACATGACGTCGGCGACGTTCCCGGAGGTCATGGCGGCCACGGGCGCCATGCTCATCGGCCGGGGCACGTACGAGGTCGGCAAGCGCATGTCCGACGAGAACACCGACTACGACGGCGGGGCGCAGTTCGTCCTCACCCACCGCCCGCCCGACGAGCCGGACCCCAACGTCACCTTCCTCACCTGCGACATCGAGGAAGCCGTGGCCACGGCACGCCGCGCCGCCGGCGACAAGAACCTGGAGATCCTCGGCGCCGACGTGGCCGCCCAGTGCCTGCAGCGCGGCCTCGTCGACGAGATCCTGGTGTACGTGCTGCCGGTGCTGCTCGGCGACGGCGTCCGCTTCGCGCCGCCGGGCCTCGACCGGATCGAGCTGGAACCATTCAGCAACGTTCAGTCGGGCGGGGTCACCATGCTGCGCTTCCACGTGCGCAAGTAGGCACGGTCGCACCTACTAGCCTGCTGTCATGGCCCCCATCCCGTGGGGCAAGTTCCCCACTCTCGCTGAACATCAACTGGACCGACGGTGGCTGCAGTTCATGGCGAACATCGGTCGGGCTTCCAACACGATCGACGCGATCATGCCCCTCACGGCCGCCGAGGAGAGCCGCGTACTCACACGCTGGCCCAGCACTCCGGTCAACCGGCTCCAGTCGTACAACTTCCAGGACGGTACGTGCGGCACTCCAGAATGGACGTGCGCATCGACCCGAACGTCGGCACACGTTGCGGGAGGCTGCGATGAGCTGGTCGGTGTTCGTCTTCCGGGACCACTGGGCGCACGCCCACGACCGGCAGCAGAACGCGTTCATGGCCTTCGGCGCGTTGTACGCCGCGGCCGACCCCCTCTACCGGGAGACCGAGTGGCTGCGGCGCTGGCAGTCCTCGTGGCCGGCGATCGCCGATACCCAGGCGAACGGACTGAGCGACCTGTGCCCCGAGCAGCATGTGACCGACGACGAACGCATCGCGAAATTCGGGGAGTTCCTTCGCGACTACCGGTCCTGGGTGACGTCCGTCGCGGAGAACATCCGCGTGATCACGGGGTACGAGCCGGAGGATCTCGTCGCTTTCGCGGAGACGGTGGAGGCGGTGATCACCGGGGACGAGAGCAATCCCCTGGTCCGGCGAAGTACGCGCTGAAGGACCTGGCCCGGTTCGGTCGGCCGCTCGACTCCCCGTGTTCCCGGCGTCGCGATCGCTGACCAGCCGCTGCAGCTCCGGTCCGTGTTCGGGGTAGGTCAGGGCGTGGGGCCAGCCGGGCGACCAGACAGTCGGCGGGGTTGCCAGTGCCGTGCCCAGCGGCCCTGGACGACCCGGACGTCACCGTGTCCGAGCTTGAGCGGTCTCCGCCGAAGGGGAAGCTCGACCGGGTGACCGCTACGCGGGCATGAGAAGAGGGCCTCATGGGCTGGTGCTGCTCGTGGTGCTCCTCCCTCTGGCGGTACGGCGGTTCGGGCGCCTGAGCAAATTGGTCCGGCGAGGAGTGGAACCCGGACCCGGTCTGTGGTGTACCAGGACTAGCAAGTGGCTGCCAGCCACCGCAGATAGGGGGATCCATGAGTGTTCACAGGCTGAGGGCTCTGCTTGGGACTGTCGCCGCGGTCCTGCTCCTGACCGCGTGCGTCGTCGACCCGGCGGGCGGGTCCGCGGGCAACTCCGTACGGCCCGGCCAAACCGCCGTCACATCACCGCGCATACCATCGGCTTCCACCCTCCCGGGATGGTCCCACAGCCTCGGCTTCGCCGCGGACGGCTCCGGCTTCGCCCTCCTCGCCGAGTGCACCGACGAGCGCTGCCGTCAGCATGTCGCCGTACTGGACACGGACGCTGGGAAGTGGCGCCTGGCCAAGTCCCCGTTGCCTGATGTCAAGGGCGACTTGGGCATCACCGCGGGGCTCCATGTCCTGGGGGCGGGCCGCGCCGTCATCATCGACCAGCACGAGGACTGGTCCCGACCCGGCCCCACCTGGTTCACCCGCGACGGCGGCCGCACCTGGGCGGTCGGCACCCAGAAGCCGCGGGGCACCACGGCGACGGTCCCCCCGGGTGGTCTCCTCGTCGACGAGTGTGTGGAGCTGGACGCGTCCGACCCCGCCAACACCTGCGCGCGCAACCGACTCCTCGTCGTGATGCCGGACACCGGCGAACACGTTGTGCTGGAGCGGCAGCCGCCTCTGAAGGGCCTCCTGGCCCCGAGCGGCGACGTGGCGCGTAACGCGCTCTTCGTGTCCGGCGAGGACCCCGAATCCGGTCTGCCGACGCAGGCGAGGAGCGAGGACCGCGGCCGCACCTGGCAGCTGACCGATATGCCGGGCGCCGCGAAGGAGGGGTGGGGTTTCCAAGTCGTCGCCGGAAGGGACGGCCTGTACGCGCAGCAGACGGGCCGGCTCCCCGACCACGAAGAGGTGAAGAACGGCCTCCGCGCGCTCCACACCAGCACCGACGGCGGCCACACCTGGACACGCCTGTGGACCTATCGCAGGGGCGTCGAGCCGCTCTCCTCACTCGGAGACGTCGTGGCGGCCGACGACGGCAGCCTCACGGTGTACGGCGAGAACGGGGTATGGCGCAGCACCGACCGCGCCAGGACGTTCCAGCGGGCACGCGGCTCGCACGGGGCGGCGGGGTCCGTCACCAGCACCCCGATCGGCTGGCTGTGGGCCGACAGCTACGGCAACGGGCACTACCGGATATCCACCGACGGAATCCACTGGCAGGAGTTCACTGTGGGCTCCGACTGAGCATCGTCACCACCGGCTCGAGGGGCGGTCGCCCCGGGGGCGGGCAGCCGCGTACTTCTGCGGCGTGCAGTCCTCGGCGGGGAGCCCGGACAGTCCGCCCTCGTGCGGCTTCGCGATGTCATCGAGGGCGGCGCACACAACTTCACGACGTACTTGCCCAGGCGATCTGCGCTTCAAGGCTGGGTCCCCGGCTGCCGGACGCAGCGAGGGGTCACCCTTAGCATTTCGATCTTGAGCGGTGGTGGTCAAATGGACGTTTCCGGTCGGGTGACCTGGCCTTGGCCGAGCATGCGGGCGGAGCCTCCTAGACAGCTCGTGGGCGTCGAATCCATCTGTCGCGAGAGGCTCGACAACTCGGGCCTGCGGGGCATCGAGGCCCTTGTGGGCGCCACCGACGACGAGATCGATTCCCTCGGCTTCGCTGGCTGCCTCAACCTCCTGCACAAGTACGTCACCCTGGATCTTGCGCGACGCATCACTCCGGCGGACATCGGGGGCGAACTCGAGCTGAAGTAAGTCGTGTCCACCGGGCGGCCACCTTCACACAACCCTTCATGCACCTCATGAGTCACATCCCCATAGACCTTCGCCCTCATTTCCTCCTTCGACTATGGGAGTTCACCGTGCGCGCACGCACCCTGGCCGCCACCGCCGTCGTGGCGGCACTCACCGCAGCCGGCCTGACCCTGCCGCTCGCCGGGAGCGCCGCGGCTGCAACGACTCCTCGGTTCGACTTCAACGGCGACGGATACGCGGACATCGCGGTCGGCATGCCCAACGCCACGGTGGACGGCAAGGCCAAGGCCGGCTACGTCAGCGTGATCTATGGCGGCCCGCAGAGCCCGAGCCAGTCCACCGGCGTCATCAGCCAGGCTGAGGCCGGCGTACCCGGCACGCCCGAGGCCGGCGACCGCTTCGGCTCCTCCGTGGCACCCGTCGACGTGAACGGCGACGGCGTCTTCGAGCTCGTCGTCGGCGCAAGCGGCGAGTCGCTCACCTCCGATCAGCTCAAGGACGAGGGCACCATCACCGTCCTGGACGGCTCGGAGTGGAACGTCAAGGGCACCACCCTGGCCAGGGGCTCGTCCGAGTACAGCAGCATCGGCCGCACCATCACCACGGGTGACTACGACGGCGACGGCGACACCGACCTCGCGTTCGGCGAGAACGGCGAGGAGCACGGCGCGCTCCGGTTCCGCCCGGGCCCGCTCACCGCCGACCCCGTGACCACCACCACGCTGCGCCGCTACAGCATGGGCGGCGCCACCCGCGCCCTGGCCACCGGCGACTTCGACGGCGACGGCCGGGACGACCTCGCCGCCACCTGGCAGGGCATCGAGGACTCCAGCACCTTCATCACGCGCTGGGACGACCAGGCCAAGCCGGCCCAGTGGTATGCCGACTCCGACCGGGGCAGCGCGCTCGCCGCCGCCGACTTCGACCAGGACGGCACCGACGACCTCGCGGCCGGCCTCATACAGCCCAACCCCGAATCGGAGAGCACGCATTGCGAGGACCGACTCGGTGGTGCGGTGCTCGTGCTCAAGGGCTCGAAGAGCGCGAACTTCGGCGCCGAGTACGAATGCATCACCCAGTCGAATCCGGAGGTCGGTGGTGCCGCCGAGGAGGGCGACGACTTCGGCGCCGCGCTGGCCGCCGGCGACCTGAACGGCGACAGCCGTCCGGAACTGGTGGTCGGCGTGCCCGGTGAGGACGTGGGCACCGTGAAGGACGCGGGCGGATACGTCACCATGAACGGCACGGAGCACGGCCTCTACGGCGGTCTGGCCCGCAGCCAGAGCACCCTGAACATGCCCGGCACGGCCGAGGCCGGCGACCGCTTCGGCGCCCAGGTGGCCGTCGGCGACTACAACCGCGACGGCCTGTGGGACACAGCGGTGAGCGCGCCCGGGGAGAACGCCGGTGAACCCAGGTCGGGTGGCGTCTGGTTCGCGCCGAGCAGTACCGAGGAGACGTACCCGCTGGGCAAGTCGCTGACCCCGTTCGGCTTCGCACTGCCCCACGGGGCCATCAAGTACGGCGAAGTGCTGGGGCTCTAGGGGCGCTTTCAGCAAGTCGGGTACTTGCGGGCGAGTGTCATGCAGTGGGTGAGTTGAAGGAAGGCGTCGTGCATGTCGTCACGTACTTCCCACCGGATTCACAGGCGGCGAGGGGGCAGTGCAGCCATCGGGTACTCGATGGCTGCACTGCCCCCTCGCCGAACTCGTCGTCGACGCCCTGGACATGGCCGGCGCTGCTGGGCCGCCTGGAGCCAGGCTGCGTGATCCGCAGCGACCACAAATTCGTAGGCACACCTCCACCCACCTCGGCACCAGAAGCGGCTAGTTGGCGTACAGGCACAGCATGGGCCGAACCGGAAACTGTCTCGGCACGCTGCCCTGGAGAGCTTTGGGGCCGTCCTGCAGCAAGAGATCGGCACCGGACTCTTGTCCCGCACGGCGAACAAGAACCGTGGAAGAAACCCGGGGTGTATGCCGTGCGGGTCCGGTGTTGTCTTCGGGTCAGATGCCGAGCATGGTGTTGAGGTCGTCCAGGGACTTCACCGTCACGTAGTCATAACCGTGAGTGACCGGGTCGCAGCCGCGGTCCAGCAGGACCAGATTACGGAAGCCCATGTCGTGCATCGACATGTGGTCGTAACGGGTGTGCGAGGCGACGTGCACGAAGTCCTCGGGGGACGCGTCGAGCTGGTCGAGCATGTACTCGAACGCCGCGTACCGGGGCTTGTAGAAGCCGGCCTGCTCCGCGGTGAAGACCGCATGGAAGTCCGCCCCGAGCTTCGGCACACTCTCCGCGAGGAAGGAGTCGTCGGCGTTGGAAAGGATCACCAGCTTGTAGTGCTCGCCCATCTTCTTCAGCGGCTCCACCACGTCCGGGTGGGGCCCCCAACTACGGACGCCGTCGGCGAACCGCTTGCCCGCGTCCGGCGCCGCCTTCACACCCCACTTGCGGCAGACCCGCTCGAAGGAGTCCTGCAGCACCTGCTCGTAGGGGTAGTACGCGCCGCGGACCTGGTCGTAGCGGTAGCCACGGAACTCCCGCACGAACTGGTCCCAGTGCTCGGCGGGGATCTGGTCGCCGACGAGCTCATGCGTGATGGGGGTCATCGGCCACTCGATCAACGTGCCGTAGCAGTCGAACGAGACGTATTTCGGCCGGAACTGAAACGAGGGAATGGTCATGAGGATGCTCCTGTCTTCTTCTGGGGCAGACTGCACAGGTTCGGGAGTGAATTTCAGGAATGCCCGTGATGGGTTTCCCTGAGGTGCGCGACAACGTCGTCCAGGCTCACGGTCAAGGAACACTCGATATTGGTCCAGTCGTCCTTGGCGTGACCGAGGAGGTACTCGCGGCGTTCGGGTGCGCGCTCCGCGCGCCAGTTCGTGATCAGCGCACGCAGTGTGAGTCGCGCCAACGCGGCAACGGGCAGCAGCGGGAGTTCCGAGGCCTGGATGGGCCTCTCCCGTTGGTAGCCTGCAGCGAAGGCGCAGGCGTCCCGCCAGGGATGATCCGGCGTCCTGCCGAGCAGGTTCGCCATGGGAACGGCAGGATCGAAGATCACCGCACTGCGCATCGTGTCGCCGAAGTCGATGACACCGGTGACGAAGTGATCGCTCCTCGGATCCACCACGATGTTGTAAGGACTGAAGTCACCGTGGATCACTTGCGTTTCGAGATCACTCAGCCTCGGGACGACGTTTTCGCCGAAGAGCCGGAAGACCGATTGGGCCAACCGCTGGTGCTCAGGGCTCGGCGTGTGCTCGACCAGTTCGGTCAGCCGGTGGAAATGCCGGATGTCCCATGCCAGACCTCGTCGGTCCGCCGGGTGCGTGAACGGTCCGAGCGCCACGTCGATCAGCCCCAGCATCTCGCCCGCCTCGGCGAGCCGCTTCGCGTCCGGGTTCGCATCGGCCAGGAGCTGGCCTTCGACGAAGTCGAACACCCGAACGACCCGAGTCCTGCCGTCGTTCAGCCTGATCGTGACATGATCGTCTCCGTCGGCGGTCAGCCTCACCCGTTGGACGGGCAAGTGCGGAGCGGTGGTTTCGAGGTAGCGCATCGCGGCGGTCTGGAGGGCGACAACCGTCTCCGCCTCGTCAGGTGGTGAGACCTTCACGAGGTAGGTGCTCGAGTCGGTGTTGAGCCTGAACGTGTCGTCCTTCTCGGTCGCCAGTCGCCCCAGACGCCCGGTGAGGCGGTAGCGCTCCTCAAGGAAATTACTCACCGGCATCACGTCGATGGGCTCGTGGGACGACGTCAGGCCGCTCTCCTCGAGGAGTCGCTGAGCATGGTTCGCAGCTGGAGAGGTATTCACGATCAGTCCCTTCGGCCGGCCTGTTACAGACGGTTTTTCGCGACCTCGGCGAAGGTCTCCAGGAAGCGCGTCACATCGGCGGAGTCGAAAGCCAGCGGAGGGCGGATCTTCAGCGTGTTCGCCGACGTGCCCGTGCCGCTGATCAGGATGCGGCGATCACGCATGTCGTTGATGACGTCTTCGGCAAGTGCTCGGTCGGGCTCGAGGGTCTCCCGGTCCTTGACGATCTCCACACCGACGTAGAGACCGGCGCCGCGGACTTCGGCGACGTAGGGGGAATCCTTGGTGATCTCCCGCAGCCCTGCGCGCAGAGCGTTGCCGTTGTCCAGGACGCGCTGCTGCACGTTCTCCTTCTCGAAGACGTCCAGGACCGCGGCGCCGGCGGCCACGGGGACGGAGCTGCCCCCGAAGGTGTTGAAGTAACGGACGTTGCGTCCGAACTCCTCGCAGACCTCCGGACGGAAGACCACACCCGAGATCGGCAGGCCGTTGCCCATCGGCTTGCCCATGGTGACGATGTCCGGCAGCACACCGTGGCGGCTGAAGCCCCACATCGAGTCCCCGAGCCGGGCAAATCCCGACTGGACCTCGTCCGCGATGTAGACACCACCGGCCGCGTGCACCTCCTCCACCACGGCCTGCATGTAGCCGGGGGGGTCGGTGAAGATGCCATCGCTGCTGTGGGCACAGTCGGTGATCAGGGCCGCGAGCCGGTAGCCGTGGCGCTCGAGGTCGTCGATCGCGCCGCGCACCTGCTGCCGCATGTGCGCGTCGAGCGTGGATCCGGGCGCGACGAGGCGCGGGTCCGGAGCGTCGATGAACCGGACGTTCGGACCCAGCGGCGAGCCCGCTCCAAGAGTCGGTGAGAAGCTCGCCACCTCCCGGGTGAGGCCGTGGTAAGCCCAGCGGGTGACGATGATGCCCTCGCCGCCCGTGTGGAACCGCGCCACCCGCACCGCCAGGTCGTTCGCCTCCGAACCGCTGCACGCGATGCTCAGCCTGGACAGCTCCTCGGGGAACGTCGAAAGAAGCCGCTCCGCGTAGTCGACCAGTGCTTCCTGAACGTAGCGCGTGTTGGTGTTGACCACCGCCATCTGCCGGGAGACGGCCTCGGCCACGTGGGGGTGAGCGTGACCGACACAGGGGACGTTGTTGTACGCGTCGAGGTAGTCGTTGCCGTCACGGTCGATCAGGTGGGCGCCGTGACCGGAGACGAACTCGACCGGCTCCTTGTAGATCAGTGTGTAACCAGGACCCAGCACGTTGTTCCGGCGCTGGATGGTCTTCCGGAGGTGTTCGGGGAGCTCGCCCAGTACCCCGGGGTCGAACCGGTTGGGGTAGTGGGCGAGTGCCCGACTCAGCGTTGAAGTCATCGGCAGGCACACCTTCAGTCTCGTTCCAGGGTTGCTCACTGCGATGGCCAGAAACCTACCATCATTCATTCCAGTTCCAACCTGAAACTAGAAACTTTTCTGTGTGGCCATGCCGCCGTCGAGGTCCGGCGCGCCGAATCTGCCCCCTGCGCTTCTCGAAGACCTGCGCCATCGCGTTCTTGCGTGCCAGGTACAGTGCCGCCGAAAGGCTCGTCAGGCCCGTCCCGATGATCGCCACGTCGACGTGTCCACGCGCCAGCCCCCGCACCGCTGCCTATCTCGACGTCCCGGCTGACGATGCACTGCCCCAGCAGCACACCCCGCCCTTGTAAGACAGCTGCCCCGACACGTAGCGGATCGTGCAGATGCTGGTCGTCGTGGCCAGTACACCGGAGTTCGGTGCGCAGCGATGTGGGGCGAGATCGGCACAGTCAGGAGGCGAGAGGTGCCAGCCGGCTGTTGCTTTCGTGAGGCTCCCTCTGATGGCGGGCCCCGATTCCTCACCGGAGACCCCAAGCGTCTCGCCTGCTGGCGGTCGGCTCAGAAGGCCGGTGCGGACTGCTCCGTGAGCCGGTTCTGTTGCCGTGCTCCGAGCACGGCGTCGCGCAGCCGTTCCTGAGCGATCGTCAGGCATGCGTAGACCGCTCCTTGCGCCGTCGACAGACCGATCCGATGCGGACCCGTCCTGATCTCTGGCACCGCCGGAAGGCTCTGCTCGAGCCGCCCCCGCACTTGGGGCAGGACGACGTCGACGAGCGGGCGCAGCCGGCCCACGAAATAGACAGACTCCGGGTCGAGCGTCACGGCGACGACGCTGACAGCGGTCACGATCGCGGTGGTGAACGCCTGCAGCACTTCGGTGTGCGGCGCCTCGGTGTGCCGTTGCAGCCAGAGATCCTCGATGCGCTCCAGGTCGAGCCCCCGCCTGCGAGCGAACCGGAGCAGACCTCGGGTGCTCAGCAGCTCGTCAAGGCTCTCGTCGCCGACTCCCGAGGAGAGCACACCGATGTCGCCGAAGGTGGGTGTACTCCCCCGGGCGAGCTCGCGATCCGTGCAGCCGGCGAAGTTCAGTATGGTACTGACGCTGAAGAGCGCGGCGTTCTTGATGGCTGCGTCGTCGGTGAGGATTCCGAGCAGGGACGCGTTGGCATCGCTGTCGAGGAGCACTGGGGCCTCGATGAGGTTTTCGACGGCTTGCTGGAGGCCTGAGCCCTCGAAGATTGTCATCGACTCCGCCGGTCCAAAGATCTCCGTGCCGCCCTGGACCCGGCCGGGCACTGCGACGACGATCTGACGCAGAGGACCCTGCGCAGATCGGGCGGCCTGCGCGATGAGGTCGACCAGCCATCGCGCGGCGCCCTCGACCTCCTGATGATCGACGGTGGGGACCGTCACGTGCTGGATCTCACGACCCCTCAGGTCGGTCACCAGCACACCCGCGGTCTGGGCACCGAAGCTGACACCGGCGACATGCCCGGTCGTGCCGGGCAGGTCCAGATAGGTGGACCTGCGGCCGCGGCCGGTGACCTCGTCGACCCCGCCGTCGATGACGAAGCCGTCGGCCCGCAGCTCCTCCACCGCTCTGGACACCGTGGCCTTGCTCAGGCCCGTCAGCTCGATGAGCTTGTTCCGCGTCAAGGGCGCGTGGGAGAGGACCACGTCGAGGACTGATGCCTTGTTGTAGTCGCGTGAGGTCGGGTTGGTCACGTGATGACCATAGCGAGCCCGGTACGACGTTCGGGCAGTGACCGGTTCGGGCGGTGCGACCAAGGGTTTCCACGCGGTGAGAAGTGGATGTTTCGACGGATCCGCCGCTCTCGCCCGGGCGCGCTCGAAGGGGTCCGTATCGACGTCTTCCGCCTTGCCGGACGGCTCTCGACTCATCTGCCATGAACTCCGTAAGTCCCGAAGCACTCCAGGAGCGCATCGCCGCGCTACGGCGAAGAGGGCAGGAAGCCCGGGCGTCGGCGAAGAGCTGCAGCAGCCGGACGGGTTCCTCCACGCCGGCCATGGCCATTCCCTCATGCTGTGGGCGGGGTCCTCACCCAAGATCCGTCGGCCTGTGTCGTCCACCGCAGCGGTGCACGGGCGTGTGACGCCCGAACTCCGTCCACCGGGTCGGACGTATAAGTACCGAATCGTTGTACCTCAAGGCCGCCGCCCTACTGCAGACCTTGGCGAAGCTGCCGTGTGGAGCACTCGAACGAGGTCCGGTTTCTTCTGACGTACCGTCAATTCCCTTACTGATAAGCTGATTCGACTTATCGACAGCGCCACCCGCACTGAATCATCAGGCATCCCCTGACGGGAGACAGCAGCACGTGGACACCACCGGACCACGCACCGCCGAAAGCATTGCCGCACGCTTCAACGACGTCGACTCGTCAGGCGTCCCCGAGGACTTCATCGCCTATCTGCGGAAGATGGAGGAGAGCGAGAGCGGCCGCACCGTGCGGGAGGTCACCTACCGCGCCCTGGAGGCCGCCGAGGGCAAGGGGGCGGACGTCGGGTGCGGCGCCGGCCGCGCCGTCGCGGATCTCGTACGGCTCGGAAAGGACGCCGTGGGGGTCGACAGCAGCCAGGCCATGGTCGACGCGGCCCTGGCCAGGTTCCCGCACTGTCACGTCGTCAGGGGCAGCGCCTTCGAGCTGCCGTTCGAGGACGGTGAACTGTCGTGGTACCGGTCCGAGCGGACCTTCCTCCACTTCGGCGCTCCCGCCGAGGCACTGTCCGAGGCCCGCAGAGTGCTGAGGCCGGGCGGGACGATCGTTCTCGCGGACCCCGATCTCGGGTCGATGGCGTTGAGTTCGCGGTTCTTGGAGACGACCGACGCGGTCAAGAACGCGTTCTGCTCAGCCGTCCCGAATCCCCACGCCGGCACCCACAGCGCCTACCACCTCGCCGACGCGGGATTCACCGACATCGCGGTCGTTCCTGTCCTGGCGGCCCTGAACGACCACGCGTCCGCGTTCGACGTGGTACTGGAGCCAGCCCTGACGGCGGCTCTCACCCAAGGTACCGTCAGCGAGGCGGCGGCGGCGCAGTGGAGGGACGACCTGAGCGATCTCTCCCGCCGGAACGCCTTCACCGCGACGGCGACCTTCTTCATCACCACGGCCCGCCGCGGATAGCGCCGCAGGGTCTGCTACACGCCCTGGACAGACGCCGGTAGGAGGACACGGCGCCAGGTACGGGGAGCACACGGCTCGGGCAGGGCGGCGCAGGGCATCAACGACACCGCAGGACCGGGCTTCCTTCCCCATCCGGGGGTGATGGACACGGACCCACGCAGGGTCGGAACAGGGCCTGGTATTCGGGTCGCCCGGGGATGACTCTCCCGGGCGACCCGAACCTCTCAGTCGGCTGAGCGGAGCTGAAGCCGTTCCCGGAGCAGGTTCTTCTGCACCTTGCCGGTCTGGTTGCGCGACAGTTCGGGCAGGAGTTCCAGGCGGGACGGCAGGCACCATTCGCTCATGCCGAGCCCGCCGAGCCAGTCGCGCAGGCCTTCGAGGGTGGGCGTCCGCTCCCCCGGGACGACGACCGCGCAGGCGAGCTCGCCGCCTTGGCTGCCCGGGTAGCCGACCAGGGCGACATCACGTACGTCGGGGTGGTCCAGCAGTGCCGACTCGACGTCACTGACCGGGATCATGATGTCGCCGATCCGGTCTTCGGCACGGCCGTGCAGCCGGATGCCGCCGTGGCCGTCCGGTGCCGCGAGGTCACCGGTGTCGTACCAGCCGTCGTTGTGCTCGGCGAGCACGGTCAATCGACCGTCGTCCCGCCCCCAGGTGGCCAGGCACAGCGAAGGGCTGCGGGCGAAGAGACGCCCGGGTCGGTCGTCGCTGATCGGGTGGTCGGCCCGCAGGTCGATCTCGTGGCCCGGGGCGCAGCGCCCGACGGTGCGGCCGGCCAGGTCCGCGTGTTCTCCGGAGCGGGTGAAGATGTTGGCGCCCTCAGTCATCCCCCAGCCCACGTCCAGCGGGATTCCGAAGGTCTCGGTCACCCGCCTGAACAGCGGCTGCGGGACCGTGGTGCCTCCTGCGCGGATGACCCGCACGGTGGGCAGTCGCAGCGATGTGCGTTCCATCGCGTCGATCAGGGTGGAGAGGAAGAACGGGACGATGACTATCCAGCTGACGTGGGCCTGGGCCAGGAAGGGGATGACGGCCTCCGGCTCCCAGAGGTCCGTCATGACCGCGCAGGCCCCGCGGTGCAGCGGCATGAGGAGCCCCATGGTGAGGCCGACGATGTGCGTCGCCGCGTTCGGTGAGTAGACGCGGCTGTCGGGGCCGATGCCGTCGGCGGCCGCGACGGGGGCGTACCAGGCGTACGAGGTGTTGAGGGTGTGCAGCACAGCCTTCGGCTCGCCGGAGGTGCCGGAGGTGAACAGCACCAAGGAGACCCGGTTCGGGTCCACGACGGACGGATCCGGCAGGGTGCCGTGCTCCGTGTGCTCGAAGTACTCGCGGAAGTCGAGTTCCCCGTCGTCCCCGTCGGCGGTTCGCTCGCCGAGCACCACACGGTGGCGTAGTGCGGGCAGCCGGGGTGCCATCTCGGCCAGTGCCGCGGCGTGCCCGAAGTTGTCCCACCGATCGATGGTCACGCAGACGACGGCATCCAGCCGGCGGAGCATCCGCTCCAGCTCACGGGGGCGGAACGCGCACATGATCGGCGCGGCGACGGCCCCGAGCCGGGCGCAGGCCAGTACCAGCGGTCCGACTTGCCAGCGGTTCGGCAACTGCATCGCGACGACCTGACCGCTGCGCACCCCCAGCGCGTGCAACGCGCCGGCGAAGCGGTCCACATACTCGGCGTACTGCTCGTAGCTCAGCCGCACGACGCCCCGGCCGGCCTCCGACGCGAGGAGGGCGGGGGCGTCGGGGGTCTCGGCACGCCACCGCGCCAGGTCGTCCAGGATGCTGTCGGCGCGCCAGAGGTCCTCCTTGCGGTACTGCTCCACGGTGGTGGCGGATGGGCGTAATGCGGTGATTGGGTTCATAATGTTTCGCTTTCAATAGGAAGACTGTGTAAGTTTGTTCTGTCCTATTCCGTCGGGGCAGCCTTCAGTGCCCCGGTCCGGCGCCTCCGTCGGGGGTCTGCCGCAGCAGCTCTTGGTGCTGCTCTTCGGCGCACCGGTCATGTCCGTCTCGATCAGGCCGGGCGCCACCACATTGCAGGTGATGTCCCGAGGGTCGAGCTCCTGGGTCGGTGACCACCTTGCGAAGCCAACAGCCCCGCTTTCGCCGCCGCGTGGTTGCTCTGCTCCGGGGCGCCGTGCAATGCCGATGTGGAGGAGATCAGCACGACTCGGCCGTGGCCCGTGCGGAGCATTCCGCGCACCGCGCGCCGGGCGACGCGGAAGGCTCCGGTGAGGTTGGTGTCGAGGACGGGGGTGAAGTCCGCCTCGGTCATCCGCACCAGCAGCCGGTCCTCGATGGTGCCCGCGTTGGCGACCAGGACGGTGACCGGCCCGTGGGCCGACTCGGCCTCCTCGAAGGCCTGGCCCACCTGCCGCGTGACACTGCTTCCGCCAGCAGCCCCCGCAGCAGCGGATCGCCGCTGCACCGCAGGCCGATGCCGGGCAGTCGCGCCTCGACGAGCGCTCTCACCAGCACCGGCTGCTCAGACACCTCCTCCGCGTCCACTAGGAAACCGGGCCGATGGAGACCGCTCCCACCGCCCGTCGGAGACATCCGCACCCCCGGACCGACCACCTGCGGCACGTCCGCCTCGATCAGCGCGATCAGCTGCACGATCCGTAACGCGGGCGGGCCGACCGACGTGAACGCGTTCAACGGCGTGTACCAGCCGCCCAGCTCAGCCCGGTACGACAGAAGTGCAGCCCGAGTCCGCACAGGACGACGGCATCGCGGGTGTCACCCGAACGGCCCGGTTCGGGTCCGGTCATTCCTGGCCCAGCCCGTCGCGCCAGCTCGGCCGCAGCGCCTTCCAGCCAAGTTCCGTACGCGCCCGAGCGTTCGACGCCCCGGCCGCCGCGGTGAGCTGGTGGGTCATGAACCAGCCGAGCAGCCGGAGCGCCATCTCCACAGGGATCGTGCGCGGCGGCGGGGCGTCCAGCGCCCGGGCGTAGTGGGGCAACCACTGGGCGGCCTGGGCCGGTTCGTCGTCCGTGATGTGGAAGGCACCAGTGGCCTCCGACTCCACGGCCGCCACCGCCGCCCCCACGGCGTCCTCCACATGCAGGAACGAGGTGACCCCGGCCCCGCCCTCGGGCAGCGGGAACTTCCCCGCCAGTACTAATTGCGCGCTCCCGCCGCCTGTACGGGCGTACGAGGTGCCGGGGCCGTACAGCGTCCCGTACCGCAGCACCGCGCCGCTCAACTCCGGGAAAGCGCCGAGTACTTGGGCCTCCAACTCGACAACCGCTCGTACGGTGGCCGCCCAGCCGGGGTCAGGGGCGTCCACGTACAGCGGTGCGTCCTCGTCGACGAGCGTGTCTCCGGTCGGCGCGGAGGCGAAGGCGATGGACTGCGCGACCAGCCGCCGGGCACCGGCCGCGCGAGCCGCCGCGACCAGGTTGGCGGTGCCCTCGGTGCGCAGTCGCGCGGTCTGGGCGAAGGCCCCAGCGGGGTCGTCCCCCAGCAGCCGCAGCGCCGACAACTGATGGACGACCACCTCAGGGCGTAGGTTCGCCACGGCGGCCAGCAGCGCTTCCCGGTCGAGTGCGTCGGCGACCACGATCGCGTCCGCTTCCGGAGCCCGGGCCCGGGACTCCTCCCGTACCAGCGCGCTCACTTGGTGGCCCCGCGCCCGCAGCGCGCCCACCAAGGGATGGCCGACCACTCCGGTGGCTCCTGCGACAAGTATCCGCATGGCGTTCAGTCCTTCGTACCGTCGTGAACAAGGGATGTGCGTACGCGCGTCAGCAGGCGACATGCCTCGTCGCCGTCGCGCAGGCAGGTCTCGGCGTGGTTCTGCGTGAGGGCGACCCCGAGGCCTTCGGACCAGCCCGCGTGGATGTCGGTGCACGGGCACCGGTAGCCGTCCAGTGAGCCTGCCATCCGCACCGTGGTGCTGGCGAAGCTCCGGAGGAGCGTGAGGACGATCAGACCGTCGTCGTCGGTCGCGTCCTCGACCTCGGTGGAGGCGTGGCGCAGTTCCGCTGGGAACATCCGGTCGCCGCAGTCGTCGTACCGGCGGCGCGGTCCCTCCATGTCCTTGTGGGTGTCGCCCGGCGCGAAGGAGCGGGCGTGTCCCTTGTGGACGATGATGCCGTCGGCCACGTCGGCCACGAGTGCCCGCAGCAGGCCGTCCCCTGTGTCGGCGACGACGATCGGACCGTCCGAGACGCACTGGTCGAGCGGGATGCGCAGATGCCGGTCGTCACCCGTGAGCAAAGTTCTTCGCAAGCGTAATTGCTTGCCGGTTTTGAGCATGGGGATTGAGCCTTCCCAGCCCGTAGGCCGCATTCCAGAAAGCCGAACCGCGACATTACGTTGCGATTCTCCGTGTCCGAAAATCGATGGTCTTAGAACATTCAAGTTAAGTGATCACGAGCATTCACGCGTGACCGCCGGTTGGCAAGATGCGGCCATGGAGAAATATTTATACAACTCTCCGCATGGCTATCTACCGGCATGAACATTGACAGGGGGTTGACAGGCGCGAGGGGTTGACGGGACCTGGCCGTACCGTTCGTACGAACTATGCGGTCTATGCGCGTTGGGGCGATCTGCCCCTCCCCCGGCCGCATCGGATGCTTTATTGCCCGCTAATCCGGGGGGAACTTTCTTGGCGAAATTAAATGACGATGATTGCCGACTCCGGCGCATTTAGGGTTCGTTCGGTATGTCGAGTGCGAGGCCCGTCCCGGTGGGGAATCACCGAGGATGATTTGCCGGTACTGCAGCGCTTTGAGCCGCCTGCGGAGCAGGGTTTCCAGTTCGCTGTGGGTACGGGCGGCCAGGGTGGCCAGGCTCTGCTCGACGTGCGTCGGCCCGGCCCTCAACCGGGTCGGATCGGGTCGGGTCGGGTCGGGTCGGGCCGGGCGCATACCCGGCCAACAGGACCACCATCAGCCCGTCCCGCTCGGCAACGAGTGCCTTCATCGTCTTCGAGCCGGCCCCGGCTCCCGGAGACGCCCGCGGTCGGGGTGATCCCGCGCCGGCCCAAGGCGCGGCCCTCGGGCGGACGACCGGTCACACCCGCTTCGTCCTCGAAGCAGGGGAACGCACCGGTCGCCGCCCGAAGGGTTTTGTCTCCCGCACATCATGGTCGGCCAGCAGCGCCTGCTCTGCGGCGACGTCGATCTGAAAGTCGGGGTAGGTGGCGTAGAGGTCGTGCACGGTGACATGGGGCAGATCGCGGACGGCGTCCACGAGCGTGGCGTCGGCCTTAGACCGGGACAGGTCGGGGTGGCCCACGACAAGGAGAACCTTGGGCATGGTGAGAAGCCTTATCGGTGTTCAGGGAAGAGGTGACGGACGCGGGTGGGTCGGTGTGACGGGTCAGGGAGCTTCGCCGGGCGTCAGTCCTTCGCGAAGTCCAAGAGCGCTGGTTGAGCCGGGAACAGCGGTCAGCGGTCGATGCTGGCCATGTTGGCCTCGTTGTGGCGTTCGCCGGCGGCGGGTGTGAGGTTGTTGAGGCGGTCGAGCTGAGCAGCGCTGAGTTCCACACCGTCGGCGGCGGTGTTCTCTTCGACACGCGAGACCCGGCGGGTTCCGGGGATGGGGGCGATGTCGTCGCCGCGGGTCAGCAGCCACGCCAGCGCGGTCTGTGCCGGGGTGGCGCCGATCTCGGCGCCGATGGCCTGCACTTCGTCGACGATGCGCAGATTGCGCTGGAAGTTCTCGCCGGTGAAGCGCGGGTTCGTCTTGCGCCAGTCGTCGACGGTGAAGTCGTCGACGGTGCGGATCTGGCCGGTGAGCAGGCCGTGTCCGAGGGGCGAGTAGGGCACGAATCCGATGCCGAGCTCGCGCAGCAGCGGGAGGATCTCGGCCTCGACGTCGCGGGCCCACAGGGAGTATTCGGTCTGCAGCGCGGCCACGGGATGCACGGCGTGTGCCCGGCGGATCGTCTCGGGGCCGGCTTCGGAGAGTCCGATGTGGCGGACCTTTCCTTCGGTGACCAGCTCGGCCAGCGCGCCAACCGTTTCCTCGATGGGTGTGTTCGGGTCGACGCGGTGCTGGTAGTAGAGGTCGATGTGGTCGGTGCCGAGCCGCTTCAGTGAGCCTTCGACCGCGGTCTTCACGTTGCCTACGCTGCTGTCGATGACGCCGGGGCCGTCGCCGGCGTGGGAGACGAGGCCGAACTTCGTCGCGATGACGACATCGTCGCGCCGGCCCTTGACGGCCTTGCCGACCAGTTCCTCGCTGTGGAAGGGGCCGTAGATCTCGGCGGTGTCGATGTGGGTGACCCCGAGGTCCAGCGCCCGGTGGATGGTGCGGATCGACTCGGCGTCATCGAACCCTCCGCCCGTGGTGTAGGTGCCGGCCATGGTCACGGCTCCCAGGCCGATGCGCGAGACATCGAGCCCGCGCAGGAATACGTGCTCCATCAAGTACTCCTTGTCGTAACGTCCGTCGGGCCCGGTCAGCGGTCGCGATCAGCGCGGAGCGACACCAGTCTGCGGACCGTGCGATGGCTGGCCGCGACCAACGACGACATCGAGCGGTCCACATCGGCCGACGACTCCGAGCCTGCCGCCTCGACCCAGACACCCGAATGATCGGGTTGAACGGCTCGGCCGCTGCCGGCCGAGCGGTTTCGTTCGGGTCGACGGCCATGAGGTACGACCAGCCGCGCTCCTCCAGCGCGAGCCGGAAGGTGGCGCTGGGGCCGTAGCTGGAATCGAAGGATCTCTGGCACGGTCGGCAGCCTGGCCGTCGGCCGGTCCAGCAGACCCAGCGCCAGCCAGGTCCGACGCGGTCGAGCACTCGGGAGCCTCACGTCACCTGTCGCCCGCCGCTCACCCTAGATGAGCGAGTCCGATGTGTGTGCTGGTCGCGGCCACGGCGAATACCGCCCGTCGGCCTGACCTGCCGCCAGGTGGGCACAAGGCCGCCGCCGCAATCTTCAGGCCCCTGCTCGAAAGACGTTCGTGCCCGCCTGACCCGGAACAGCACCGCATCATTGCCAGGGGCGCCCCCAGAGAAGAGTCGGCTTCCCTGCACCCCCGTAAAAGAACGCCCGTTCTTGACTGAGCGTTCTTTAATCGCATACGGTCATGGGCATGGGACGACCACGCGCCTTCGACACCGATGAGGCCGTCAGTACCGCGGCCGTCCTCTTCGCCGCCCACGGCTACGAGGGCACCTCGGTGGACGACCTGGTCACAGCCACCGGCATCCATCGAGGCAGTCTCTACAAAGTCTTCGGCTCCAAGCGGGGCCTGCATCTGACCGCCCTCCGCAACCACCTCGACCACGAGATCCACCCGACCGCCGCCGTCATCGCCACTCTCACCGACCCCACGCAGGCACTGACGGCAGCCATCGCCTCGTACGACAACGGCCCGGCCGCCGGACTTCTCCTCCTCGCCGCCGCCGAACGCGCCCCCCACGACCCGGAGGTTGCCGCGCTGGTCGCGGAAGCCATCACCGCGCTGGAGGACGCGTTGCGCCCCTCCCACGGTGACACCGCCCCTCAACTCGCCTCCACCGTCCTCGGTACCCGCCTGCGCCTGCGCGCCCAGCCCACCGCCCTCAAGGAGCACTGACATGGCCCTGCTCTCCATCGACCGTGAACGCGGTCTGCTGACGGCCGAATTCCAGGGCCTCGACAAGCTCTGGACTCTCAAGAGCCGCCTGGAAATCCCCCTCACCCACGTGCGTGGTGCCACCCACGACCCCGGCATCACCCGCGAACCGAAGGGCATCCGCGTCGGTGGCACCTACTTCCCCGGTGTGATCACCGCCGGCCGCTTCCGCCGCAACGGTGAACGACTCTTCTGGGACGTGAAGAACCCGGACAAGGCGGTCGTCATCGAACTCGCCGACGCCGAAAGGTACGACCGCCTCGTCATCGAGGTCGACGATCCCCGCGCCATCGTGGCCCTCATCGAACGGTCCATCGCCCGCGGCTGAACGTGACGTCCGGCTCGGACGCACTTCTGGCGGCCCTGTACGTATTCACCGAGCGCCTGAACGCGGCCGGGCCACTGATCTCCTGCGCAGAAGCCCGGTCGGAGCCTTCCGGCGGGGCGTCGTCGTCTCACCCGCTCTCACACCGCCCCTGTAACGGGGGTCATGGCTGTGTGGGCCTGACCAGGTGGAAGACCTTCCGGGCAGCGCGGCGTTTGAGGCATCGGACGCTTTCGCGTCGGGTCTTGCGCCAGCCAGTAGCAGAGTTGCGCGGCGAGGCTGCTGAGGGGGCGCCCCGAAGTGGGGAGCCCGAGATGCCGTGCGATGTCCCGGGTGTGCATGGCCTGGTTGGAGTTCGCGGCCGAGAGCCGGCAGACCCAACCCCAGCGGCCGGAGGGGGCCCGGCCCGGGTCCAGTGCGCTGGGCAGAGCTGGAGGGTGCACGATGATCTCAATGGCGGTGATCGGTGTGCTGTCGCATGGACGCCCCTCGCGGTTCCAGATGGTGTTTCTACAACCGGCTGCGAATGTGGGCCGTCGACGGCACCTGGGAGCGGGTCTGCAGGCCGCAGAGGCGCCGGGACGGCCCCCCACGGCAGGTGGGGGCGGATGCGACAGCCCCGATGCGGAAGCGGCGGTCGCTCGACCTCCGGGTGAGGGCCTTCCCGCAGTGCGTCGAAAGAGTCGCATCGGTACACGCTGCCCGTCGCCGACTGCGTCTGCATCCCCCTGGTCCCGCACACAGAATCAGGACGGAGGGCGCCGTGTGTGGTCCAGCTCGGCGCCCTCCGCTGTCCGTCGTCGGTCTTTGCGTCATGACCAGGGCAGGACCAGGGCGCCCCAGGCGACGATGGGGCCGAGGGCGACGATTCCGCCGGTGTAGCCGATGACCTGGCGGTAGAAGCGGCGGGTGTCCACCCCACGGGCATTGCTGAGGACGAGTGCTCCGTTGGTCGAGAAGGGAGAAGTGTCGACGATCGTCGTGGAGACGGCGAGAGCGGCGATCAGTCCGACGGCGCTGAGGTGGCTGGAGAGCAGCAGAGGTACGGCGATGGGGATGATCGCTGTGAGAATCGCGGTGGAGGAGGCGAAGGCGGAGGTGATGGCCACGGTGAAGCACAGCAGCAGGGCGACGACGAGCGGGGCGCCCAGGTTGGCGGCATGTTCGGAGATCTCCTCGATGATGCCGGCCTTCTCCAGCATCGCGATGTACGTCATCATGCCCGCGACCAGAAGCAGGGTGGACCAGCTGACGCCGTCCACGGCCTTCTCCTGCCGCTTCATGTCCACCAGGGCCAGCAGGGCGCCGGCAGCCAGCGCAAGGAAGCCGATCTCCAGGTGGAAGCCGAGCGCGCCGACGACGAGGGCCACCAGCGAGGCAAGGGTGAGCCACTGCCGCCAGTCGGGCCTGCCGGAGACGGCGAGGTCCTCGTCGTCGGCTGCGTCCGCGGCGCCCTCCACCAGCGGGGCGGGGCGCTTGGCGAGCAGGGCGTAGGTGAGTATCGAGAGCACCAGGTTGATCACGAAGCTGGCGCTGAACAGCGCCACTGCGGAGACCTCCAGATCGGTCTTGTCGACGAGGCCGAGCACCAGCGCACCGGAGACGGCCAGCGGGGAGAACGCGCCCGCGTGCCCGCCGCT
>NZ_LRTR01000815.1 GCF_001550375.1 Streptomyces europaeiscabiei | reverse complement strand
CCAGCACCCGAGTGGTGCCGCAGAGTGCGCAGGCGGCCGGGCCGACGACGACGCCCGTGCGGATCCGGCCGTTGCGCAGCGTCAGGCGGGCATAGCGGCCACGGGCCGCATCCAGCAGGGAGACGGCCGTGTCCGTGTCCCGCTCGGGTGCCTGCGGGGCGAGCGAGACGATGTCCATGCCGCGTACCCGCGGGCGCAGCAGGTGGCGTGCGGGTACGTAGGCGGTGCCCGTGCCGGTGAGGATCCGGGCGAGCGCCTCGGCCTGGTCCCAGGCCTGGATGAGGGTCGTGCCGGTGACGTCCGTGTGCTGGGCGCAGTCCCCCATCGCGTGGATCCGCGGATCGTCGGTGCGCAGATGCGCGTCGACGACGATCCCCTCACGCACCGCGAGATGGCCGGCCCGGGCCAGCGCGGTCTCCGGCCGCGTGCCGGTGCACAGCAGCAGGGTGCCCGCCGCCAGTACCTGTCCGTCGTCCAGGACCAGTTTGCCCGGCGCGTACTCCTCGGCCCGCCGGCCCAGGTGGAGGGTGACGCCCCGGCTCCTGGCCCACTGCGCCAGCACGTGGGAGGCGGGGCCGTCCAGCTGGCGTTGCATCAGCCGGCCGGAGCGCTGGACGAGTGTCACCTCCTTGCCGGCGCGGCGCAGTGCCAGGGCCGATTCGACCCCGAGGACTCCCCCGCCGAGGACGACGACCGGTCCCGGGGGCAGGGGGCGGCTGTCGGCGGCGGTGCGCAGGGTGCGTGCTCCCTCGGCGAGCCGTCCGCGGGCGGTCACCAGGCCGGGGACGTCCGGGATCCGCGGCCGTGCGCCGGTGGCCAGGACGAGGACGTCGTAGGGCAGTTCGCGGCCGTCCTCCAGGTGCACGGTGCGCCGGGCGCGGTCGATGCCGCCGGCCCGTACGCCGGTGAGCGTTCGCACCGTCGCGGGCAGCGCGGGCAGCGTCAGCCGCTCCGCGCTCAGCGTGCCGTCCAGGACCGAGCCGAGCAGGGCCCGGTTGTAGGCGGGCCGGGGTTCGGCGCCGACGACGGTCACCGCGTCCCGGTGGCCGAGCGCGTGCAGGCGGTGGGCCAGGCGGTGGGCGGCGGGGCCGCCGCCGACGATGACGACGCCGCTCATGGCTGCTCCCCGGCCGGTGTGACGCGTACGGCGCTGACCTTGAACTCGGGCATCCGGCTGCGGGGGTCCAGTGCGTCGCCGGTGAGCAGGTTGGCGCGGGCCGCGCCCGGATAGTGGAACGGCACGAAGACGGTGTCCCTGCGCACGGTGGAGGTCAGGCGGACCCTGACCCGGGCGGTGCCGTAGGCGGAGGCGACGTCGGCGAGCTGTCCGTCGGCCAGTCGGTGGTGGCGGGCGGTGTCCGGGTGCATCTCGGCGACCGCCTCCGGTGCCGCGGCGAGAAGGTCGGGGACGCGGCGGGTCTGCGCGCCCGACTGGTAGTGGGCCAGCACTCTGCCGGTCGTCGCGTACAGGGGGAACCGGTCGTCGGGTGTCTGTGCGGGCGGGCGGTGGTCCACGGCTGTGAACCGGGCGCGTCCGTCGGGGTGCGCGAAGCGGTCCAGGAACGGTCTCGGTGTGCCGGGATGGTCCTGGCCGCCGTCGGTGGCGGGGCAGGGCCAGTGCAGTGCTTCGCCGGCGTCCAGGCGTTCGTAGCTGATGCCGGAGTAGTCCGCGCGGCTGCCCGCCGTGGCGCGGCGCAGTTCCTCGAAGACCTCCCGGGGGCGGGTGGAAAAGCGGTGGGCGGGCTGGCCGAGGCGGACGGCGAGTTGGTGGAGGACCTGAAGGTCGGTGCGGGTGCCGGGCGGCGGGCTCAGGTGGGCGCGCCGGCGCAGGACGCGGCCCTCCAGGCTGGTCAGGGTGCCTTCTTCCTCGGCCCACTGGGCGACGGGCAGCACCACGTCGGCGAGCGCGGCCGTCTCCGAGGGCACGAAGTCGGCCACGACCAGCAGGTCCAGGGCGCTCAGCCGGCCGGTGATGCGGGCGGCCCGGGGCGCGGAGACGACCGGGTTGGATCCGAACACCAGCAGTGCCTTCGGCCCGTCGGGGGTGGCCAGGGCGTCGAGCAGTTCGTAGGCGCTGCGGCCGGGCCCGGGCAGGGTGCCGGCGTCCACGCCCCACACGCGGGCCACGTGGGCGCGGTCGGCGGGGTCGGTGAGCGAGCGGTAGCCGGGCAGCTGGTCGGCTTTCTGGCCCATCTCGCGGCCGCCCTGCCCGTTGCCCTGCCCGGTCAGGGTTCCAAAACCGCTGCCTTCGCGGCCGGGCAGGCCCAGCGCGAGCGCCAGGTTGATGAACGCCGCGACGGTGTCGGATCCCTTGCTGTGCTGTTCCGCTCCCCGCCCCGTCAGCAGGTAGGCCCGGCGGGCCGCGGTGAGCATCCGGACCGCCGTGCGCTGGTCGTGGGCGGGTACCCCGGTGACCTGTTCGACGCGCTCGGGCCACCAGGCGACGCAGCTCGCCCAGACCTCCTCGAAGCCGGTGGTGCGGGTTTCGATGTACGGGATGTCGATGAGGTTCTCGGTGACCGCCAGGTGCAGCAGGCCGAGGGCCAGGGCGAGGTCGGTGCCGGGGGCCGGCTGCAGGTGCAGTGCGGCGTGCTGGGCGGTACGGGTGCGGCGGGGGTCGATGACGACGAGGTCGGGGCGGTGCAGGTGGCGCATGAGCGGCGGCATCGTCTCGGCCGGGTTGGCGCCGGCCAGCAGCACCACATCGGCGTCGGCCAGGTCGGTCACCGGGAAGGGCAGGCCGCGGTCGAGGCCGAACGCCTCGCCTGCCGCCGCGGCCGCCGACGACATGCAAAAGCGCCCGTTGTAGTCGATCTGGGCGGTGCCCAGGGCCAGGCGCGCGAACTTGCCGAGGGTGTAGGCCTTCTCGTTGGTCAGCCCGCCGCCGCCGAACACCGCGACGCCGTCGGCGCCATGCTCTGCGCGGATCGCCGTCAGCTTGGCGGCCACCAGGTCGAGGGCGTCGTCCCAGCTCGCGGGGGCGAGTTCACCGTCCTTCCCGCGCACCAGGGGGGTGCGCAGCCGGTCGGGGGCGCCGAGCACGGCGGGTGCCGTCCACCCCTTCTGGCACAGGCCGCCCTGGTTGACGGGGAAGTCGGGCGAGGGCGCCACGGTGACGCCGCCTGCTTCGCCCGAGAGCACCGTGGAGCACTGCAGGGCGCAGTACGGGCAGTGTGTCGTGCTCTGCCGGGGCGCCGCCCGCGTCCTGGGCGGCGGTGTGGTGCGGGCGGGTGCCGGGTGGTCAGCGGACATGGGAGGCCTGCGCTTTCCGGGCGGGGGGCTGTGGGCCGCTGTCGTGGTCGCTGCGCAGGTACACCGCCCGGATCAGGGCCGCGCACAGCCCGTAGTAGAGGAGGAAGGTGTAGAAGGCGGCCTCGCCGCCGCCCAGTTGGCCGTAGGCCGTGCGGAAGGCGAGGTTGATGGCGACGCCGCCGAGCGCGCCGGCCGCGCCGGCGATGCCGATGACCGCGCCGGACAGGCGGCGCGCACGGGCGAAGGCGGCGGCTGCGTCATGGCCGGAGGTGACGGCGGCCTCGGCCTGCCGGGCGAAGACCACCGGGATCATCTTGTACGTGGAGCCGTTGCCGATGCCGCTGACCACGAACAGGGCCGTGAACCCGGTCACGAACAGGGGGAAGGATCCGCTGCGGGTGGCCAGCAGCAGCACGCCGATGCCGGCGGCCATGCCGGCGAACGACCACAGGGTGACCCTCGCTCCGCCCCACCGGTCGGCGATCCGGCCGCCCAGGGGGCGGGCCAGCGAGCCCAGGAGCGGCCCGAGGAAGGTGAAGGAGGCGGCCTGCAGGGGGGTGGAGCCGAACTGGCTCTGCAGGACCAGGCCGAAGGCGAACCCGAAGCCGATGAAGGAGCCGAAGGTGCCGATGTACAGCAGGGATATCCACCAGGTGTGGCTGCTGGCGGCGGCCTCGCGCTGGGCGCCGGGCGGGGTGCGCACCACCGCCACGTTGTCCATGCGCAGTGCGGCCAGCACCGACACCAGCGCGATCAGCGGCAGGTAGCAGGCGGCGACGTAGGCGGGGTGGGTGTCGCCGGCGACGGAGATCACCAGCAGGCCGAGGAGCTGGACGGCGGCGACGCCCAGGTTGCCGCCGCCGGCGTTGACTCCCAGCGCCCAGCCCTGGTGGCGCTGGGGGTAGAAGGCGGTGATGTTGGTCATCGAGGAGGCGAAGTTGCCGCCGCCCGCCCCGGCGCTCGCGCCGATGAGCAGGAACACCCACAGTTCGGTGCCGGGCCGCTGGACGAAGTAGACGGTCAGCAGGGTGGGCACGAGCAGCAGCAGGGAGGCGAACACGGTCCAGTTGCGGCCGCCGAAGCGGGTCACCGCGTAGCTGTAGGGGAGCCTGAGCAGTGCGCCCGCCAGGGTGGGCACCACCACCATCAGGAATTTCTCGTCGGGGGCGAAGTCCAGGCCGATTTTCGGCGACATGAACAGCACGAGCACCGACCACATGCTCCACACGGAGAAGCCGATGTGCTCGGACAGTACCGACAGCACCAGGTTGCGGCGGGCCACGCGTCGCCCGCCGCGCTCCCACTGCTTCTCGTCCTCGGGGTCCCAGTTCTCGATCCACCGCCCTCGGGCGGATGGTGCGCTGGTCATCTTTTCCTCGGCTCTCTTCGGGTCGGGGTGGTGCGGCCCGGTGGGGTCGCACCGGGCCGCGGTGCGGGCAGGGGGTTGGTAGCTGCTTGCCAAGGAGTGCGTAGGAGGTCGGGGTTTCCTCGGTCGTGCGAGGGTCGGTTCTCCGGGCTTGCGGTGTCCTGGGCCGTTCGGGTCGGCGTTGTGTGACCGTGCGGTCCGGGACGCGGGGTACGCCCGTCGGCGTGCGGGGCCCCTGTTTCCGCCGGTGTGACGGTTCAGGGCTTCCCCGTCGCCTCCGGCTGTGTCTGTCGGCCAGGTCGCGCAGGGCCGTGTCCGTCAGCGGCCTCCGGCCGCGGGGGCCTTAGGGGCCCGGACCGCGCACCGGGTGCGTGCCGCCGCCCCGGGGTCGAGTACGCCGGGGAGCGGCTCGCCCAGGACCGTTCGGGGCGCGCGGCTGAACGGGCTCGCCCCCGCTCGGTCCGCAGGAACGGTCAGGGCCGCAGTGCACGGTCCACCAGGGCGGCGGCGGCCCCGGTGTAGCGGGCCGGGTCGCACAGCTGGGCGAGTTCGCCCGTGAGGCGGGCGGGGAGTCCGGGCAGGGCGGCGAGTACCTCCGCCAGCGGCCGGCCGTCGGCCAGGGCCTGCTGCGCGGCCTCGGTCAGCACGGTCTTGGCCCGGTCCTTGCCGAGCTGGGGGGCGAGGTGCGCGGCGACGCGTTCGGAGACGATCCGGCTGCCCGTCATGTCCAGGTTGGCGCGCATCCGTTCGGGGCTGACCTGCAGGCCCTCGGTGAGTTCGACGGCCGTGTGGGCCGCTCCGCCGGTCAGCCGCAGGCATTCGCGCAGCAGCTGCCATTCCGCGTGCCAGGCGCCCGCGGAGCGCTCGTCCTCGGACACCAGGCACTGGGTCAGGGCCGCGGAGAGGGCCGGCACCTGCAGGGCTGCGCTGCGCACCAGGGTGGCCAGCACCGGGTTGCGTTTGTGCGGCATCGCCGAGGAGGCGCCGCGGCCGGCGGGGCCGGGTTCGCTGACCTCGCCGACCTCGGTGCGCACCAGTGACTGCACATCCACGGCGATCTTGCCGAGCGCGCCGGTGGTGAAGGCCAGCGCGGACGCCAGGTCGGCGACGGGTGTGCGCAGGGCGTGCCAGGGCAGTTCCGGCCGGGCGAGCTGTGTCTGGGCGGCGTAGGCGTCGGTGAGGAGGTCCAGGTAGGTGCCCGCATCGGGGGCCGGGCCGTCGCCGACGGCGGCGTACTCCAGGTAGCCGGCCAGGGTGCCGGCCGCCCCGCCCAGGGAGACGGGAAGCCCGCTCTCCTGCACGCGGGCCAGCCGTGTCTCGGCGTGCAGGACCAGTTGCCGCCAGCCCGCCGCCCGCAGGCCGAATGTCGTCGGGACGGCGTGCAGGGCGAGGGTGCGGCTGACCGCGAGGGTGTCCCGGTGCCGGGCGGCCAGCCGGGCCAGTGCCCGGGCCGTCCGCCCGAGGTCGGCGCGGATGATCTTCAGGGCCCGGTCGGCGACCAGCATGGCACCGGTGTCCAGGATGTCCTGGCTGGTGGAGCCCCGGTGCACGTACTCCGCGGCTGCCGGGTCCTTCTCGGCCACCACCGCGGTGAACGCCTGCACCAGGCCGACCACCGGATTGGCCGTCTCGCGGGCGGCGAGTGCGAGGGCGCGCAGGTCGAGCCGGTCGGCGCGGGCCAGCTGGGTGATGGTCTCGGCGGCGTGCGCGGGCAGTGTGCCCAGTGAGGCCTGGGCCCGTGCCAGGGCGGCCTCGGCGTCCAGCATGGCCTGGAGCCAGGCCCGGTCGCAGGTGGCCTCCTCGACGGGGGTGCCGGCCCGGACCGGGGACAGCAGCCCGGCGTCGGTGTCCTCCTCCCGGCCCCGGGTCACACGATCACCCCGGACAGATCGCTGTCGGCCTCCATGGGCCGTACGCCGTCGGGGACCTGGGCGGCCGGCGGCAGGGCGAGGACCGCGCGGGCGATCGCGTCGGAGTCGCCGAGGGTGACGGAGTCGACGCCCGGGCGGATACCGGCGGCGGTCACCCAGTGCACCGACTCGGTGGGAACCCCGTAGGCGAAGCGCCGGGGGTGGGGGCGGCCGCGGCCGTCGAGGAGGCGGTAGGGGCGTTCGGTGACCGCGAGGCCGCCGGTCTCGTACGCCGGGCCGCCGGTGGCCGCGATGCGGTAGGGGGTGGCCTGGTCGGTGTCGAGGAGGTGCTTGAGCAGGGGGTCCTCGGTGCGGCGCAGGTCCGGCTCGGGCAGGCGGGCCTCGATGAGCGCGGTGGCCCGCACCGGCTCGCCCGGTACCGCGGTGGAGCGGGCGCAGTACACCTGGGCGGTGGTGTCGATGCGGACCTGTGTGCCCGGGCCGGTCACGGTCAGCACACCGGCCTCGATCAGCGCGATCATCTCCTCGATCCGGGAGGCGGGCGGGCCGATCGAGAGGAACGCGTTCAGCGGTGTGTACCAGCCCTCCAGGTCGTCGCGGTGCGAACCGCCCTCCAGGCCGCCGTGGTCGACCGCGAGGCGGATCTCGTTGCGCAGGTCGCGCAGCACGTCCAGGGCGGCCTTGAGCGGTCCGCTGACGTTGCCCCGGCGGGATTCGGCGACGTCGGCCCGCAGGTGGTCCAGGAGCCAGCCGGTGAAGTCCTCGCGGCCGGTGAAGACGCGCTCGCCGTAGGGGCGCGACAGACGCTCCCAGTTCCAGCGGTCCTGGCCGGCGATGCGGTAGGTGTCGAGCAGTGCGCTGCGCTCGCCGTCGCTGTCGGCGGCGAGGAACTGTCCGGTGAACTCCTCGCGCTGCTCGGCGCGGCCCTGGCCGCTGAGCAGCGTCGCGTAGTAGACGCTCTCCACCTCGCGGGAGATCAGCGGCCACAGGTCCTCGCCGAAGTTGACGGGCTGTCCGGCGGCGGAACGCTCGCGCAGCATCGCGATGTAGGCGGGGGTGAGGAGCTGGGGGAAGTAGCGGCCGGTGGCGCCCTTCTCGTTCTCGCCGCGCGCGTGGTAGGGCACCCCGCGCCGGGAGAAGGCGAACAGTTTCGGTTCGCTGCCCGAGCGGCGGTAGACCAGGCGGCCGTCCTCGCGGACGAAGCGCCCGCCGCGGCCCAGGGTGAACAGGGCCATGTGGTCGAAGAAGTTCAGGCCGAGGCCGCGCACCAGGACGTGCTGTCCCGGCTGGATGTCGCTGAGATCCAGGTCGGCGGGGTTGGCCGGGGTGATGTAGGTGAGGTGGTGGATGCGCGCCAGGCTCGCGGTGCGTGCCTCGCGCGCCGACAGCCGGGCCGAGACGTGGCCCTGGGCCATCACGATGGCGTCGAGTTCGTTGAGGCGGATGCCGTTCTCCAGCCGGATGCCCTGCGGTCCGCCGGGCACGCCGTGGGTGTCGGCCGCGGCGACGGCGCGCGAGCGGTGTACCCGGATCTCGACGTGGGCGGGCGCGCCCGCGACGATGCGTTCGAAGCAGTCCCGCAGGTAGCGGCCGTAGAAGGCGCGGGTGGGGTAGGAGTCGGGGCCCAGGCGTGCCGCTTCGGCCAGGGTGGTGGCCGAGGTGTCGGCCGGGTCGCCGAGCAGCGCCAGGCTCTGGGCCCACTCGTACAGGCTGGGGCCGGGCTCGATGGGGCCGCCGATGCGGGCGCTGTCGTCGGTGAAGACGGTGATCTGTGAGGCCACGGTGTTCATCAGCAGGTGCTGGGACTGCTCGGTGCGCCACACCGCTCCGGCCCCGGGTGCCGAGGGGTCGATGACGTGGACGGTAACGGCGTGGTGCGAGGGGGTGCTGCGTTCGTTGGCCAGCAGTCGTTCGAGGACCGACAGGCCTCGGGGACCGGCACCGATGACACAGACCTCGAGGGTGCTGCTCATGGGGACAACTCCGTTTCTGGGCAGGGGCGGCCGACGGCCGGCGGCCGGGCAGGGCCGGGCGCCGGCCGCGGACGGGGAAGCGGGATGCCGGGGACCTTGAAAGGGTGCGGGCCGTCGGGGCCCCGGAGGGGCGGGGGGTGGTTCGGGCGGGTGCTAGCCGCCGGTGCCTGCCGCCAGCAGGCGGGCCAGCTCCAGGCGCTTGATCTTGGTGGTGGCGGTCTGCGGGAGGTCTTCGAGACGCCACTGGACCGGATCGGCGAGGGCCGGCAGGTCCACCACGGCGCTCTTCCAGGACAGTTCGTCCAGCGGCGCGTCGTTGCGGGTGCACACCACCGGCACGGCGCGCTGGTCGGGGCCGGGGATGATGATGACCTCGATGAGTTCGGGCAGCCGGGTGAAGAGCTTGTCCTCGATCTCCAGGGTGGACTGCACGCCGGGGATCTCGTCGACCTCGCGGTCCAGCAGGTGCAGGCAGCCGAACCTGGTGCGGTAGCCGACGTCGCCCATGCGCCACCAGCCGTCGTTGACCTGCTGCTGCCAGCGCTGGTGCTCGCCCAGGTAGGTGACGATCCGCCCGTCGCTCCTGACCTCGATGAAGCCGGGGTTGTCCTTGGAGACCGGGGCGCCGTTGCGGCTGACGACGCGTACCCCGGTCATGCCGGGGAACGGGACGCCGACGCAGCGGCCGTTGAAGTCGGCGCCGTCCTTGAGGGAGTAGGTGCGTGCCGCGATCGGGCCGACCTCGCTCTGCCCGTAGGCCTGGGCGAAGCGCCGTCCCTTGCGGCGGGAGGCCTTCAGCAGGGTGTTGACGGTGCGCGGGTGGATGGCGTCGAAGGTGCTGGAGAAGTACTTCACGTTGGCCAGCGGCCCGCGCGGGTCGTCGGCCAGTTCCTCCCAGCGCAGGAAGGTGTTGGGGTGGGCCTCGATGAAGCCGGGCGGGATCTTGGTGAACAGTTCCCCGACGGTCTGCGGGTCGTCGTCCTTGAGGATGATGAGCGGGTGGCCCTGAAGGATCGAGATGGGCATCGCCGTGAACATCCGTGAGTGCACGAACGACACGTGGATCGCGACGGGTTCGCTGCGGCGCACCGTGGTGGCCACGACGGTGGCCTGCGGGCGGTAGCGGGACTGGAAGCTCATGGCGGTGTGCACGGCGAGCTTCGGTGTGCCGGTGGTGCCGGAGGTGTGGGTGATGAGGGTGGGGTGGTCGATCGGCATGGCCACCGCGGGCACGCGTTCGGCGCCGGCCAGCGAGGCGAAGGAGGTGGCCTGCTCGTGCTCGCCGGAGGCGAGCAGCACGGTGCGGGACAGGCCGAAGACCTCGGCGGGCAGGTCGTGTTCGAGCTTGTCCTGGTCGGTGACGAGGAAGGGCCGGCCCACGCGGCGCAGGAGTTCGGCGACCGTGGCGCCGTCGAGCTTGGGGGACAGCAGGACCGGGATGGCGCCGGTGCGGGCGATGGCGCAGGCGAGCAGGGAGATGTCGAAGCCGTCGCTCTTGTGCACCACGACGTGGTCGCCGGGGCGCACCTTGACCGACCACAGCCGGGAGGCGAAGTCGTCCACCAGGTCGGCCAGTTCGGTCAGTGTCGCGCGCCGGCCGAGGCCGGGGGCGATGTCCAGGTCGTGGTCGAGTATCACGAAATTCGCCGGATGCCGGGCCGCCGCTCGGTCGAACAGCGTGCCCAGCCGAATTCCCTTGCTTCCTATTCGTTGGAGAAACATGTAACCGATCTCTCGTCCATGGCTGCGGATTCCTGAAGGGGGGTGCTGCGTTTTCGGATCTGACGGCGTTTACCGGCGGGTGACGACCGCGCCGTGTCGTGCGCGTCAGTTCTTCTCGATGACGTCCTTGATGCGGGCCAGCGTGTCGTCGAGGTCCTGTGCGAGCTTGGCGGTCCAGTCGTCGACGAACCGCTTGCGGGCGTCCTCGTCGAGACCGGCGACGATCTTGTGGATTCCGGCGGTGGCCCTGCCCATCCGGAAGTGGTGGACGAGCCAGGAGGTGCCCTGGCCGGCGTCCTCGACGTCGAAGCCCCAGATCGACTCCTGGTCCTCGCGGGCGTGGGTGAGCATCATCCAGCGGAAGGTCCGGCCGGGGTCGGCGGCCACCACGCGGGACTCGGTGTACCAGGTGCCGCGTACCAGCGGCGCCCAGCCGACCACGTCCTCGCTGCGCAGGTTCTCGCCGCGGAAGACCGAGCCGACGGCCGAGGGCTCGCCCTGGATCCACTGGCCGCCCATGCACTCCGGGCTCCACTCCTTGCTGCGGGCCAGATCGCTGACGACGGAGTAGATCTCGGCCCCACTCGCCGATATACGAATACGGGCGTCGAGTTCGAAGAGGGGGGATTGGTCGATGACGCTTTCACTGGTGACTGTCATGGCGGCAATCCTGCCGATGGCCGAGGAATGTGAGCAATCAAGCGGTCCGGGGTCCGTCAGGTTTCCTACGCGACGTCCGCACGGATTACCTCATGTGACGTCCGGGCGGGTTTCCTCGTGTGACGTCCGGGCGGGTTTCCTCGTGTGACGTCCGGGCGGGTTTCCTCGTGTGACGTCCGGGCGGGCGAAGCCGGCCCGCGGAAATTCCTGTGCGGTGTCCGTGTTCGGCGGGGCCGGGGGGTGAATGCGTCCGCGCGTCGCAGTGGTGCGGGCCCCGTCCGGCGGTTCGCGCGGTCCCGGGGGGGCGCCGCCGCCCGGCGGTCCTCGGCCGCGTACCCCGCAGCACCGGATGGCGCGCGCCCGCGGCAACCGGCCTGGCCGTGCGCCGGGGTCTTCAGCCGCGTACCCGCAGCACCAGTTTGCCGTGCACCTTTCCCTCGTCCAGACGGCGGTGGGCCTGGGCCGCCTGCGCCAGTTCCAGCACCTCGCTGGCGCGCGGGCGCAGCCGGCCCGCCGCCAGCAGCGTGTTGATGCCGCGTGCGGCGTCGGCGAGCTGGGCGGTGTCCGCGTGCGAGATGGCGAACCCGCGCACGGAGCGGTCCATCAGGTACAGCGGTCCCACGGGCAGTACCGGGCGGGTGCGCAGTCCCGCCATCACCACGATCCGGCCCCGGCTCGCCAGCAGGTCCACCGCGGCGTCGAGGTCGTTGCGGCCCGAGGTGTCGAGGTACAGGTCCACGCCGTGCGGTGCGGCGGCCCGGATCCGGGCGGCGACGTCGTCCGTGCGGTAGTCGATGACGTGCTCGGCGCCCAGGGACCGCACGTACGCCTCGTCGCGCCCGGAGGCGACGGCGATCACCCGGGCTCCGGCCCGGGCGGCCATCACGACCAGGGCGCTGCCCACGTTGCCGCCCGCGCCCAGCACCGCGACGCTCTCGCCGGCGCGCAGGTTCCCGTGCGTGAACAGGGCCAGGTGGGCGGTCGCGGCCGGGTGGGCCAGCGCCACCGCGTCGACCGCGTCCACCCCCTCGGGCAGGTGGTAGAGCCGGTCCGCGGGCACCACCGCCTGTTCGGCGGCGGCCCCCTGACGGCCGTCGTGGCCCAGGCTGTTGCACCAGACCGCGTCGCCGGTGCGGAACCCCGTGGCGCCGGGGCCGGCGGCGGCCACCGTCCCCACCAGGTCGCGGCCGATGACGAAGGGGAACTCCAGCGGGGTGCGCCAGGCACCCGAACGCACGAAGGTGTCCACGTGGTTGACGGCGCTCACCTCGACGTCGACGAGCACGTCGTGGGGGCCGGGGGCGGGCGGCGGCAGCTCGCCGTGACGGATGACGTCTGGGGAGCCGAGTCGGGTTATGTAGGCGGCACGCATGGTCGTGGAGTCTGGCACCGCCCCGGCGCCGTGGCGGGGGTGAGCCGCCATCGCGGGGCACGGTCCGTCAGGTCGGCGCGGAGGTGTGTCAACTCGGTCCGCCGGTACGTCAATTCGGGCTGCCGGTGTGTCAACTCGGGCCCGCCCGGGGGGCCTGGCGCACCTACGCTGTGCGGCGTGTCACTCACCTGGACCGATGTGCTGCCGGGCGACCGGCGGATGACCCTGCACGTGAGGCCGTTGATACAGGCCCTGCGGCCCGCGCTGGGCGATGCCGCGTTCGACCGGTTCGCGGCCGAGGCCCACGGGCAGGGGCTCGTGTTCACCGCCGCCTACGACGAGCGGGGCCGGTGCGCGGCGGTGGCCACGCACCGGGTGCTGGCCACCAGCCGGGGCCGGGTGCTCTTCGTCGACGACCTCGTCACCGACCCGGCCCTGCGCTCCGGCGGCGTCGGGGCCCGTCTGCTCTCCCATCTCGCCGAACGGGCCGAGTCCTCCGGCTGCCGCCGCATCGAGCTCGACTCCGGCGTCACCAACCAGGCGGCCCACCGCTTCTACCACGCCCGCCGCATGACGATCTCCGCCCTGCACTTCGCACGGGACGTCACCGGTCCGTGAGTGCCGGCCCGGCCGGCCCGGAACCGCCCGGCACGTGCCGGAGTACTTGTGCCGCCCGGGCATGTGCCGGAGCACTCCCGCTCCCGCCGCCCGGCGGGCGGCCCGGACGGCCAGCCGGCTGGCTGGCTGGCTGGCTGGCTGGCTGGCTGTTGCGCCGTCCCCCTGCCCGGCCGCCGTACGCGGCGGGTGATCTGCGACGGGCACCCGAAGCGGTGGCGGCGGTGAGGTGAACGCCGGTCCGCTCGCGGCCCCTTGGCCGATCCTCGGCCGTCCCTGCCGAGGGTGGGCCCGGCGTGCCCCGCCGGCCCGGGTGGCACGAGCAGCCTCGTGGCCTGTGCCGGGGACCGCGAACTGACCGCCGAGCGCATCCGGTCCGCCCTGCGGGAGGGCGCTGTCGCCCTCCCGCAGGGCGGTAGAGGGGCGCCTCGCGGCCCTGCTCGCGCATCTGCACACCGTCGCGGACACCCCGCACGGGCCGTGCACCGCGAGGAAGGCCCGGCCCTGGACCGGCCGCGCCCGGCCC
>NZ_LRTR01000814.1 GCF_001550375.1 Streptomyces europaeiscabiei | reverse complement strand
GGGGTGGGCGCGGACGTGGGCGGCCAGGCGGGCTGCCTGGTCACGCAGCGCGGCCGCGGTCCTGCCCGACACCGTCCACGGCACCACGGGCAACGCGACCCGCTCGGCGTCCGCCGGCTGGTCCCCGTCGCCCTCGGGGAGGGTGTCCTCCGGCGCCGGAGCCTGCTCCAGGACGATGTGAGCGTTCGTACCGCTCACCCCGAACGACGACACACCAGCCCTGCGCGGTCCTTCACCGTCCCACGGACGCGACTCCGTGAGCAGCCGGACCTCACCGGCGGACCAGTCCACATGTGAGGTCGGCCGGTCGACGTGCAGGGTCTTCGGCAGCATGCCGTGCCGCATGGCCTGCACCATCTTGATGACACCCGCGACACCGGCCGCCGCCTGCGTGTGACCGATGTTGGACTTGATCGAACCCAGGTACAGCGGCCGGTCCTCCGGCCGGTCCTGGCCATAGGTGGCCAGCAGCGCCTGCGCCTCGATGGGGTCGCCCAGCGTGGTGCCGGTGCCGTGCGCCTCGACGACGTCCACGTCACGCGGCGTCAGCCGGGCGTTGGCGAGGGCCTGCTGGATGACCCGCTGCTGCGAGGGCCCGTTCGGAGCGGTCAGACCGTTGGACGCACCGTCCTGGTTGACCGCCGAACCCCGCACCACCGCGAGCACGTCGTGCCCGAGCCGACGGGCGTCCGACAGCCGCTCCACGAGCAGCATGCCCACGCCCTCCGACCAGCCGGTGCCGTCGGCGGCGTCGGCGAACGGCTTGCACCGGCCGTCGGCCGCGAGGCCCCGCTGCCGGGAGAACTCCACGAACGTGCCCGGCGTCGCCATCACCGTCACACCGCCGGCGAGCGCATACCGGCACTGGCCGGTGCGCAGCGCCTGGATCGCCCAGTGCAGGGCGACCAGCGACGACGAGCACGCCGTGTCCACCGTCACCGCCGGGCCCTCCAGGCCCATGGTGTACGACACCCGGCCCGAGGTGATACTGCCCGCGTTGCCGTTGCCGATGAAACCCTCGAGGTCCTCGGGCACGTCCCGCAGCCGGGCCACGTGGTCGTGGTACATGAGCCCCGCGAACACGCCGGTCTGCGAACCGCGCAGCGAGACCGGGTCGATTCCCGCCGACTCCACGGCCTCCCACGCGGCCTCCAGCAGCAGACGCTGCTGCGGGTCCATCGCCAGCGCCTCACGCGGGCTGATCCCGAAGAACGCCGGGTCGAAGTCCGCGGCGCCGTACAGGAAACCGCCCACGTTCGTGTAGGAGGTGCCCGGGCGGTCCGGGTCCGGGTCGTACAGGGCCTCCAGGTCCCAGCCGCGGTCCTCGGGGAACGCCGACATCTCGTCCCGGCCCTGCGCGACCAGGTCCCACAGGCCGTCCGGGTCGGTGATGCCACCCGGGTACCGGCAGGCCATACCGACGATGGCGATCGGCTCGTGTGCCGCGTCCTGGACCTGCTGCAGCTTTTCGCGGGCCTGCTTCAGCTCTCCTGCGGCACGCGCCAGGTATTGACGGAACTTGTCCTCGTTTGACATTGGGCCCTCGCTGAGTTCTGTGTGCTGACGCGTTGACGAAGTGGGTGGGCCGGCACTGAGCCGGGCAGGCCGTCCCACGGCCCGCGGGCATGACTGCCCGCGGGCCGTGGGACGGAAGGGAACGCTCAGATGCCGAGGTCCCGGTCGAAGTAGTCGAAGATCTCGTCGTCCGAAGCGGACAGCAGCGTGTCCTCGATGTCGGGAGCACTCTGCGTCCCGGCGCTCCCGGTGTGCTTGGCGAGCACCGCCCGCAGCCGGTCCCGCACCCGGTCGACGTCGTCCTGCTCCGGGGAGAGTTCCGACAGCAACTGCTCCAGGCCGTCGATCTGCTGGAACAGCCGGTCGGCCGCCGACTCCGGCTCCGGCAGGATCTGCTGCCCCAGGAACTCCGCGAGCAACGCCGGGTTCGGATAGTCGAACACCAGCGTCGTGGGCAGCTTCAGACCGGTGATCTCACCCAGCCGGTTGCGCAGCTCGACCGCGATCAGCGAGTCGAAGCCCAGCTCGGCGAAGGACTGATCCGCCTCCAGGGCGCTCCCGGAAGCGTGGCCGAGCACGGCGGCCACCTCCTCGCGCACCACGGTGAGCAGCGTCTGCCGCTGCTCCTCGGGCTGCTGCGCGAGCAGCCGCTGCAACAGGTCCGGCCCGAAGGACGCGGAGCCCGCCGCCGCGGCGGAGCGTCGCACCGCCGGAACCAGCGACCGGAACAGCGCGGGCACCGCCGCACCACCCCTGGTCATGTCCAGGCGCATCGGCAGCAGCACGGCGTGCCCGGTCCGCCCGGCCGTGTCGAACAGGGCCATGCCCTCGGCGGTTTCGAGGGCGGTCACTCCACCGCGCGCCATGCGGGACCGGTCGGTGTCGCTCAGCTCCGACGTCATCCCACTGGCCTGCGCCCACGCACCCCACGCGAGGGACTGCGCGGGCAGCCCGGCCGCCCTGCGGTGCTGGGCCAGCGCGTCCAGGAACGCGTTGGCCGCCGCGTAGTTGCCCTGGCCGGGCGCGCCGACCACACCGGCCGCGGAGGAGAACAGGACGAACATCTCCAGGTTCGCGTCCGCGGTGAGCCGGTGCAGATGCCAGGCCGCGTCGACCTTGGGCCGCAGCACGGCGTCCACCCGCTCGGGGCTGAGCGACGTCAGCACGCCGTCGTCGATCACACCGGCGACGTGCACCACACCGGTCAGGGGGTGCTCGCCCCCGATCCCGGCCAGGAGCGCGGCGAGCGCCTCGCCGTCCGCGGCGTCACACGCCTCGACGCGCACGGACGCGCCGAGCGCCGTCAGCTCCGCGGCCAGCTCCCGCG
>NZ_LRTR01000813.1 GCF_001550375.1 Streptomyces europaeiscabiei | reverse complement strand
CCGCGTGGTGGGCCCTGCGGCGGAACGCGTCGACGAGACGGCGTGCCGCGATCGTCCACAGCCAGCCGACGGCGGTCCCGCCGACAGCGGCCCCGGCGAACGCGCCCGCCGCACGCCACACCGCCAGATACGTCTCCTGCATGACCTCGGCGACGATCTGCTCGTCGGCGCAGCGGCGCCGCAGCCGAACCGCCAGCCACGGCGCGGTGCGCCGGTACAGCTCCTCGAACGCCGCGCGGTCGCCCCTGGCCACGAGCCGGACGAGGCGCTCCTCGTCCGGCTCGGCCGGTGCCTTCCTCACTGATCTCACACCGACTAGACGCGGGGCCCGGTCGCCGGGTTTTCCATCGGACGTGATCCCCGTCACACCACTGTCGCAGGCGGGTGACGGGCGAGGTGCTCACCTCACGAAGCGGTACTTCAGGTGGGTGGCGAGAGGGGTGTCGACCACCCGGACCGGTTCGAGGTCGCGGCGCCCCGCGCCCAGGTCGTCGAAGAGCCGCAGCCCCGCTCCGAGGAGTGCGGGCACGACGTGCAGCTGCAGCTCGTCGATCAGCCCCTCCCGGAGGTACTGCCGCACCGTGCTCGCCCCGCCCGCGATGTCGACGTTCCGGTCCCCGGCCGCTGCCCTCGCCCGGTCGAGGGCGCTGTGGACGCCGTCGGTGACGAAGGTGAAGGTGGTGCCGCCCTCCTTGACCAGGGTCGGCCGGGGCCGATGCGTGAGCACGAAGACCGGGGCCCGGAACGGGGGGTTGTCGCCCCAGAACTCCTCACCCGTGTCGTACATCGTCCGGCCCATGACCACGGCGCCGGTGGCGTCGAACCACTCGCGCATCAGCTCGGAGTCGCGGTTCTCCTTCCCACCGGTCATGCCCTGGCGCTCCCGCCAGCTCGCCAGCTCGTGGATCCACTCGAAGAGCGGCTCGGCGCCGTCGCCTCCCGGGTTGTCGAGGGCGACGCCGGTGCCGGCGACGTAGCCGTCGAGGGAGATGGCCATATCCGCGGTCACAGTCACGGTCACGATGGGTGCTCCTGAAAGTCCTGGGGTGTACTGCGGGTGTACTGCCTTCACCCTCACGTCGATCGGGAACCGCCGTATTCGACACGCCTGCGATGCGCCGGACCCGCTGCTGGGGCGCGGCGGTGACGCCGCCCTGACCGTGACCCGTCCCCCTCCGCCCCTCCCCACCCACTCGACCGGCTACGGCAGCCGGTCGTCGGGGACGACGTGCATCGCCGCCTCCTCCGCGCCCGCCGCTCCGCCGTCGATGCCCTCGTCCTCGGCCACGAGTTCCTTGGTGGTGTCCGTCCGCGTGCCCTCGTCCGGTGCGACCAGCCGGCCGGCGCGTTCCGAGCCGGCCTCCGCGTCGAGCGGTTCGCCCTCGCCGCCCGGCAGGTCGCCGATACCGTCCCCGGCCGGCGTCTCCACGTCGGGGACCTCCTGCCGCAGCCGGTCGTCCAGGGACTCCCCCTCGTGCTGCTCGGCCGCCGTGGTGCCACTCCTGGTGACACCCAAGGGCTTCTCCGGCGGCGAGTAGCCCTCGTCCAGCATGTCGTCGTACGTGCGCTCGTCGACCGCGTCCTGGAGATCCAGCGGGGCGGCGTCCTCCTGCTCCTCGTTGCCACCTGTGGGCTGGTAGGCGTCGTCCGCCCTGTTCTCGTCGCTCATGATCGCCTCCGGGGACGGTCGACTGTTTCCTGCCTCCGTGCGGAGTACCTGGTTCCCCGGAGGCGACACCTCCGGCACCACCACCAACGGAGTGTCGGCCTCCGGCAGGCACCCCGTCTCCGGGGATGGCGCCGGACCGGTCCTGCGGTGAGGATGCTCCCTCGCACCACCCATTCCGCAGTGGGTCGAAGGGGGCTTTCCGATGGGCTCGCACGCGGCACCGAAACGTCGTGGACGCGCACTGTGGCCCTCCACGGGTCTCCTGCTCCTGGTGACGCTCCTCGGTGTGCCGCGTGCCGAGGGAGCGCCCGTGTCGGCCGACGCCTGCCGTGCCTCGGGCACCGAACTGCCCCGAGGCGACTGCGGGCCCTTCTGGCAGGTCCTGGCGGAGGACTTCGACGGCGACCGGGTGCCGCTGGGCGCCTTCAGCGACTGCGACCACCGGGTCGACACGTCCGGCGCGCACTGCGGGGGCCTGCGCGGCGCGTACCGCGACGACTGGTGGGCCTACCCCACCGGCTGGCGGGACACGGCGAACGACCGGGGCCGGGACGTCGTGGGCGTCTACCACCCCGAGGACACCGTGAGCGTGGGCCCTGCGGCGAACGGCGACGGCAGGATGTACATCCGGATGTGGCGGCCCGCCGACGGAGGTCCCGTGCACGCTGCCGCGGTGGTACCCCGTGCCGTCATGCAGATGCGGTACGGCAAGTACAGCGCCCGTATCAGGGTGACAAAGCCCGCTCCGGGCTACAAGTCAGCCTGGCTGCACTACGGCGGGGGCTGCGAGATGAACCATCCCGAGGGCGAGTGGACCGGCGGCCTCACCGCCTTCCACCATCCCTGCGGCGGCGGCGAGCAGGGCTACTTCCCGGGGAGCGACGACTGGACCCGGTGGCACACCGTGTCGACGGAGTGGACGCCCGGCCATGTGCGCTTCTTCGTGGACGGCCGGCCGGTGGGGCACGACACCCGGGACGTGCCGGCCCTGCCCCTGTCGTGGGTGCTGCAGAACGAGAGCGCTCTGCAGGGGCCGGGCGCGGCTCCCGGCAGCAGTGCCCAGCTCGACATCACATGGGTCGCCGCCTACGCGTACGGATGGAAGTGATCGTCCTGCCCCTGCCAGGGGCGGCGAGGGCACAGGGTCCGGCCGGCCGGAGCTTGCCCGCGCCGCGCGCCCGGCGCACGCTGGTCGTATGGCTGCGCACGACGGTCCCGGCCCCACACTCATCACGTCCGTGCAGCGGGCCTTCCGCCTGCTGGAGGCGGTGAGCGCGCACGAGAACGGCGCGCCGGCGAAGCAGCTGGCCCGCGAGACGGAGCTGCCCCTGGCCACCGCCTATCACCTGCTGCGGACCCTGGTCCACGACGGATACCTGCGGAAACTGGGCGACGGCGGGTTCGTCCTGGGCGACAAGGTGCAGACGCTGCACACCACCGGCCGCGGGCAGGCGCTGCTCAGCCGGGTCCGCCCCACGCTCGCCGCGCTGCGGGACGAGCTGACCAGCGCCGCCTACCTCACCTTCTACGAGGACGGCGAGATCCGTGTCGCCGAGATCGTGGACAGCCCACGGGCACCCCGGGTCGACCTCTGGGTGGGGTTCGAGGACGCCGGGCACGCCACCGCGCTGGGCAAGTCGGTGCTGCGCGAGCTGGACGAGGAGTCCCGCAAGGACTATCTCTCCCGGCACCACCTGGCCGATCTCACCCCGCGGACCATCACCGACGCCCCGGAGCTGCTCCGGCGGCTGGACTCCTCCCCCGTGGCGCCGGCCGTCACGGACCTGGAGGAGTACGCCCTCGGGACGGTCTGCATCGCGGTGCCCGTGTACAGCGGGGACACGCTCGGCTCGCTCGGTGTCTCGCTGCGGGCGGACCGGCTCTCCCGGCTGCAGGAGGTCCGGGAGCGGCTTCTCCCGATCGCGAGCCGCGTGACCAGGGGCCTGTCACTCACTATCTGAAAACCGTGACCTTGTGGCGCCCGAGCCGATCCCCTTTCCTGGATGAAACGGACAATTCACGAGCTTAGGCTCCACTCACAAGTGAGGATCGCGGGCGATACATGAGTCAGACCCGAGAGCTTGGTGGCGGCCACGGGCCGATCCGGCCGTCCAGGAAGCGAGCATCCGCCCCAGGGAGGCAGGACCGCAATCGTGTCGCCGCGCAGTTGGCCTCGGGCACGCCCGTACTGCCTGTGCTGATCGTTTCCCTGGTCGTGGTCGTCGGTCTCCTCTGCGGAGCCGGGCTGACCTGGCTGCCGCTGCTCGCCGCGGGGCCCGCGCTGGCCGCCACCACCAGCGGGCCGCGCGGGGTTCTCTGCGTGGGTCTCCTCGCCGGGGTGCTGGGCGCGATGCTCGGCGTCCGGGACGGTGCGCCGGGCCGCGAGCTGGCTTCGGTACTGTCCGCGCTGGTGGCAGTCACCCTGGCCAGCGGCC
>NZ_LRTR01000812.1 GCF_001550375.1 Streptomyces europaeiscabiei | reverse complement strand
CCCGTCGTCTGGAGCGGGAAGTCAGCGCCGGACGACACCGGGGCCCACCGGCTCCTCCAGGCGGTACGCGGCGCGGGCGTCGGCCGCGGGGCCCCCGACCCCTTGAGCGACACCGGCTCGACCCAGGTCATCCCACGTGTCGACGGTCCCAGGGGCGACGGCTACGACACCGGGAGCCGGCGCTACGGCGACCAAAGCGGGCGCTACGGCGCCGACTTGACCGTCGAGACCGTCGAGACGCCCATCGTCGGCAGCCAGCGCACCCACGGCGGCCACGCCGCCCCCGAGGGCACCCGGCTGCTCCCCGCCATGCGCACCGTCGGCAGCACGTACGACGAAGCGGAGTACGACCAGGCGGCGGGCTACGGCCAAGGCGGGTACGCCGACGAGGAGTTCCCGGAGTCGTACGACGACGGTGAGGACGAGCGGAGCGGACGCCGGACCGGCAACGAGCCCGTCCGGCACGCCTATTACCCCGGCCGCCGGATGAACCTCGGCGTGGTGCTGCTGCCGCTGCGGGTCTTCCTCGGGTTCATCTCCGTCTACGCCGGCATGGGCAAGCTCTGCGACCCGCACTACTTCGACGGCGGCAAGCGCGGCTCCATGGTGAAGTGGCTGAACACGCTGCACCCGTGGGAAGTCGCCGAGCCGCTGCGGCAGTTCGCCCTCGAACACCCGGTGGGCTCGGGGCTCGTCATCGCCTTCGCCCAGGTCATCGTCGGTGTGCTGACCATCTGCGGACTCTGGCAGCGGGTCGCCGCCGGCGTCGGGGCACTGCTGTCGGCCGCGCTGCTCGTCACCGTCAGCTGGAAGACCGTCCCCGTCTACGAGACGCCCGACATCATCTACCTCGCCGCCTGGTCCCCGCTGATCATCGCGGGCGCGCCGGTGTACTCCGTCGACGGGCGGCTCGCGGGCGGCGCCTGGCGCACGCTCGGGCCGCGCGCCGACATCTGGGAGCTGCGGCGGTATGTGCTGCGCCGGGGCGCGATCGTCAGCGCGATCGTCGTCGGGCTGACACTGCTCGTGGGGTCCGTGCTCGGCGGTGCCGTGCGGGACGCCGACCGGATCGTCGTTCCCGGGCCCGGGGAGGCGCCGCGCAACGAGCTGCCGGGGTCGCCGCTGCCGGGTGAGCCGAGCGCGCGGCGCGAGAACAGCCCGTCCGCGTCCAACTCGCCCACCGCGGGCGCGGCGTCGGCGACGCCTTCGCAGGCGGCGACGACGCCGGGGGCCACACGGGACACCGGGGCGGTCACCGGCGGGCAGCCGAGTCAGACGCAGGGGACGGCGGGGCAGGTGCCGCCGCAGCAGACGTCGCCGGTCGAGCAGGCGCCGAGTACCACTGCCGGGCCGAGTTCCAGCGGTGCCTCCGGCGGTACGACCGGTGGGGCCACCGGGTCGACCGGGGGGTCCACCGGGGGGAGCTCCTCGGGTGGGGAGCCCGGGCTGGTGGGGGGATTGCTCGGGTAGGCGCTCCACTGGCCGTGCCGATACACGGACGGGCCCCGCGTGATGTTTCGCGCGGGGCCCGTTGTCGTGCTCCCGGCGTGAGGGGGAGGACGTGAGGGAGATGGGCGTGACAGGGAGGGGCGTGACGGGGAGGGTTGTGACGGGGATGGGTGGAGCGCCTGATCGATCGTGGGGATCGCTTTGCGGGCGTCTGCGGGGCTGTCGTGGCCTGTCGCTCAGCTCCCCGCGCCCCTTCGGTGGCCGGTGGTCACCTGGCGCCCCTGTGAGTTCGCGTTCCCCTCAGCGGCTCAGTGCCGCCAGTTCCTTCGCTGCCTCCGTCAGGTCCTTCGCCGTGTCGATGGCTCGCCAGTAGGCGCCCTGGGGGATGGGGAAGCCGGCCAGGCGGCGTTCTCGGGCCAGGCGGGGGAAGGTGGTGCGTTCGTGGTCGCCCCGGGCGGGGAGGAGGTCGGTGAACTCGGGGGAGAAGACGTAGACGCCGGCGTTGATCTCGTACGTCGTGGGCGGGGCCTCGATGAAGTCCGTCACGCGGCCGAAGCCGTCCGTCTTCACGGCGCCCCAGGGGATGCGGGGGCGGGCCAGGGCGAGGGTGGCGAGGGCGTCGCGTTCGGCGTGGAAGTCCGCCATGTCGCGGAGCGAGAAGCGGGTCCAGATGTCGCCGTTGGTGGCGTACCAGGGGCGGTCGGGGTGGGGGAGGTGGGAGGCGGCGCACTTGAGGCCTCCGCCTCGGCCCAGGGGTTCCGTCTCGACGACCGTGGTGACGCGGACCGGCAGGTCGGCCGAGTCCAGCCACTTCTGCAGGACGTCGGCGAGGTGGCCGCAGGAGACGACCACGTCGGTCACACCCTCCTCGGCGAGCCAGGTGAGCTGATGGCCGATGATCGGGGTGCCCGTACCGGGGATCTCGACCATGGGCTTGGGCCGGTCGTCGGTGTACGGACGCAGCCGGGAGCCCTGGCCACCGGCGAGGATCACGGCTTGAACGGGGCGCGACGCGGCGTTCGGATCGGTCATGCCCGAACTGTACGTGGCGCCCCGTTCGCGGGAGCACGGCCCTGGGATCGGTATGCGGGGTGGGAACGGGGCGGTATACGGGGGTGCGAGCCCCTGGAGCCCTGGGGCATCCTCCGGGACCTCTGGAAGCCGTTGGGAGCTTGCTGAAGGCCGTGGGAAGCCGTGGAAGCCGCCTGGGGAGCTTCTACGGCCCCGTGTGGCCCTCAGCGGTGCTGTGAGCGGTCCTCAGCTGTACTGGGCGGCCACTCCTGTCGCGAAGGACGTGTCGCAGACCGGGCGGGCGTAGGACTGGGCGCGGGTGGGGCCGTAGGCGCGGACCGCGGCGCGGCCGAGGGCGCGGGCGATGGAGGTGCAGTGCTTCGCCAGCGCGGGGCGGCCGTTCACCGCCTGCTGGAGGTGGGTGAGGGCGACGCCAGGGTCCTCCTCCTGGAGCTCCACGAGGAGCTTGTCGCGCAGCACTTCGTGCGGGGCGCGGGTCTTGGCGCGCTGGGAGACCTCCGAGCCGGCGAGCACCGACTCCGCGGGGTCGGAGCCCGACCAGTTGACCCGGGTGACCGCGAGGGTGCCGGAGAGGACCAGGACGACGGGCAGGACCAGGGCCAGGGAGCGGCCGATCCGGCGGGCGGGACCGCGGCCGTGCCGCGTCCGTTGGGTGTGGGTGTGGGTGTGCTTCACGCGAGTGAGGGTAGCGCGGGGTAGTGATATGGCGACATTAGGTCACCGGTACGGGGGATGTCGAAGCACCGTCCCGCGGGTGGCGGGTTGACGCACACTGGTCGAAATGAACCTATTTGTCGGGATAGTTGGTGGCAGCGAAAAAGGCCCCGCAGATGTTTGCGGGGCCTTCTTCGTCAACCTGGGTGATTTATCCCGGGCCGGTGGTTTCGCGAACGGTCACGAACGCACCGTGTCCGGCTCAGTCGGAGAGGCGCTCGCCCGTCGAGGTCGAGAACACGTGGTTCTCGCCCGGACGCGGCACGACGTGCAGCGTCGCGCCCTTGTCCGGGACCCGGCGGCCGTTGACGCGGACCACGAGGTCCTTGGTCTCGCCGCCGACCTCGGCGGTGCCGTAGACGTAACCGTCGGCGCCGAGCTCCTCGACGACGTTGACGGTGACGGCGAGGCCGGCCGGGGCGTCGTCGGAGTCCTTGGACAGGGTGGAGGCGACGGCGCTGCCGTGCTCCACGATGTCGAAGTGCTCGGGACGGACACCGACGGTGACCGTGGTGTCACCCTTGTCGGAGGCGGCCTTGAGGGCGTCACGGTTGACCGGGACGACGCTGTTGCCGAACTTCACACCGCCGTCGGTGATCGGGACCTCGACCAGGTTCATGGCCGGGGAGCCGATGAAGCCGGCGACGAAGAGGTTGGCCGGGCGGTCGTACATGTTGCGCGGGGTGTCGACCTGCTGGAGCAGACCGTCCTTGAGGACCGCCACACGGTCGCCCATCGTCATGGCCTCGACCTGGTCGTGGGTGACGTAGACGGTGGTGATGCCGAGGCGGCGCTGCAGGGACGCGATCTGCGTACGCGTCGAGACACGGAGCTTGGCGTCGAGGTTCGACAGCGGCTCGTCCATGAGGAAGACCTGGGGCTCACGCACGATGGCACGGCCCATGGCGACACGCTGACGCTGACCACCGGAGAGGGCCTTCGGCTTGCGGTCCAGGTAGTCGGTGAGGTCGAGGATCTTCGCGGCCTCTTCGACCTTCTGCCGGATCTCCGCCTTGTTCACGCCGGCGATCTTGAGCGCGAAGCCCATGTTGTCGGCGACCGACATGTGCGGGTACAGCGCGTAGTTCTGGAACACCATGGCGATGTCCCGGTCCTTCGGCGGCAGGTGCGTGACGTCGCGGTCACCGATGCGGATGGCGCCGCCGTTGACGTCCTCGAGACCCGCGAGCATGCGGAGCGAGGTGGACTTGCCGCAACCGGACGGACCGACGAGGACGAGGAACTCGCCGTCCTCGATGTCGATCTCCAGAGCATCGACGGCGGGCTTCGTGGAACCCGGGTAGATCCGGGTCGCCTTGTCGAACGAAACTGTGGCCATGGGTCGTAGGCCCCCTTCACCGGCAGGAACGTGCCGGACGATCCGAGTAAAGGTGGTGATCCACCGCGGACGGTTCCACGGTGGTGTAGTCCACGAGAGTGGATTGGGTCAGGACGGTACCTGGCGTTCACCTGGTCTGTCAGTACTTGGACCCCTGTGAACTTCGCGGAAATTTTCGACGAGTACGCCCTGTGACGTGGGTACACTGCACGGGCGCCCCCGCGAGGGGCCACGCCTCCTTAGCTCAGCTGGCCAGAGCAACGCACTTGTAATGCGTAGGTCGTCGGTTCGAATCCGACAGGGGGCTCCGAGAAACCCCAGATCACATAGCCCGTGACCTGGGGTTTTCTGCTGCTCGGGGCATGGCGCATCACACGGCTGGGGAGCCGTGGGATGGCTTGCGTGAGCGATGCGTGAGCGGAGCGGGCCGGTACCCTACTTCCTGGGTTTCTTCCGCTTGCCCTTCCTCTTGGCCCTGGCCTCGGCTTTCGCCGTGCCACCGTCCTCGCCGATGCCGAAGCCCGCGGCCACCAACCCCACCAACTTCTCAAAGAAGCCGCTGCCCAGCGCGAGCTCACCACGGCACGACAGCCCGCCCGCGTCCTCATCACCCGCATCCAGCACTCCGGCCGAAACCCAGCGCCGAACCGCCGTGCTGAGGCCGCCCGCCTGCAGTCGACCATGGCAGGCTCGGTCCCCGCTCAGCAGACCGGAAACGGTCGGATCCCGGCGGTGACTTCATCGCCTATCGAACAGCAGCACCGACAGCGCCGGTAGGCATCAGGCGCAGTGTGCCCATCTGGCATGGTCAAATCAGACGGATGGCCTCGCCGTTTACGGCGGCGAGGCCATCAGTTCCTACGGCTTGGCTCAGCCGCACAGCTTCGGCTTCGCGCGGAACGGCAGCGGGCGCGCCGGGTGGGTGGAAGACTTACGCACCTGCTCGCCTCAGAGAGCGGGCCGAACACCGTCAGCGCTATCCCTGCTTGGCGTACTCCACGAATGCCGTCCAGGCCGTTCGCTGAACGGCCATGAGCCCCCGGTCGCGGGCCTTCGTGTCCCGAACCATCACGTGCTGCGCGTCGTTGTCGGCCACTTCAACGCAGTTCTCCGTCCCGGTGTAGGAGCTGGTACGCCAGTTCGGGGCCACGGGCTGCATGGTGCTCTCCTAGTCGCTCGGCATCTGATCGAAGTGGTGGATCGCTGTGAGGATGAGGTCTCGGACTGCTGTTCCGTAGACCGCTGACTGCTGCAAGAGGGCGAACGCCTTGGTGTACAGCTCGATTTCGCGGGGCTGGGTGACGGAGAACTCCGCCGAGTAGGTCTCGACGAGGACGAGCTTGTCATCGAACATCGAGAAGGAGTTGCCGGGCCAGATGCCCAGGGGCGCGGAGCGGGGGATGATGCCCAGGCTCAGCCGGGGGAGCCGCATGACCGCAAGCAGGCGGTCGAGCTGCCCCTTCATCACCTCCGGGCCGCCGAAGTTGGTGTAGAGCGCCTGTTCGCCGAGCACCACGTTGAAGATCCGGTTGCCCCGGTACAGGTACTGCTGCCGTTCGAGCCGCTTGGCGGTGGCGGCTTCCGCGTCGTCGGGGATCTCGTAGTAGTCGACGACCTGTCTGAACGTCTCGGCCGCGTAGTCCGCCGTCTGGATCGTTCCCCACACCAGCGTCGGGTGCCAGATGCGGAAGACCTTGGTCTTGGCGTAGACCGGCAGGGCCTTGCGCTGCCGTCGTTCCGCCCCTGTCTGCAGCTGTCGGCGCCACTCGAGCCACAGCTCGTCGATGTGGCGCACCGTGGCTATCAAGTCATCAACGACCTCTTGCCTGTTGGTCTTGATGCACCAGACCCGGATGTCGTCTTCGCTGGGGTTCTGCTTGCCGTTCTCCAGCCGGGAGACCTTGGACTCGGCCCAACCCGTGGCCACGGCGAATGCCCGGCCGCTCGCGAACCCGGCGTCCTTCCGGAATCCGCGCAGCCGGGCACCCAGTGCCTCTCGTGCTTCTTGAGCTTGGTTATTCACTGATGGGTCAGGGCTTGTACTCGGCGTGTGGGATGGCGGCGGTCCAGAGCAGGTCACGCACGCGGACGCACTCGGCCACGGTGTCCGGGTCCTCGACGATTTCCGACCCCAGCACTCGGCCCTCGGGGTCGAAGTGACCGACGGCGAGGAGACGGTCGTCGTACAGCCACCAGTCGTTGCGGTCGACCGGGAAGGTGATGCTCTCTGGCAACTGGTGCCGCGGAAGCCATCGGATGTCCTCGCCGGCCTCCTGGTTGAGGTGGGTCAACGAGTGCTCCCACCCGACGTATCGGGAGTGCGGCTCGGTGATGACCCGGACGCGCCTGACGGTCTTCCCTTCGCCCGTGACGCGCTTCATGAGCGTCATCCAGGGGTCGAGCCACGCGTAGTCGTCCGGCTCACCCCTCTGCCACCGCGCGTAGGGCGTGTCCTCGACGGGAGACCCGTAGTCGTCCCTCAGCTCCAGGTGGAAGGCATCGCGTTCGAAGCTGCTGAACAGCTCGTCACGCTGGGCCGAGGTGATCAGGTCCACTGTTCTCCTCCAGCAGGGCCGTGATCGAGGACTTGGGGACCTCGATGCAGGTCTCATAGTCGGGCATCCGCATCTGACTCAACGCCTCGGGATCGGTCATCTCCGGGCCTTGCAAGATGCACGTGTCCTGTTCCGTGACGAGCATGATCGGGGAGGTGAAGCTCTTGATCTCGCCGTCTGCGTGTCCGTCCTTCGTCAGGTGCTCGAACAGCTCCGGCGGAACCTCGATCACCGTCTGACCTTCGGGCACGTCGAGCCGCATGAGCAAGTCGTTCGCGAACACCTTCCAGCCTTGAATGACGTAGCTGTCCTGGTCACTGGCGTACAGGGTGGGGCTGTCTCCGGGGGTGGAGTTCTTGCCAAGGAACCGTAGCTTCACGGCTGCTCTCCCGTCCGCTGCCTTGCGCTGGTTTGCGCGACACGACGATGGTCTGCGAGGCGATCTACCCCGTCAATCGACTTGCTGCAAACTCGCGCAATCTTCTTGGGGGTTGAGAGACAGTCGTCCTACGGTCGTCTCCAAACCCGAGCAACCAAGGGAAGTCGGCGGATGCACCTGAGGTGTGGCGCCGAGAGCAACTTTCCTGCCCGTGACGTGCGGAGGACAGCGATGGCTCTTGCCTTGCAGAGTGCAACCGCTCCCGAGGCGACGCGCGGGAGATTACGGAGCGCTTTCGGCGGCATAGCCAGTGCTGTTCCGCCGCAGGGAAGGGTTCCGCAGGTACACGGTCCGGGGAGAGACATGGACCAGCCAGTTCGCTTCGTCGTCTCCTGCACCCGCGCACCGCAGCGAGTAGGGCAACTGCGCCGGATCGGTGCCGCTCACCTCCGTCTGTGGGGGATCGGCTCCTGCATTGACACAGCCAACCTGCTCATCAGCGAGCTGGTCACCAATGCCGTCCGGTACGGCGAGACGGAGGACGTCAGCATCTCCGTCTCGTACTGGCGGGGCGAGGTCCGCATCGAGGTGGCTGACGGAACTCCGGGCCGGCCGCAGGTGAAGAGACCGGCCGCCGACGAGGAGAGCGGTCGCGGCATGCTGATCGTCGAAGCTCTCGCCGAGGACTGGGGGACCAGCGAGGACGGCACACTCACGTGGTGCACCATCGCCGTACCGGAACCGGTGGTGCCCAAGTCGGGGTTTTGGTGCGAGTGGCGCAATGAGGACGGCCAGCAGCTCTCGCTCGCGGCCATGCCCACGCCGGACCGTGCGATCCGCTGGGCTCGCATCCAGATGCGCGTCATCGCCTCGGCCATCGACGCGTCGGTGGTCGGCTACGTCTGGGACTGGCTGTCCGACGGATGGCGCGAGCCTGCCGAAGCCCTGAAGAACGGCGAGGAGTTCACGCTCCCCCTCTCGGCCGGCCCGTACAAGTTCGTCTGGCATGCCCGTCCGGTGCGCTTTGTGCCCCTGGTCGGCGGAACCCCTCTGCCCCACCTCGCGGAGGAGGAGCCTGCGCGCGCCGGATGAGGAACGCCGGGGTGCCCAGGAGCACGGGATCGCGTCAGATTGCGGCACCGGGTTGCGGTGGGGGCTGCACTGGGTGTTGCGGTAGAAGTTGCGCGAGCCTTCGCAGCAGCGTCCTGGAGTTCGCCCAGGCCGTCCATGGGCGTACGGCGTGGTTGGACGCTGACATCCCCGTTGCGGCCCCTTCGCCCATGCCGCGGCTGGAGTTGATGGGGGGCGGGATGCGGCGTAGACGCTGCCGGGGATCGGGGCGGGCTCGCCGGTGGTGCGCGCCGGCGGGGCCTCCTCGCCGGCCGTTGTCAGGGTTCGCCGGACGTCGCCGAACTGACTCCCCTTCGTGCCCTGCCACGGGTCGAGGGCTGCCACCTCATGGGTGGCAGCCCTCGGTTTCAGTACAGGTAATTGGCCCGCATCGCAGCGCGGGTGTGTGCGGGGGTGAGGTCAGCTGGTGCGGCGTCCGGTGCCGGACAGCCGGCGAATGAGGATGAACAGGCACCAGACCAGCAGGACGTTGACCACTGCGCCGCCGGTCAGGTAGATCATCGGGCCGAAGGGGTTCGCGTCCTGTGGGACGGTCCCGCTGCCGCCCAGCGCCCAGTTCAACGGGATGACGACAAGAGCGCTCACCAGCAGAGAGCCGGGGAATGACAGGAAGTACAGCAGGGCGAGGTATCCGTCGCCTTCGGCTCCGGTGATTCCCCGGACCAGACCGGCCAGGGTGATCAGACCGATGTAGGAGGTCGCCACCATCGGGGCCCATTTGCGCGGATGTTTGCGTGCCTTGGCGGGGGCCGTTTTAGTCATGGTGGTCGTCTTTCGCAGTGAGGGGGGTTGCGCGATGGGTCAGGTGGGACGGGGCCCACGTCTCGTGGGAGCCGCGGGCCCGGTAGAGCTCCATGACTGAACAGTTCTTGTCATGGAACCGCCAGCAGGAGCTCGGTGGGTCAGAACTTCTTCTTCACGAGCTTTCTCAGGTTGCTCCCGAGCTTGTCCCAGTACGGTGCGGCCGCGGCCTCGGAGCAGCTACGTCCGCAGATGGCCGCGACACCGCCGAGGTGGCCTCGGACCTCCAGTTTCATGCGGCCCTTCTTCTTGTAGAGGTCGAAGCCGATCCAGCCGCCCGGCCAGTCGGGGTGCCCTTTTCGGGCGCCGAGCTGCAGGTAGCTCTTGCCGATGCTGTTGACGTTCATCGGGAAGTACATGGAGATACCTTGAACCACGGGCCAGAGCGTGAAGTCCTGGCCCTCCTTCGTGATCTTGTCGGGACGGCCCGGGATCGGGAAGATCGCCTTGAAGTGGCTCTTCCAGTACCTGAAGACCTTCGCGCTGGAAGCCTTGGTCTTGCCCAGGTCGTAGTAGCGGTAGTAGTCGGCGAGGCCGCTGAGGTCACGACAGCCCACCGGGTCCGCACTGCAGTAGGCGTAGGCGTTGGCGCCGCCCGCGTACTGCGGGTCCGTCTGCAGAAAACGGCCGGTGGAGGAGTCGTAGACCCGCACGCCTGTCAGCGTCAGGCCGCTGAGGGTCTCGCTGGAGATCTGCGAAGCGCCGAGCCAGCCGTAGCGGGTTGGGCCGGTGCCGTCCTGGGCGACGCCGTACTCGTCGTAGCGCTGCGCACTCGAGTTCGCCGGGGTGTCGAGGTCGAGGCGGACCGAGACATCCCCGTGCAGGTTGGACAACTGGAGTACCACGCCGCCCGAGGCCGAGGTGGTGGCTCCGAGCGCACCGGAGACGTCGTTGACGAACCGGGTCATGGTGCCGTCGCTGTGCTCGGCCCAGTCCGGGTTGCCAGTGCTGTCGCCATAGTGCTGTGTCAGGGTGCCCGTTGTGGTCCAGGTTCCGTCCGTGCCGCGGCTCTGTGTGGTGGTGACGGCCATGCGGCCGACGCCGTCGAGGGCCCAGGTGCGACGCTGGTCGTCCTTGGTCTCTGTGCGGAGCAGATCGCCGGTGTAGTAGTCGAGCGTGACCCCGTCCTTGACGGTGGTGCGGCCGAATGCGTCATAGGAACGGCCGGAGCCGACCAGACGGTCCGCGCTGTCGTAGTTGTACGCGGTCTGCTCCGTGACCGTGTCCGACGTGGCAGTGTCGCAGTCGTCGCTGGTGACGGTCCGCGATGTGCGGTTGCGGTTGCTGTCGAAGGCGTAGGTGCGAGTGGTGCATCCGGCCGCGGCGGTGTCGGCGGCCTTGGTGAGGCGTCCGACAGCGTCGTAGCGGTAGTCGGTGGACACGGTCGTGCCGTCGGTCTGGGTGTGGCCGATCTGTTGGCCGGTGATGGCGTACTCGGCGACGTCCGCGACGACGAGGGTGCCGTCCGCTGCGGTGTACTCCCGGGCGGCCGGCCTGCCCAGTGTGTCGGTAGTGATCCTGAGCTTGTAGCCGCCTGGCAGGCTCTGTGAGACGAGCGCCCCGTCCGCGTTGTAGTCGGCGGTGAAGGTGCCTGCGACCGAGTCCTTCACGGTCGCCAGCTCGCCGCCGGTCGTGTAGCTGTAGTCGGTGCGGGCGCCCGTGGAGTTGGCCGACTTCACCGGACGGTCGAGATCGTCGTATTCGGTCGTCGTGGTGTTGCCGGAGCCGTCCTTGTAGGAGATCAGGCGGCCCAGCGAGTCGTACCCGTAGGCCACCGTCTTTCCGCCGCTGGACTGTGTGAGCGTCTTTCCTGTTTCGGTGTCGAAGGTGTAGGAAGTCGCCGGGACTTCGGTCCCTGTTCCCCCGGTGATGCTCGCCGACACACGGCGGCCGGCGTCGTCGTAGGTGACGGCACTGGTGCGCGTGACGCCGTTGGCGGTGACGGCCGTGGACGTGACGCCGCCCCAACGGTTGTACTGGTAGGTGGTCGTGGCCAGCTGATCCGGGTTGCTGCCGCCGCCGGTGACGGCACCTGCGGGAGCCGTCTTGCACAGCAGACCGGCCCACTCGGGCCGGTCCGCGCAGACTCCGGTGCCGCCCTCGGTGTAGTACATGTACAGCAGGGTTCCCGCGTCGCTGCCCGAGGAAGCGGGGAGGCTGGTGGACTCCAACCTGCCGTCCTCACGGTACGTGGAGCGGGTGGCCCCCAGCTGGTTGCCGCTGCCGTCCTTCGTGGCGATCTCCTCGCCTGTACTCCAGTCGTACGTGGTAGCCGTGGAACGGACGTCGGCGTCGTTGGCGTAGCCCTCGATCGCCGCGCCGGTGCTGGTGGAGGTGACCTGCCCGGAGACGGCGGCGCCGTCCGGACGTCCCTCGTCGTGGTGGTAGACCGTGTGCTCACGGGCCGCGACCAGTGAGCCCCCAGGCAGCGCCGGGCTTCCTCCGGAGGCTGTCACGTCGCCGGTCAGCGCCACCTGGTGCAGTGGCCCGTAGGTCTGGGTAACGCGTTCCCCGTCGGCCGAGTAGACGGTGCGGTGGGACAGGCGCTCGGCGCGTTCTCTGGTGGAGAGACCGGTGAGATTCAGTGTCGAGAGCTGTGCGTCGGCGGCCGGCCCCGTGCTGAGGGCGAGTTCCCGGTTGGCGGCGCTCAGCGTGCTGACGGTGTTGCCGTGGGCGTCGTACTCGGTGAGGGACAGGCCGCCGCCCGCGGCCGCGGTGTTGGTCGCCCGCCCGTTGGCGTCGATGTAGGTGATGTTCGCGCGGCTGTAGGCGGCGGCCGACAGGTCCGCGCCGGTGGAGGAGTCGGGAACGGAGTCGGCCGGGAAGACGGCCGTGGCGTCTGCCGGGACCTCGTCCTGCCCCCAGTCGTTCACCGTAGCGGCGCCCATCTGGTTCGGCGCCTTGGTGCCGGTGAGCGGTACGTCGTAGACGACTGTGCTGGTGGCCGTGGAGTCTGGGGTGTCGGCAGTGCCCTGCGCGAGGGTCGGACGGGTCACCTTGAGCAGCATCCCCTCACCTGCGGTGAGGGAGGATCCCGCCTTGCCGTAGTGGAAGTTCCAGGGTTTGTCTGAGCCTGGTCTCAGCGAGGAGATCCGGTCGGCCGAATCGTAGGAGTACTGGACCTGGGTGGCCTGTGAATCGTGAGGGTTCCACTGCTGGCGCAGTCGGCCGCCCTTGTCGTAGCGATAGACGGACAGTGCTTCGGAACGCGCCGTCGACGCGGCGGGGTCGGTGGCCCACAGCTTGATCTCCTTCACCTGGCCGGTGAAGTCTCCGAAGTCCCCGGCTGTCGTGTAGCCGGTCGCGGTAGTGGTGGCCGCGTAGACGAACTCGACCACACGGCAGCCGCGAGTGCTGGGCGTTGCCTGGCAGGTCGCTGAGGAAACCGCTTCGGTGGGGGAGATCAGGTACTTCGGCCGGGCGACCTTCCCTGTGCCCTCGGTCACTGTCTCGGCAACGACGGTGACCGTCGAGTCGTCCACGGCTGCGGCCGAGGTGGCGAGGGTCCACGTGGTGGTGCCGGGACCGGCCTTCGTGAATACGGTGGTGGTGGCGTCGGTGTCCTTGAGCGTGAAGGTGTCACCAGTCAGCGAGCCGGTCAGCTTGAGTGTGCCGGCGCCGGCCTCCGGGCTCCAGCCGCCGGCAGGGGTGGCGGTGAAGGCGGTGGACCCGCCGTCGGCATCGAGGATCTCGACGGAGGTCGACGAGGTCTTGCGGAGCTGGGTATAGCCGCTGCCGGCCGTCTCGGCGCTGACGGACGAAACCCAGCCGGGGCCGAAGATGTCGGCCTGGCCCTCGGAGTCGTCCGGGTTGGCCCGCGAGGACGCGGTTCGGTTGACCGAGACCTCGAAGGCGGAGACGTCCTTGGCTCCGAGCTTGTAGTCACCGGTGAGGAGGTTCACCGAGCCCGGGCCGACCTGCGCGGTCGGCGCCTCACCGGCGTTGCGGTCGATCACGACCGATGCCTCGGGGGACGCGTCGGTGGTGGTGCCGTCGGTGAAGACGGCTCGGACATCGATGGGTCCGTCGTTGGAGAGGGTCTCGGTGACGTTCCACCAGAGCGAGGCGGGTTTGCCGTTGGTCACCGCGACGGGCCAGCTGGAGACCGCGGTGTTGTCCGAGCTGCGGCGGACGTCCGCGAGCGGCACGTCTTTCCACGTGTCGTCGGCCTCACCGTGACGGTACTGGTAGCGCACGCCGGTGTACTCCGCACGGCCCTGGGCTGCCAGGATGGCGCGGCGCGCCGGCCGGTCGCCCTCGGCCGGAGAGGTCAGGGCAGCGCCCTTGCCCGCCGCGAAGGAGTAACTCGCCTCTGTGGAGACGTTGGCCGCCGCATCCCGGGTGCGAGCGGTGACCGTGTGCTGGCCGGCCTTGAAGGTCAGTGTCCTGGTCACGGCCGCACCGGTGGTGGCGACTGTCGTCCATGCACCGCCGTCAAGCCTGTACTGGACGTCCTTCACATCCGTGGCGGGCGGGGCGAAGGTGAAAGAGCCGGAAAAGTCTCCGTCGGCGTCAGGGGTGCCGGACCACTGAGCGGAGGGGAAGTCGGTGGAGGAGACCTCGGTCCCGGCGGGCTTGGTCGTGTCGACCGTGAAGGTCTGCCAGGCCGACCAGTTCCCGTTCCACGCACTGCCGTCGTAGACGTTGGCACGCCACTTGTAGCTGCCGGGGGCGAGGGCGGTGCCCGGGGTCCAGGGTGCGGCCACACCGGAGGCGGTGTAGGCGGACGTGCCGGTCTGGAGGGCGGACGTGCCGGTGGAGGTCCAGATCTCATACGTGAGCCGGACGGTGTTTCCATCGGCGTCCATGGCCTTGCCGGCCAGAGTCGGCGTGGTGTCGTTGGTCGCCGCCCCGCTGAGAGGTGAGACCGGGACGACGGCACCGGGCTTGGTGTTGTAGACGACCGTCAGAGACGGCTCAAGGCTCGCATTGTGGGCGCCGTCCGTCTGGTTGGCGGAGTGATAGCGCCGCCAGGTCAGCGGATCGGTCTCGTCCACGGCGGCGATGCGCAGACCGTGGTTGGCCTGGCCGTCGGCCCATGCCTGGACGATGGTGTCGATGTCCCAGGAGACATGCCCGGCGGGGCAGGAGGTGGAGCTGTAGCCCTTGGCGGCGGTGGAGGTCACCGCTCCGGTCGTGGTGGTGGCGGGCTGGCTGGACCACGTGATCGCCGAGGGGTCCCAGTCGGCGGTGATACGCCGGACCTGGTTGCCGGAGTTGTCGGTGGAGCAGGTCGACGAGTAGGACGAGTACAGGCGCAGGTCCGTATCGAGGATCTGCTTGCCCTTGTACTTGTCGACGTTGAACTCCAGGAACGAACGGGCCTTCTCGCTCCCGTTGTACGTGCCTGCCTTCAGCTCTGCTGATCCGCGCTGGGAGGTGAGGTAGTCGTCATACTGAACCCAGGTGTCAGTGACCGGTCCCATGAGCGAGTCGGTGGGGTCGATCGTGACCGGATAGGTCAACTCCGGGTTTTCGAAGAACGACTTGCCCGGCTTGAGAACGAGGACCTACCCCTCGCCGTCTTTGCTGTCCTGGATGTCGACGTCGACCGGCGCGATGTGCCGGGAGTCGCCGGAAGCACGATCGAACGAGGAGTCCCACATGACCGGGGCCGGCGCGGTCGCCTTGGCCGCGCCTTTGGTGTCCTCCCAGCGCATGCCCTGGGAGGCGGTTTCGGTGAGTTTCAGTCCGGTTGCCTCCACAGGAATCCGGTACTCCACGGGGCCTTTGGGGCGTTCGTGGAGGATGACGGAGTGGGAGAAACCTTCCTTCAGCGCGGTGACCACGAGGTCGCCGCCCCCCGCGACGGCGTCCTTGTAGGTCGCGGTCGCACCCTTCAGCTCCGGCTTCGGCAGATCGCCGGTCCAGCCGATGCCCAGGGCGTGTTTGCCACGCTCCACCTCGACCAGAGGTTCTGCGGAAGTGCCGTCCGACAACGACACATCGGCGGCAGCCTGCTTGGGGCGGATCTTGTCACCCGAGTCCACCAGTGTGGTGTCGATGTCCTGCCAGCCGCCCTTGGCGTCCTTGGCGCGAATGGGTCCGGTGAACGTCTGCACCGACGTCGTGCCGTCGGGCTGGGCGTAGGTCGTGGTGGACTCGGTGCGCTCGTCGAGAATCTCGATGCTGCGGCTCTGCAGCCGTGCCAACAGGTGCGCTGTGATTGCGTCCTGGGCCTCGGGGGCGCCGAGTGAAGGCTTGGCTGCGGGGGAGTTCGCGGGTCCCGGTGCCGCAATCGCCTGGCCAGTGGCCTGCGTGAAGAGCATGGCCTGTGTGGCAAGGGCGGCAGTCGCCGTGGCGGCTGTGACTCTCATCCACCAGGCAGGGCGGGTTCCACCGGTCGACGGAAGGTCGCCTTCCGGCTGGGATATTGGGGGTTGGTTCAGCAACGTGATCCTTGCGTGAGTGCAGAGACAAACGCCCAACCTTGACATTTTTCTTACAACATCAACAAGTGTCTTCCTTGTGTGCGTTACGAAAGTGCGATCGCTCGGCTTCGTGCCAGCAGTGGTGCGAGTCGGTGGTGACGTTCTGCGGTGGAGCACTACGGGGCTGATCAGCGGTAGTTCACGGGGGGCGGGTCGATGCCGTGAGATGAGAGATTGAGGGGCGGGACGACCACCGCGCGGACGTGCGCGTCTGCACGCATCCGGCTCTCCTCTGCGGCAGCGACACGGGCCCGGAACACGGCCGGCCCTGGTACCGCTTCATGGATGCTCACCAGCATCGCTCCGCACGTACCGACGCCTACGGCGGCATCGGCTTGCGCGGAGTGGGCCACGGTGATGTCAGAGCCTCAAGGACCAGCCGCCGATGGACCCCATAGCGACGGGAGAGCTCATGGATCGACAGCTTTTCCGTACGAGAGCCCCCGCGGATCGCCGCGAAAGGCCCGACCTTGGATCTCGGGCCGTCGATCCGGGCCCCCTGCCTATCGGAAGCACATCAATGCTCCCACCGCAAGACTGCCCCTGGGCGACTGCGGCGTGCAAGGAACCTCGATCACTTCAGAGCAGTGCGGCGGGGTGCGCAGTGTTCCCCGCCGCAGGGCCGATATCGGTGTGTGCGGCTACTTCGGCTGGGCCGCTTCCAGGAGCTGCTTCACCGCGGCTGCGTTCTTGCCGTGGGCTTCCTTCTCCAGGCCCTGAAGTTCACCGGCGGTTTCGCCGGTGCTGGTCTTCCCGGCGCTTTCGCCGGTGCCGACCTTCCCGTCGTCGTAGGGCATCGCGTGCAAGGTGGCGCCCCACTTGCCGTCACCGCCCTTCACCAGCAGGGCGATGTACTTGTGGCCCTCCTCGTAGCGGGGCTCACCCTGCCAGGCGAACTCCCGCTCGCTGTCGCCCTCCCACCACCAGCCCAGGAGCTCGACCGGGTAGGTCTTCGGCGCGGCCTCGGCACCGGGCTTGGACCACAGCACCTGGTCGACCTTCATCGTGGCGGTGCGCGGGATGTGCCCTTCACCGTTGTCCTTCTTGTCCTCCGGCAGGGCACCCCTGCGTTCGCTGCCGGGCACCATCTCGATCACGACGGCGTGGTCGCCGTGCGTGACCCAGTCGGACGCGGTCAGGGTCGGGATCCCCTCCATCATGTGGGCCGTGACTGCCAGCGGCCCCTCGTCACCGCCATTGGCGGTGGCAACACCGGCGAAAGTCCCACCCGCCACGGCAGCCACCGCGACAGCAAGAGCAGTCAAGCGCCCGCGCCGGGTCGCGGGCAGCCACCGTCGGCCCGCAGCAGGCTGGTCACTCTTCACACGAAACACGAAACAGCTTCCCCTCATATGGTCTGGTACAGCCCGACGCTTCGACGGCCGCTGCCGTTGCTGCCGTAGCCGCCGTCGTCGACAGCCCTCATCGCTCTTGGGCCCCATCCTGCGACGACATGGGTTACAGAGGCCGAACGGGCGCTGTCATTTCACTGTTAGGCGCCGCCGCTTAGCCTGGTCACAGGGCCTTGGCCGAGACATCCCTGATTCAGACCGCAGGAAGGGAGCAGACATATGAAGTGGGGACCACCCCGACGGTTGGCGAGCCTGACCGCCAGGCTCGGCCTGCGCCGTGGCACCGCCCGCGCACGCTTCACCGCCTTGTACGCCACTCTGTTCCTGCTCTCCGGAACGGCACTGATCGCCATCGCGGCCGTGGGCGGATCGCTCTCCAGCCCCGCCGCACCCGACAACGGCACGATTTGGCCTAACAGGGCGTCAAGTGCCCAGGCCCGCATCGACGAGCTGGAGCAGCAGCTGGCTCAGGCACACGACATCCAGACCAAAAAGATCCTGATCGGGTCCGCCATCGCGCTTGGCGTCATGACGGTGGTCTCGGTCGGTCTCGGCTGGTTCCTCGCAGGCCGGGTACTGCGCCCGCTGCGCGTGATGACAGCGGCCACCCGCCGGATCACCGCCGACAGCCTGCACGAACGCCTGGCGATCGGCGGCCCTGTCGACGAGGTGAAGGACCTCGCCGACACCATCGACGACCTCCTCGGCCGCCTGGAACGCTCCTTCGAGGCACAGCGCCTCTTCGTCGCCAACGCCTCCCACGAACTGCGCACTCCACTCACCACGATGCGAGCCTCCCTGGACGTGGCCCTCGCCAAGCCGGGCCCCGTACCTGAGACCACGGCCACGCTGGCCGCCCGGATGCGTGCTGAACTCGACCAGGTGGACCTGCTGCTGGAGAGCTTCCTCGTCCTGGCGCGCGCCCAGCACGGCGAGTTCACCGACACGGGGCGGCTCGCCCTCGGCCGGCTCACACAGGACGCCCTGGCCAGGCGAGCGGGGGACATCGCGGCCAAGGGCCTGACCGTGCGCGAAACCCGTATCGACGGCTCCGCGTGGGTGTGGGGGAGCCGGACACTGCTGCGCCGCGCGGCCGACAACGTGATCGACAACGCGATCGCGCACAACGACGCAGGGGGCTGGATCGGAGCTGCGGTACGGGCCGAAGAAGGTGAAGGGGACGGCGGGAGCGCAGTGTCCCTCGTCGTCGAGTCCAGCGGTCCGGTCCTGGACCAGCAGAGGGTGGCGGACCTCGCGCAGCCCTTCCGCCGCCTCGGCGCAGACCGGACCAGCACCGGCCGGGGCAGCGGCCTCGGCCTGTCCATCGTCGCGGCCATCGTCGCGGCCCATCACGGCACCCTGGACTTGCATGCCCGTCCCGACGGCGGCCTGCGCGTCACCGTCACCCTCCCCCGCACGGACGACAGGACGGCAGCGGCCCCCAACGCAGAAAGGGGCGTGGCCCGTTGAGAGTCCTGGTGGTCGAGGACGCCCGCCCCCTCGCCGAGGTCATCGCCGAGGGACTGCGCGATCAGGGCATGGCCGTGGACGTGGCCTACGACGGACTCGACGCCGCGGCCAAACTTGACACCAATGCATACGACGTCGTCGTGCTCGACCGCGACCTGCCCGGCATCCACGGCGACACTCTCTGCCAGATGATCATCGAGCGGGAAAGCCGCGTGATGGTGCTGATGCTGACCGCCGCCGACTCGCCCGGCGACCGCGTCAGCGGCCTGGCCCTGGGCGCCGACGACTACCTTGCCAAACCCTTCCACTTCCCCGAACTTGTCCTGCGCATCCGCGCCCTGGGCCGCCGCCGCCCCGCCGCCCGGTCCCGCACCCTGCGCACGGCGGGCATCGAACTCGACCTGCTGGGCCGTACGGCCGCACGCGACGGCCGACACCTCGACCTCTCCGTGAAGGAGTTCGCGGTACTCGAAGCCCTCCTGAGCGCGAGCCCTGCCTTCCTCAGCGCGGAGGACCTCCTCGAACAGGTCTGGGACGAGCACGCCGACCCGTTCACCAACACCGTCACGGTGACCATCAGCCGCCTGCGCCGCAAACTCGGCGACCCGCCTGTCATCGCCACCACGCCCGGCGTGGGTTACCGGATCGTCGGCCCAAATTGGCCGACGACCGTGAGGGAGTGTCGCACGCTTGCCTGTCGGGATTGCACCCGTTGCGTTAATGCTTGCTGATCACGGCTTGGTCACAATCATCGCGCGTTTGGCGTGAGACGGAGCTGAGAATGCCAGAGAAGAGGGACCCAGTATGGGGTGGCATGGTGTGGGTTATGGGGGCGAGAAGGCGGCAACGAGGCAGTCGCCTGGCCTGAGTTGGAGGCGGTCAAGGCGGCACATCCTTCACCGAGTCGCGTTGTGATAACGGTGTGAATAAACCTGGCCTTTACTTTCATGAATTACTGCTGTTTGATCACGCGGCTCGTAGCGCATCGGGCGCACGGGGTGATCGCAGGAGTTGTGTTGAGACCAATCAGGGGACGGGGCTTCCCGTCTTCACGGGGGCGGGCGAGACCGTCACGCGGCTCGCTGAGGCGTGTGGCACTGGCGGTGGCCGTGGTGATGGCGGCGGAGACGGCGCTGGTGTCGCTGGAGTCGGGTGCGGCGTTCGCCACCGGCTCTGACACCACCGAGGTGGTGTCTGCGTCGGACAAGAAGGCGGCTGCCTCGTCGGCGGATTCGGCGGCGGCGGCGTTGCTGATGGCCCGGTTGCAGGACCGGAAGATCGAGGCGTTGTCGGAGCGTTCGGCGACCTCGACCACGTACGCCCTGCCGAGTGGTGAACTGCAGACATCCACGTATGCCGGTCCTGTCCGGCAGAAGGTGGGCGGTGTCTGGCAGGACATCGATACTTCGCTGTCGGACAAGGGTTCGGCCTTGGAGCCGGATGTAGCGGCGGCCGAGATCAAGGTCTCCGACGGCGGGGACAAGGCGCTGGCGTCGGTGGCGAAGGGGGAGAAGTCCTTCGGGATGGGCTGGGAGTCCGAGCTGCCCACCCCCTCGGTGAAGGGTGATACCGCCTCGTACGACATCGGGGCCGGGCAGACGCTGACGGTGACGGCTCTGGCTCAGGGCTTCAGCCAGAACGTCGTGCTGGACACCGCTCCCCAGGCGGGCCTGCAGTTCAGCATTCCGTTGGACCTGGACGGCCTGAAGCTGTCGGTGGCCGATTCAGGGCACCTGCTGATGAAGGACGGCGCCGGGAAACTGGTGGCCGAAGCGCCGGCGCCGATGATGTGGGACTCCTCCAAGGACAAGCTCTCCGGCGAGTCGAAGCATCAGGAGAAGGTGGCGACGAAGGTCGAGACCGCCGAGGACGGCGGCCAAACCCTGGTTCTCACCCCAGACGCGGACTACTTCGAGCGGGATCTGACCTATCCGGTCACCGTCGACCCCACGTCCACGCTCGCCGTCACCACGGACACCTGGGTGGCCACCGACTACACCGACTCGCAGGTCTCCTCGACGGAGTTGAAGTCGGGCACGTACGACGGGGGAAACACGAAGGCCCGCTCGTATCTGAAGTTCGACGTGTCGGCGTTCAAGGGCAAGCACATCACCGACACGAACCTGGCGCTGTACTCGTACCACTCCTCGACCTGCCAGACGACGGGAGCGGGCACGCAGGTGCGGCGGATCACCGGGGCGTGGTCGTCGTCGGACATCACCTGGGGCGACCAGCCGTCGACCACCGCGACGGGCGCGGTGACGAACACGGCGGCCAAGGGCTACTCGGCCACCGACTGCCCGGCCGGCACGATGAACTTCGATATCGACGCCATCGTGCAGGCATGGGCGGACGGTTCCACGAACCATGGTCTGCGGATCGCGGGCGCTGACGAGGCGGACTCCTTCACCTGGCGTCGTTTCCGCTCAGCCAACTACGTGTCGGGGGACGGCTCCACCGAGCCGCACCTGACGGTGACGTACAACTCCTACCCGGCGTTGCCCGGTTCGACGGCGATCTCGCCCTCGCAGGTCAACACCTACAACGGCAACCGGTATGTGACGTCGCTGACGCCGACGTTGTCGGCGAAGGTGACTGATCCGGACGGATCGAAGACGAAGGCTCAGTTCGAGATCAGCGCGGACCCTGCCTACGCGGACACCACCTACTCCTACACGGGTACGTCTGCCTCGGTCGCTTCCGGCTCCGCCGCGACGCTCGCGATCGCCTCGGCCAACGCGTTTCCGGCGGGAGCGCACCTGCGTTACCGGGTGCGGGCGTACGACGGCACGGACTACGGATCCTGGACCGGCCACACCACATTCGCACTGAACACGACAAAGCCAGCAGCGCCGACCGTCTCCTGCGACACGTACGAGGAGAACGGCTGGACCGCGAAGGCCGCCTCCGCGGTGTCCTGCGCCATAGACACTTCCTCCAGCGATGGCGCCGGCTACCACTGGGGCTTGGACGACAGCAGCCTGCCGAACAAGAAGCTCGACACCACGAACGGATCGGGTGGTGACGCAGCCACTATCTCGATCGACCCGGCGAGCGGCTGGCACACCCTGTATGTCCGTACGGTCGACTCCGGCGGAAACCTTTCCACGTCCACCACTGCCTACAGCTTCGGTGTAGGCGCGGACGGCGCGGCGATTCTGTCGCCGAAGGACGGCGACGACACCGCACGTCGCCTGACTCTCTCTGCCAAGGGGCTGCCTTCCTACACCGGCGTGACGTGGCAGTACCGGCGGGGCGAGGCAGATGACTGGCACACCGTGCCGATCGCGCACGTCACGGCCTCGGGAAACGCAGTCCCCTCGTGGCCGGTGGCTGTCACCAGTGGCACCGCGACGAAGTTGGTGTGGAACTCCGTCTCCTCGCTCACCGAGGACGGTGTGATCGAACTGCGTGCCGCATTCACCGACGGCACCACCACCGGCCATTCGCAGACGGTCGAGGTCACCCTCGACCGTGACGCCGGCACTGCTCCGTCGGCCCAGGTTGGCCCCGGGGAGGTGAACCAACTCACCGGTGATTACACCCTGTCGGGCACTGACGCCACGGCATTCGAGGCGAGCGTGGAGCGCACGTATTCATCCCGCGCCAACGCCACCGACACCGAGGGCCAGGCCGAGATCTTCGGCCCCGGTTGGACGTCGTCCGTCACGGCAGCAGCAAGTGACTACACGCAGCTCCGCGAGACCTCCGGCACTTCCGTCGAGGTGCTCTCCGGTGACGGCAGCGCGATCGCGTTCACGGAGACGAGCGGGGGCGGCTGGGAGCCGGAGATCGGCGCGGAGTCCCTCACCCTGGCCTATTCGACCAGCACCAAGAAGTTCACACTGACCGACACGGAAGCCAACACCGCCGTGTTCGCCAAGGCGGAAGATTCCTCGACGACGTGGGCGCTCTATTCGTCGGCCTCGGCGGTCGACGACTCGACGGTCACCGTCTTCTCGACCACAGTGGACGTCGACGGCAAGAAGCTGGCGCGTCCGAGATACGTGGTTTCGCCGACGAGCGCGGTCAACGCGACGACCTGCCAGGCGACGCCGTCCACGAAGGGCTGCCGGGTACTGGAGTTCGTCTACGCGGACGCCACGACAGCCACAGACAGCGCGGTCGGTGACTACAAGGACCGGGTCAAGTCGATCCGGCTCTGGGCCACCGACCCCGGTGCCTCCGCCGCGACCGTCGAGACCATTGCTTCCTACCGGTACAGCGGCTCCGGCCGTCTGCGTGAAGCCTGGGACCCGCGGGTCAGCCCTGCGCTGAAGACCACCTACACCTACGATTCCGACGGCCGCGTCGCCACGCTTGCCGCACCGGGTGAGCTGCCCTGGGCGTTCACCTACGGCAAGGCCGGCTCCGCGCTCACCGCGGGGGCGGGCATGCTGCTCAAGGCGTCCCGCTCTGGTCTCGCCGAGGGGTCCGCGAGCGCCACGTCGGGCACCGCGGCTACCACGGTCGTCTACGACGTCCCGCTCTCCGGCCCCACTGCCCCGCAGCAGATGGACGCCGCCACGGTCGCCACCTGGGCCCAGAACGAGGCGCCCATCGACGCCACAGCGGTCTTCCCCGCCGACTCCGTACCGTCGTCCAGCAACGGTGCGGGTCTGGCAGCGTCCGATTACGGTCGGGCGACCATTACCTACATCAGCGCCAACGGCGAGGAGACCAACACCGCGGGCCCCGGCGGCGCGCTCACCACCACCGAGTACGACGAATACGGCAACACGGTGGCCGAACTGACCGCCGCCAACCGTGAACTCGCCCTCGGCACAGCAAACGGAGCTTCAGGCGAACTGGCCACGCTCGGCCTGAGTGACCTGTCCACAGCCGAACGAGCTCAGCAGTTGTCCACGGTCTCGGAGTACTCGGCGGATGGCGAACGCCTCACCGACGAGTACGGACCGCTGCACCACGTGACCCTCACGAAGCAGCTGACGGGCTCCACCAGCGAGACCACGCTAGCCGCCGGGACAGCGACCCCGGCCCGTGAACACACGTCGTACTCGTACGACGAGGACCGACCTACCTCCGCCGCGGTCTCCGGCCTCGTGACCTCGGTGGTGACAGGAGCGGCAATACCGGGATACGCCACCGACGCGGACACGCAGACATCGACGGCCGCCTACGACTGGGCCACCGGACAGCAGAAGTTCACTAGCGGTGGGGAGGAGAGCACCACGGTCACGGCGTACGACGGTTCCGGCCGCGTGGCGACCACCCGCACCGCGGGATCGTCGGGCTCGGACGCCGGCACGCTCCAATACACGTACTACAGCGCCGATAGCACGGGCGCCTGCTCCTCGGTGATCTGGGCCGGGCTGCTGTGCCGGACCACACCGGCGGCCACGGTCACGGGCGGTGGCAACAACCCCGCCAGCCAGGTCACCACGGTCTCCACCTACGACCGCTGGGGACAGATCGCCACCAAGGCCGAAACGGCCGGCAGCGTGGCCCGCACGACCACGACCACCGTGGATGCCGCAGGCCGCGTCACCAAGACGGCGATCACAGGAGGCATCGGTACGGCCACACCGGCCACCACCGTCACCTACAACACGGCCAACGGCAAAGTCGCCACGCAGTCCTCAAACAGCCAGACGATCACCTACGGATACGACACCCTCGGTCGCCCGATCTCGTACGACGACGGTGCGGGCAACACCAGCACCACGGCCTACGACCTCCTGAACCGACCGGTCAAGACCACCGACTCGGCCCCGTCCACGGTGACCTACACCTACAGCACAGCGGGCAACCTCAAGACCTTGACCGACTCGGTCGCTGGCACGTTCACCGCCTCCTACGACGCGGACGGCGCGCTGACCTCCGAAACGCTGCCGGGTGACTACAAACTCACCGTCACCACCGATCCGACCGGCAAGGAGACCGGCCGCGAATACACGTCCTCGGACGGCGTTACGGTGGCTTCCGACAACGCCGGATATGCGATAACCGGCCGTCAGACGGGCCACACGCAGACAGACGGCTCCACTACCCAGTCCGAATACACCTACGACAATTCAGGCCGCCTCACCCAGGCGGCCGACACCACCACGAGCGGCTGCCTCACCCGCGCCTACACCCTCGACGCCAGCAGCAACCGCACCGCGCTGAAGACCAACTTGGACGACTGCGACAGCAGCACCGACGACACCACCACGGCCACTACGTCGTACACCTACGACAGCGCCGACCGTTTGGTGAACTCCGGCTACGTCTACGACGCGTTCGGCCGCACCACCTCCAACGGTGAATCGGCTCTGGGCTACCACACCAACGACTTGGTGGCCTCGGAGACCGTCGGCACCAGCCGTAACTCCTGGAGCCTGGACGCCGCTGGACGCCTCGCTGTCCAGACCGCCCAGACCCAGGCGAACGATGGCACGTGGAGCACTGGTGGCACCACCACCAGCCACTATGGTGACGCAACTGACCGTCCGACGTGGAGCAAGACCGGCGACACGGTCAGCCGCAACATCACGGACATGACGGGTGGGCTGACCGCCACCACAGGGGCCAGTGGCTCCATAGTCCTCCACTTCGCCAACATCCACGGCGACATCATGGTCCAGCAACCGCTCGACACCACCGTGGCGAGCACGGTCCAGCACTACGACGAGTACGGCAACAAGCTCGACGGCACCTCCGCGACCCGGTACGGCTCACTCGGTACCTATCAGAGGTCGACTCACACCCTCAGCGGACTGACCCTCATGGGAGTCCGGTTGTACGACTCCACAACTGGGCGATTCCTCAGTGTCGACCCGGTATACGGGGGCAACGCGAACGCCTACAGCTACCCGCTCGACCCGATCAACAGGTATGACCTTGACGGTCGGAAGCCGATCAAGAAGTACAACAAGACCGGCTTCTCCTGCGGATTGACGTCCTGCACGCTCAAGCTGAGCCGGAAGAAGACCGAGTGGCTTATCGATATGCTCGAAGGCGGGAAGAAGCTGGGTGCTCTTGCCTCGGCAGTGTCCGGAGCGGTTCCGGGCGTCGGAATGGTGGCTGCCATCTTCATCCTGGGCGGCGTTGTCGCGCTGACCGACTTCTATCAGTGGTACCTCGGGTATCTCCTGAAGCACTACCCCCGCAGAGGAACAAAGATTGTCAGATCTCACGTGGGCCCCACGTACGCCTGGCATCAGTAGGATGGAGACCTCAGTGCGTTGGTTCATGTCATCTACGGCAGGCAGGGCATCCGTGATGCTTCTGTCCTTGGCTCTGGCGCTCTTCACTGGTGGCGTCTTGTGGGGGCTATTCACCGACAGTGAGCAGCAACTCGACCTGTCGACCGGTGTTCTGCGTCTCGCCCTGTTTCCTGCTTTGTTCGGAGTGCTGTTGGCATTTCAGCATCGCCGGATGATGCAACGCCGAATATCGGATGAGGACAGGAGCAGCGGTTGATTCCGGGATGGCGAGGTATCCTCTCCACTCGACCGGGAAGGCTCTCGGTCGCCTGTTTTCTCATAGGCGTCGGGGTGATTATTTCCGGGGCTGTGTGGGCGATCTCTTCTTACGATGAAGGGTCCCCGCAGGGTGGTGTGCTTATCTACGTGGGATCCGTCATCGTGGTGCTCGGGATACCGCTTGCACGACTTCATCATCGAGAAATCGACTCCCGTGGAGGAGAGAACTCGGGTGTTGATTCCTGACCCCTCGCACCTGATGCTTTAAGGGGGTCGGCACAACCTCTGGCGCTGCGGCTGCACCGGACCCTGAGTGACGTCGGCCTTCCAACTGGCTCTGCTTTGGAAGGCCGACGTTGCCGATTGCGAAGAGGGCGCCCCTCGCGCTGGGGCATGGTTGGTGCCCTGTCCGGGCCAATGGGATCGGGTACGTGCCGGGCTTGAACGACCACCTCCAGGGTGGCCAAGGAGGCTAGCTTGCGATGCGTGAGCAATGCGTGAGCGGACGGCGCGGCAGCATATGGATGCAGAGGCAGGCGCAGAGCTGCCTGCAAGCCGCTGGTCAGGGAAAACGGGATTTGGTGTGATCATGTGACACCCGCCATCACAACCCCACCAGCCCTTGTAGTGCGTAGGTCGTCGGTTCGAATCCGACAGGGGGCTCCTCGGATCCCGGGTCGCGATGGTGGCCCGGGATCTTGTTGTTGGAGGGGTGGATCAGCGGAGGCGGCGGGCGAGTTCCAGGTCGTCGGGGTCGAGGGGGCGGCCTTCTTCGATCTCCCAGATGGCGTTCTGGAGGAGGCGGGCGAGGGTCCAGGCTCGGGCGCGGTCGCGGTCCAAGGCGAGGACGTCCGTCATCGCGTCGAAGCGCCAGGGGACCTCGTTCGGGTCGAAGCGGTTGTTCAGGGCCGGCCAGAGTTCGAAGGCGGGGTCGCCGGCGAGGGGCTTGGGGTCGATGGCGAGCCAGGGGGCGCGGTCGGCGCCCAGGACGTTGTCGAAGTGCAGGTCCCAGTGGAGGAGGCGGTCGCCGGGTTCGGACACGACCTCGCGCAGCGCTGCCGCGCAGTCCGCGATCAGGCGGCTCTCGGACGTGTCCGGGATGCGGGCCAGGACCGGTGGGGTGCGGTCCAGCATGTCCGTCGCGATGTCGGACAGGCGCCGCATGGCCGGCGGGGCCGCTGCGGTGGTCAGGTGGGCCAGGAGGCGGGCGATGACCAGGACGGCCTTGCGGGTGTCGGGCTCGTGGGACAGCATGCGGGCCGGGTCGAGGCGTTCGAGCAGCATGGTGCCCGTTTCGCCGTCGTGGGCGAGGAGCCGTACCGCCCCGTCGCCGTCCCAGACGCGCAGCGCGACCGGCTCGCCCTCGCTCTCGGCGTCGAGGATCTGGAGCTTGAGGACCGCCGGGGTGTCGTCGGCCGTGCGGACCACGGGCAGGACCAGGGCGCACATGCCGTGCATGGCCGGCCCGTCGAGGCGCAGCCCCCACCGGTTCAGGAATGTGGTGGCCAGGTCCGGAAGGGCGGCGGCGAAGGTCACGCCCTTCGCGTCGAAGAACATCTCCAGCGTGGCGGCCAGTTCCTCCGGTACCGAGATGGCATCGGTCATGTGGGCGACACTACGCGTGCGCCTTCCCGGAGTTCTCCGGATTTCCGGCCCGGCGGCGGCACGTGCGCCACGAAATCCGTAGGAGACAGGGCCCGTCGGCAGGGATAGCGTCCGGCCATGAGCAGCTCGGACGCGATCGCCGGCACCGTCAACGGTGGGGTCTCCTTCTGGTACGCGCAGGCCGGCCTTCCCGTTCCCAGGGAGCCGCTGGCCGGGGACGCGTCCGCCGATGTGGTGATCGTGGGGGGTGGGTACACCGGGCTGTGGACGGCCTACTACCTGAAGAAGGCCGCCCCTTCTCTGCGGGTCGTCGTCATGGAACGGAAGTTCTGCGGGTACGGGGCTTCGGGGCGCAATGGCGGGTGGCTCTACAACGGGATCGCGGGACGGGACCGGTACGCGCGGCTGCACGGGCGGGAGGCCGCCGTGCGGTTGCAGCGGGCCATGAACGCGACCGTCGACGAGGTCGTGCGCGTGGCGGGGGCGGAGGGGGTCGAGGCGGACATCCATCGGGGCGGGGTGCTCGAAGTCGCGTACACCCCCGCTCAGTCGGCGCGGCTCAGGGCCTTTCACGAACACGAACTCGCGTACGGGGAGGACGACCGCGAGCTGTACGGCGCGCGGGAGACGGCCGAGCGGATCCGGGTCGCCGATGCCGTGGGGTCGACGTGGACGCCGCACGGGGCGCGGCTGAACCCGGTGAAGCTGGTGACGGGGCTGGCGGCCGTCGTCGAGGGGCTGGGGGTGACCGTGCATGAGCTGACGCCGGTGACCGAGATCCGGCCGGGGCACGCGGTCACGCCGTACGGCACGGTCCGGGCGCCCTATGCGCTGCGCTGCACGGAGGGCTTCACGGCGAACCTCAAGGGGCAGCGGCGGACCTGGCTGCCGATGAACTCGTCGATGATCGCCACCGAGCCGCTGACCCCCGCGCAGTGGGCGACGATCGGCTGGGAGGGCCGCGAGACGCTCGGTGACATGGCGCACGCGTACATGTACGCCCAGCGCACCGCCGACGACCGGATCGCGCTCGGCGGGCGCGGGGTGCCGTACCGCTTCGGGTCGCGGACGGACAACGACGGGCGTACGCAGGCGGCGACGATCGAGGCGCTGTACGAGATCCTGGTGAAGTTCTTCCCCTCGCTGACGGGGGTGAAGGTCGACCATGCCTGGTCGGGTGTGCTCGGGGTCCCCCGTGACTGGTGTGCCACGGTCACCCTGGACCGGTCGACGGGGCTCGGCTGGGCGGGCGGTTACGTCGGCTCCGGTGTGGCCACCGCCAACCTCGCCGCCCGCACCCTCCGCGACCTCGTCCAGCGGGACTCGGGGCAGGCCGGGGCGACGGAGCTGACCTCGCTGCCGTGGGTGAACCACCGGGTGCGCAAGTGGGAGCCGGAGCCGTTGCGTTGGGCGGGGGTGCAGGGGATGTACGCGACGTATCGCACCGCCGACCGGCGTGAAGCCGCCTCGCACAAGGGGGAGTCGTCGCGGTTGGCGCGGTGGGCGGACCGGGTGGCGGGGCGGCACTGAGGGCAGCTCGGCGCTGAGGGCACGAGTCGGGCGTTGACGGCACGAGTCGGTGCTGATGGCACGACGACCCCGGGGAGATCCGTGAGTGCTGTGTCCCGCTTGCGTGCGAACCGCGCTTCGCTGGTCCGGGGCGGCGATGGTCCCGTGGTCGGGCCGGGGGCATGGGATGTCATGGCTCCAGCACCACCTTTCCGGTGGTGCCGCGGTTTTCCAGGGCTCGGTGGGCGGCGGCTGCCTGGGTGAGGGGGAAGCGGTGGACGGCCGGGGTGAGGCGGCCGGTGGCGGCTGCGGCGAGGGCGCGGAGTTCGAGGGTGCGGATGGGGTCGGGGCCGCCCGCCCGGCGCCGCATCTCCTCGCCCAGGACCGACTCCGAGACGCCCTCGACGACGTACGGTCCGCCCTCCTTGATCCCGCTCGCCGACCAGCCGAAGACGATATGCCTGCCGCCGGGGGCGAGGAGGGCGACGGATTCCCGCGCCGCCGTCCCGCCGACCCCGTCGAAGACGATCGTGGCCTTTCCCCGGTACGCCGCGACCTTCTCCGGCCACGCCGGGTCCGTGTAGTCGACGGCGAGGTCGGCGCCGTTCGCCGCCACCCGGGCCGTCTTCTCGGGGCCGCCGGCCAGGCCGACCACCGTGGCGCCCGCGTTCTTGGCGTACTGCACGAGCAGTGTGCCGAGACCGCCGGCCGCGGCCGGGACCACGACCACGTCGTCCGGGCCCGGTTCGGCGAAGAGCAGGATCCCCATCGCCGTACGGCCCGTGCCGATCATCGCGACGGCCTCGGCGAAGTCGAGGTTCTCCGGGATCTCGTGCAGCCGTTCGACCTCCGTGACGGCCAACTCGGCGTAACCGCCGGGCACGAAGCCGAGGTGTGCGGTGACCCGTCTGCCGAGCCAGAGTTCCGCTGTGCCCTCCCCGAGCGCCTCGACGACGCCGGCGATCTCGCGGCCGGGGACCGTGGGCAGTTCCGGTGTCGGTCCGGGCCCGGGGCGGCCCTCGCGGATGGCTGTGTCCAGCAGGTGTACGCCCGCCGCGGCGACGGCGATACGGACCTGGCCCGGACCTGGCTCGGGGTCCGCGACCTCCTCGTACGTGAGGTTCTCGGCCGGACCGAAGGCGTGCAGACGGATGGCGTGCATGTGGGCCCCCTTGGGCGGTCTCGCGTGCGCGTGGCGTGTATACGCCTCGTTTCGCATGGCGAGCCCCAGCCTCCGACCTCAAGCATGCTTGAGGTCAAGGGTGCTCTTCGAGCTTCTGCCCAGCGCCAGCGAGACGGCCGCGAGGGCGCTGTTGAACGACACCTCCGAGAGCACGCCCGGCGCCGCGACCTGGTCGCCCGCGAGGTACACGCCGTCTCCCCGGTCCACGGCCGGGCGGTCGCGCCAGCTGGTGCCGGGCGGGTCGACCGCGCCCGTACGGCCGTTCGCGGTCGCCTCGCGCCGCCGGGTGACCCGGTCCCGCCAGCCGGGGAAGCCCAGGTCGAGCAGGCGTTCCGCTCGGGCGACGCCGTCCGCCCGTGACTCGTGCGGACCGATCGGGAACTGCCCCTGGAGCAACTGTTCGCCCGCCGGGGCCAGCGTGCGGTCCTGCGCGGTGAACCGTTCGATCCAGCCGGGCGCGTCCAGGTCGGAGACCGCGAACGCGTCGCCCCGGCGGGTGCGTACGGCGAGGTCGACGAGTGCCGTACGGCCGCTCGGCCAGGTCAGCGAGTCGTCCTTGAGCAGACGGCGGGCGGCGGCGAGGGAGGTGGCGACGATGATCGGGCCGGTGCCCTTGCCTCTGCCCTTGGCGCTGTTGCCGGTGAGGGCGTCGAGGGTGTCGACGCGGCTGAGGGTCTCCATGCGGACGCCGAGGTTCCAGGCGCGGGCCGCCATGCGGTCGATGACGCTCGCCCAGCCACCGCGTGGGTAGTGCGCCTCCGGGGGCAACTTCGTGGCCCGGCGCAGCCGTTCCTGCACGAAGGCGGCGGACAGGGAGCCCGGGTCGTGGTGGAACAGTGCCACCGCCGAGTAGTTGGCGGCGGCACGCGCGGCCTCCTCGCCGGCCTGTTCGGTCGCCCAGGTGAGGAAGTCGACGTCGACGGGCGCCTGTTGGCCTGTACGGCGTGGGCGCAGGAGCTTGAGCATCGCGAACGGCGGGGTCCGGCGCAGGGCGCCCTTGTGGTGCAGGCGCAGCCGGGCGGCCTCCAGGGGCGGGAGAGGCGCGAGCGGCCCGATCAGGTCGCGTTGCCCGAGCCACGTCCAGTGCGGGCCGCCGCTGTACAGCGCGTGCGGTCCCTCGTTCGTCCGGTACGGCCCCTCCGCGGTCCGCGCCCGGCCGCCGAGCGTGTGGTGCGCCTCGTACACGGTGACCTTCGCGCCCGCCTCGGCGGCGGTGATCGCCGCGGTGAGCCCGGCGAAACCGCCGCCGATGACGGTGAGGGGGGTGGGGGCGGGGACGCGTGCGGCATGGGTGCGGGGTGCGGTGCCCCTACGGGGGGAGGGGTGGGGCTCGGCTGGAGCGCGGTGCATGGCTGGGGCTCCCTCGGTCGGCGTCGGGTCGGTGTCGGGTCGGTGTCGGCCGCCTTGGCGGCTGTCCGCTTGTACGACAGGTCGAGGGCGCCGGAATGTGACATGGGGCTGTCGGTTGGGGGTTCGGCGGGGTGTCGGCGCAGGTCAGGGGGATTGTCAGTGGTGGGGTGCACGATGGGGGCATGGTGAGGGCGAGGTCCGGGTCGAGGTCGGGGTCAGTGGTGAAGGCGGCGCGGCGGCCGGAGGTGCGGTTGCCGGTGCTGGACACGTATGCGGGCGGGGGGCTGGAGCCCGACGGGGACTATGACGGGCTGGAGTTCCGTGAGGAGGACTTCGCCGGGCAGGACGGCGGGGGTGCCCGCTTCATGGACTGCGCGCTGAGAGGCTGCGCGCTGGACGAGACACGGCTGCACCGGGCTCGGGTGCTCGACTCCGTCCTCACCGGGATACGGGGTGTCGGCACGGATCTCGCCGAGGCGACGTTGCGTGACGTGGAGCTGGTCGACGCGCGGCTCGGTGGGGTGCAGTTGCACGGGGCCGTGCTGGAGCGGGTGCTTGTGCGCGGAGGGAAGATCGACTACCTCAACCTGCGTGAGGCCCGGCTCAAGGACGTGGTCTTCGAGGACTGCGTGCTGGTCGAGCCGGATTTCGCGGGTGCGCGGCTGGAGCGGGTCGCGTTTGTGGGGTGCGCGTTGAAGGGGGCCGATCTGAGTGGCGTGACCCTGGTGGATGTGGATCTGCGGGGGGCCGCGTCGGTGGAGATCGTGCGGGGGGTGGATCGGTTGTCCGGGGCGGTGATCAGCGCGGCCCAGTTGATGGACCTGGCGCCGGTGTTGGCGGCGGAGATGGGGATTCGAGTGGAGGGGTGACTTACGTGCGGGGGCGCCGGGTGGGTTTCGCCCCCGCCGCCCCTACCCGCTCCCATCCTCCGGGGGCGGTGCCCCTTCGGCCCCCACCCGCGTGTGTGTCGTGGTTGCTCGCGTGGTTCCCCCGCGCCCCTGAAGGACTCCGCTCCCACCGGGCCCGCGAATGACCGCGGTGCCCCTACGGGAGTCTGGGGAAGCGGGACTGGAGGGTCCAGATCGCCGGGTTCTCGGCCAGTGCGTCGTGGAGGTCGCAGAGGTCGGCGATCACATCGTGCAGGAAGTCGCGGGCCTCGCGGCGGAGCTCGGCGTGGGAGAAGGTCAGCGGGGGTTCCTCGGCCCGCATCCAGTCCGCCTCGACGTCCACCCACCCGAAGCGCCGCTCGAAGAGCATGCGGTCCGTGGACTCGGTGAAGTCGAGTTCCGCGTACTGGGGCCGGGAGGCACGGGACCCGGCCGGGTCCTGGTCCAGCCGTTCCACGATGTCGCACAGCGCCCACGCGAAGTCCAGCACCGGCACCCATCCCCAGGCTGTGGACAGCTCCCGGTCCGCCTTGGTGTCGGCGAGGTAGACGTCACCGCAGAACAGGTCGTGGCGCAGCGCGTACACGTCGGCGCGGCGGTAGTCCGTCTGCGGCGGGTCGGGGAAGCGGTTGGAGAGGGCGTAGCCGATGTCGAGCACGTAGGCGATGGTGTCATGTCCTCATAGGATCCCCGACGTGTCCCGATCCGCACCGGTTGTCCCGGCCGCCCTGCTCACCGTCGCGCTGGCACTCACGCTCACGTCGTGCACCGGGGGCGGCGGCACGGCCGAGGAGAGCAGGGGTTCCGCCGGCCTCCGGGACCCGTACTTCCCCAAACTCGGCAACGGCGGCTACGACGTCACCCACTACGCCCTCACCCTCGGATACGAACCCCCGGCCGATACGGACACCGAGCCCGATGTCGACTCCGGCACTGAGCCCGGCACCGAGCCCGATGCCGACACCGATGCCGGGGTCGATGCCGACACCGAGCCCGATGCCGATGCCGGGGTCGACACCGAGGCGGACGCCCACCTGCGTGCCACCGCCGTCATCACCGCACGGGCGACGCGCAACCTCGGCTCCTTCAACCTCGATCTGAAGGGGATGGACGTCGAGTCGGTCACCGTCGAGGGCGCGGCGGCGCGTTGGAAGCGGGCGGGGCAGGAGTTGACCGTCACTCCCGAGAACGGGCTCCGTGAAGGGGAGACGTTCCGTACGACGGTGCGCTACTCGGGCGCCCCGGAGACGATCACCGACCCGGACGGCTCCCGGGAGGGTTGGCTGCCGACCGCCGACGGAGCCCTCGCGCTGGGCGAACCGGCGGGCTCGATGACCTGGTTCCCCGGCAACCACCACCCCTCCGACAAGGCGACCTACGACATCACGGTCACCGTCCCCGAGGGCCTGCGGGCCGTCTCCAACGGGGAGTTGAGGAGCGAGTCCACCAAGAGCGGCCGTACGAGCTACTCCTGGCACACCGCCGAGCCGATGGCGAGTTACGTGGCCACGATCGCGATCGGCACGTACGAGATCCGGCACTCGACGGTGAGGGTGGGGGAGGGGGAGGGCGAAGACACGGGCGCGGACGAGGGCGAAGGCACGGGCGCGGGTCGGCTTCCGGTGTACGTCGCCGTCGATCCCGCGCAGGCCGAGGACAGCCGCGCGGTCCTCGGCCGGATCCCCGAGGTCATCGAGTGGGCGGAGGGGAACTTCGGCCCGTACCCCTTCTCCTCCACCGGCGCGATCGTCGAGAGGCCGGAGGACGTGGCGTACGCCCTGGAGACCCAGAACCGCCCCGTCTTCCCTGGCGCCCCCGACCTCTCGCTCCTCGTCCACGAACTGGCCCACCAGTGGTACGGCGACTCCGTCACCCCGAAGAGCTGGCGGGACATGTGGCTCAACGAGGGCTTCGCCACGTACGCCGAGTGGCTGTGGGAGGAGGACCACGGCGGCGACACCGCCCAGGAGATCTTCGACGCGCTGTACGAGGGCGACCACCACCAGGACGCCGCCTCGAGCGAGGCCGTCTGGGACTTTCCGCCCGCGAAGCCGCCGAGCGCCGCCCGTATCTCCGACAGCCCGGTGTACGAGCGCGGTGCCATGGTCCTGCACAAGATCCGCGAGGCGGTCGGCGACGACGCCTTCTTCGGGCTGATCCGGGGCTGGGCGACCGCTCACCGCCACGGCAACGCGGACACGGCCGACTTCACGGCGTACGTCGAGAAGTTCGCGCGGAAGACGGCTCCGGACGCGGACCTGACCCCGATCTGGGAGGAATGGCTGTACGGGGAGGGCAGGCCACCGGAGGCGTGAGAGTGGTGTCCCGTCACTTCCCGGATTTCTCCGCCCTCTCGAACTCCGTCAGCAGCGACAGCAGTTCGGGCGGCCACACGGCCTCCTCCGCCTCGGTGAGCTCCTGGCGGGTCCACCAGCGCCAGGCCAGGATGCCTTCCTTGGTGCGCGCGGCGGCGAGGAGGCCACCGACCGGCTCACGGCGGGGCCCCCGGGCCACGAACATGTGGTCGTGCTGACGGACGGAGATGCCGGCGCGGGTGAAGTCGTGCTCCCAGGTACCGAGGAAGGCGCCCGGCTCCACGTCCGTCCAGCCCGTTTCCTCGCGCAGTTCCCGCAAGGCACCCTCGCGCGGTGTCTCGTCCGCCTCCAGACCGCCTCCGGGCAGCGCCCAGTGCACGCCCACCTCCGCGTTGTGGTACTTGAACAGGAAGACGGCACCCTCCGGATCGAGTACGGCGACCCGTGCGGCCCGGCGAGGCGTACGCAGCGTTTTGCGCAGCACCGTGCAGGGGCGCCCCAGTTGGCGGTCCCGGCGACGCTCGACGACCTCGTAACCGAGAGACGTCCAGAACGCCAGGGCGCCGGGGTTGTTGTCGAGCGCCGCCAGCCGCACGGCGGTACGCCCTGCCCGCCGGAACCGTTCCTCGACGAGGGTCGCCAACTGCCGCCCGTACCCCCGTCGTTGAGCTGCGGCGTCGACGAGCAGCAGCCCGATCCACGGGTCGGGGTCGGCCGGATCGGGATGGCGCGCGAGGGTGATGGCCACCCCGACGAGCCGCCGGCTGCCGCTGTCGCCGCTCTCACCGAGGCTGCCTCCGTAGTCACCGAGGATGGCGCCGCCGCCGTCGCGGGCGAGCAGGATCTCCGCGTCCGGGTTGGCCAGCTCCACCGACAGTGCCGCAGCCACCTGCTCGGGACGGATGTCGTCCGCGTCCGGAAAGTCACCGCTGAGGGTGTAGAAGTCGCGGTTGGAGGCGTGCAGGGCGGTGAGTTCGGCGAGGAGAGGGCCGGGAATGGTTCCGTCCTCGGCCGGGTGGAGTGGTTCGAGCAGCAGCATGCCCGCACGCTATCGACCGGGTCTGACACCGGCTCCGGACCGAGCGATTCGATTTCCGCCCCACGCTCCCCTGCCCCCCACCACAACTCCCCACCACAACTCCCCACCCACAACCCCCACCCACAACTCCATACTCGTTGCTGGGCGCCGGGACCTACAGTTCCTCCGGATGCGCGGGAGCCATGGGGTGCGAGGGGGCGTGTGGAGCAGCGGGTGCGTGTGCACAGGGCCCGGCTGGGCGGCGACGAGTTCCGGGTGATCCGGCCGGCCCTCTCCCCGGCACGGCTGGTGTTGCGCGACGACCATCACTGGCTGTCGATGTACGCCGACCGGGCCGGCGCGGAGCAGCTCGTCGCCCTGTGGGCGTTGGCCGCGCGGTCCGCCCGGTCGCTGGTCCATCTGCCGATCCGTGCCCGTCCCGCGCCCGACGGCGCCTTCGTCGGCGACGGTGAACCCGTCTCACTGGACCTGGTTCTGGTCCACCACAGCCTGCGGTTTCCGACCGCCTCGTGGAAGCAGGTGCGGTCACGGCTCGACGCCGGCAGGCCGCAGACGACGGGCACTCCGGACCAGGACTTCCCGGACGAGGCCGCGATCGATCACGAACGGCGGCACCACCGGTCGTACCGCGACCACCTTGCCTTCGACATCGCGGCGCACACGCTCTTCGTCGTGGGCAGCCCCACCGCGTTCCGCGAGTACGGCACCGCCCTGCGCGGCCTCGTCGACCAGGCCCCGTCGTTCCCGTACCGGTACCCGCACGCCGGGCACTTCTGTGTCGAGCTGGGCGCGGGGCCATGGTCGCGACCGCGGAACCGACGGCACGTACCCGCCTGGCTGCACATCCAGTACTCCGCCGACTGGCGGGTGTGAGGACGGCCGAAGGCCCCGCTGCGACGGCGGGCGTCGCGGCGGGGCCTTCGGCGGTGTGGTGCGGTGCGGGGCGTCGGCGCCCCGGACGTCGGAACGTCAGACGCTGACGCCGAAGTCCTGGGCGATGCCGACGAGGCCCGAGGCGTAGCCCTGGCCGACCGCGCGGAACTTCCACTCGGCGCCGTTGCGGTACAGCTCGCCGAAGACCATGGCGGTCTCGGTGGCGGCGTCCTCGGAGAGGTCGTAGCGGGCGATCTCGGCGCCGCCGGCCTGGTTGACGATGCGGATGTAGGCGTTGCGGACCTGGCCGAAGTTCTGCGAGCGGTTCTCGGCGTCGTAGATGGAGACCGGGAAGACGATCTTGTCGATGTCGGCGGGGAGACCCGCCAGGTTCACGTTGATCGCCTCGTCGTCGCCCGCGCCCTCACCCGTGCGGTTGTCACCGGTGTGGACGATGGTCTGGTCCGGGGTCTGCTTGTTGTTGAAGAAGACGAAGTGGCCGTCCGAGTAGACCTTGCCCTGCGTGTTGACCGCGATCGCGGAGGCGTCGAGGTCGAAGTCCGTGCCGGTGGTGCTGCGGACGTCCCAGCCGAGCCCCACGGTGACGGCGGTCAGGCCCGGAGCCTCCTTGGTGAGCGAGACGTTGCCACCCTTGGACAGGCTTACAGCCATGGTTGGGAGTCCTTCCCTCGTTGCGTACGTGCCTTACGGGCTTCGTGCCGGGGACGAAGCTACCTGTACCCCTATGAACGTCGGGAGGGGCGCCAGAGGTTCCTGCGGTTTTTACTTTCTTTACCCGGGCTTCGGCCGGGCGCGGAAGGCAGCATCGCCGGATGCGGTGAAAAGGGCGTGACGTGGACCGGACATCCGCGCGACGATGGGGGCATGTCCGGTCCTCACGTCATCCGTGGCTCCGTCTCGCTTCCCGAGGCCGAGCTCATGTGGCGTTTCTCCCGGTCCTCCGGTCCCGGCGGACAACACGTCAACACCAGTGACTCGCAGGTCGAGCTGCGGTTCGACCTCGCGAACACCGAGGCACTTCCCGAGGTGTGGAAGGCGCGGGCGCTGGAGCGGCTCGCGGGGCGCCTCGTCGAGGGGGTCGTCAGCGTGCGGGCCTCCGAGCACCGTTCCCAGTGGCGCAACCGGGAGACCGCCGCCGTACGTCTGGCCGCGCTGCTCGCGGAGGCGACCGCTCCGCCGCCCAGGCCGCGGCGGGCCACCCGTATCCCGAGGGGGATCAACGAGCGGCGGCTGCGGGAGAAGAAGCAGCGGTCCGACACCAAGCGGGGGCGGTCGGGGCGGGACTGGGGCTGAGGCCCGGGTGGGCGCTCCTGCGTAGGTGGCAGGTGGCCATCGGTAGGTGGTAGGCGCCGGAGCGTCGTGGTCGGGTCGCTCGCGCGAATTCCCACGCTTCCGGCGGGGCCGGCCCTTACGGGGCCAAATGCCTGTAACGGCCCCGGAAATAGGCCAGGGGGCCGCCTCCGGACCCCGGCGCCGTCGAAGCCAGGACCCTGCCGATGACGAGGGTGTGGTCGCCGGCGGTCACCCGTTGTTCGGTGCGGCATTCCAGGGTCGCCAGGGCGTCGTCGATCAGGGGGGCGCCGGTGATTTCGCCCCGGGTGTACGAGAGGTCGTCGAAGAGGAGGCGGTCGCTCACACGGCCCTTCATGGCGAAGCGGCCGGCGATGGTGCGCTGGTGGTCGGAGAGGACGGAGACGGCCCACAGGGGCTGCTCGTCGAGAAGGTCGTCCATGCGGGAACCCTCGCGGAGGCTGACCATGACGAGGGGCGGGTCGAGGGACACCGACATGAACGAGGTGGCCGTCATGCCGACGTCCTCGCCGCGCGGCCCGTCCTGATCCAGCGCCGCCTCGTGCGCGGTCACCAGGACCACACCGGCCGCCAGTCGGGACATCGCGGCTCGGAACTCGTCTTCACTCACCCCCTCAGCATGCCCGCCGGACAGGGAACCGTGGGCGGCCGGGGTGCTCCGCGCGGCGGCCGACGAATTTGCGACAGGAATGGGAAGCGCCACAGGAACGGAAAGAGCGGGAGGAACCGGAGCAACGGAAAGGGCGGGAGGAACCGGAGGATCGGTGCGCGGTGGCACCGGCGGGGCTGAGGGTGAGGTCTTCGACACGTCCGCACGCTAATCCTCGGCGGCCGGCCGCCACATCGGGCCAGGGCCCGACCCGTCACCCGGACCTACGACCTAGCCTCGGGCTTTCACGAACTGGGCGGTCCGCGACTTGATCACAGCTGGGAGAAGTACTCCTGACCAGCGGCATCGGAACTTG
>NZ_LRTR01000811.1 GCF_001550375.1 Streptomyces europaeiscabiei | reverse complement strand
AGGTTCGAGAGATGGCTGTGCCGGACGCCTACCACATCACGCCGCATCAGTTCCTGGACGAACGCGGCAGCTTCTACGAGTCGTTCCGGCACGACCGGCTGGCCGAGGAGATCGGCCGCCCCGTGCCGGTGGCGCAGGTGAACTACTCGGTCTCGCGCCGTCACACCCTGCGCGGGCTGCACGGCACGCTCCTGCCGCCGGGCCAGGCCAAAGTGGTGTGCGTGGTGCGCGGCGCCGTCCTCGACATCGTCGTGGACCTGCGGGTCGGATCCCCGACCTGGGGCGTGCACGAGGCGAACTGGATGTCCGCGGAGTCGGGCGAAGCACTGTTCGTCGCCGAGGGCCTGGTGCACGGCTTCCTCGCCCTCACCGACGACACCTGTGTGTCGTACCTGTGCTCCACCGGGTTCGTGCCCGGCACCCAGGTGGACATCGACCCCCTCGACCCCGAACTCGCCCTGCCCTGGGGCCTGGCGGAGACGCCCCTGATGTCGCAGAAGGACTCGTCGGCGATCTCGGTCGCCCAGGCCGGGGCAGCCGGACTCCTGGCCGGCTACGACGACTGTCT
>NZ_LRTR01000810.1 GCF_001550375.1 Streptomyces europaeiscabiei | reverse complement strand
GCACGTCGGCCGGGCCGGTGGCCGGCGAACGCACCGGCCGGGTCGCCGCCTTCCGCGGCATCCCCTACGCCAGGCCGCCGCTGGGTGAACTGCGTTTCGCCTCCCCGCGGCCGCCCGTGCCCTGGCGCGAGGTGCGCGACGCCGTGCGTTTCGCCGACGTCTCCTTCCAGAGCTCCATACCCAGCCGGCCGGTGCCGCCCTGCAGCGAGGACTCGCTGTACGCCAACGTGTGGACGCCCCACACCCGCGGCAGCAGGCCCGTGATGGTGTACATCCACGGCGGCGGCTGGCAGGCCGGGGCAGGCAGCATGCCCGCCTACGACGGGGCCCGGCTGGCCGCCCGCGCGGACATGGTCGTGGTCACCTTCAACTACCGGCTCGGCGTCCTGGGGTTCGGTCTGCACGAGGATCTCACCGATCCGCTGACCGGCGACTTCGCCAACTGGGGCCTGCAGGACCAGCAGGCGCTGCTGCGCTGGGTGCGCCTCAACGCGGCCGCCTTCGGCGGGGACCCGGACAACATCACCGTGTGCGGTACCTCCGCGGGCGGCGCCAGCGCCTGGCAGCTCGCCCTGCTGCCCGGCCTGCGCGGCCTGATCCGGCGCATCGTGTCGATCAGTCCCAGCCATGTCACGCCGCCCGCGACCTCGCTCACGCCCGAGGACTCCCGGACCGTCTACCGGGCCGTCGCCCGCCGGCTGGGCACCACCGTCGCCGGCCTGCGCGAGGTGCCGGCCGAGGCGCT
>NZ_LRTR01000809.1 GCF_001550375.1 Streptomyces europaeiscabiei | reverse complement strand
GACCGGTTCGGCGGACGCGACGGCGCCGCCTGCCCGGGTGCGCAGCGCGGCGAGGCCGGCGTCCAGCAATGCACCGTTCGCGGCTTCGGCAAGCGCCAGATGCCACCGGTGCTGCGCGGCGGCCGGTGTGGCAGCCGCGCGCTCTTCTTCGGCTGTGATCGTGTAGGGGCTCATACCTCTCCTTGGAGATGACGGCCGGCCGGAAGGTGTGAGCGCGCCCACTGCCGCCCCGTTCCCTCCGAGGTGTCCGCTGTCATCCCGACCTTGGCGGCACCGACTTGAGCGAGACCGGAGCAGCAGTCGGGCGCACGGTCCGCCGCGGTGCGGCAGGCCCGGCCGAGCAGGACGGGAAGATCCGGGCCGCCCGCGAAGTAGTGGTCACCCGGCACGGTGTGCAGCGTGACGGGGCCGGTGGTCCACTCCCGCCAGCCCGCCATGTCGCCGGGACGGCCCAGGCGGTCGCGATCACCGGAGACCGCCAGCAGCGGCACGTCCGGCAGCCCGCCCGAGGCCGGTTCCCGGGCGGCGACGCGCAGCCGGTGCCCCAGAGCCAGGTCGTCGCGCAGCACCGGCAGCACGGTGCGGTACCAGAACCCGCCGGGTGCCGCCCGGTCCGGTACGGCGCCCATCTCGGTGAGCAGGCCGACGAGTTCGGCTTCCGGTGCCGCCCAGGCGTCGGACAGCGGGGAGGGCACCGTCGGCGGGGGGCAGGCCCCGACGGCGAGCAGCACGGGCCCGGGCAGGCCGGCGTCGTGCAGCGCGCGCGTCACCGTGTAGGCGACCATCGCGCCCAGGCTGTGCCCGTACAGCGCGAACGGCTGCGAAGGCGGTGCCGCGGTGAAGTGGCCCGTCAGGTCGGCGAGGAGAGCCTCGCGCCCGGTGATGGCCGGCTCGCGTGCGCGGCTGCCCCGGCCGGGCAGCGGCAGCGGTACGACCTCGACGTCCGGCCCGGCCCGGCCGGCCCAGCCGTCGAACGAGGAGGTGCCCGCGCCGGCGTGGGCGAAGCAGTACAGGCGCACCGGCCGGGTGCCGCGCTGCGCGTCTGTCATGTCACGAGGCCTGCGGCCACCGCGAGGGCCTCGGCCCGGTCGGTGCGCTCCCAGGTGAAGTCGGGGAGCTCGCGGCCGAAGTGGCCGTACGCGGCGGTCTGGGCGTAGATCGGGCGGAGCAGGTCGAGGTCGCGGATGATGGCGGCCGGGCGGAGGTCGAAGACCTCGGTGATCGCCTGCTGCAGGCGGGCTACGGGGACCCGTTCGGTGCCGAAGGTCTCGACGAACAGACCCACCGGCTCGGCCTTGCCGATCGCGTACGCGACCTGGACCTCGCAGCGGGCGGCGAGACCGGCGGCGACCACGTTCTTGGCGACCCAGCGCATCGCGTACGCCGCGGAGCGGTCGACCTTGGAGGGGTCCTTGCCGGAGAAGGCACCGCCGCCGTGGCGGGCCATGCCGCCGTAGGTGTCGATGATGATCTTGCGGCCGGTCAGGCCGGCGTCACCCATCGGGCCGCCGATCTCGAAGCGGCCGGTGGGGTTGACCAGGAGACGGTAGTTCTCCGTGTCGATCTTGATGCCCTCGTCCAGGAGCGCCTTCAGCTCCGGCTCGACGACGAACTCCTTGATGTCCGGAGCCAGCAGCGAGTCCAGGTCGATGTCGCTGGCGTGCTGCGAGGAGACGACGACGGTGTCCAGACGGACCGCCTTGTCGCCGTCGTACTCGATGGTGACCTGCGTCTTGCCGTCCGGGCGCAGGTAGGGGATCGTGCCGTTCCTGCGCACGTCGGACAGGCGCTTCGACAGGCGGTGGGCCAGGAAGACCGGCAGCGGCATCAGCGTCGGCGTCTCGTCCGTCGCGTAGCCGAACATCAGGCCCTGGTCGCCCGCGCCCTGCTTGTCGAGCTCGTCCGATTCCCCGCCCTCGGCGGCACCCTCGACCCGCGACTCGTACGCCGTGTCCACACCCTGGGCGATGTCCGGGGACTGCGCGCCGATCGACACCGACACGCCGCAGGAGGCGCCGTCGAAGCCCTTCTTGCTGGAGTCGTAGCCGATTTCCAGGATCTTGTCGCGGACCAGCTGCGCGATCGGTGCGTACGCGGTGCTGGAGACTTCGCCGGCCACGTGCACCAGGCCGGTCGTGATCAGGGTCTCGACGGCGACCCGGGAGGACGGGTCATCGCGCAGGAGCGCGTCGAGAATGGTGTCGCTGATCTGGTCAGCGATCTTGTCGGGGTGACCCTCGGTCACGGACTCCGAGGTGAACAGACGACGGGACATGGGTCTCCAGAGGATCGGAAAGGGCGTGTTGACGGGACAGGCGGTCGGCGAGCGTGCTCAGGACGGTCTCGTCCAGCGGCGCGGTGACCGTCGGGCCGGGCACGGCGACCACCCCGGTGTCCTGGCAGGCCACGCTGACCAGATAGCGGCCGCCGAGGACGTGGTAGGTGGCGAAGGTCCATGTGTCGCTCTCCACGGGCGTGCCGTCGGGCGCGCACAGCAGCGCGCAGCGGCCTGCGTCCGCGCCGGCGCGGCATCTCTCGCACGCGGTGAAGCCGAACTCGGTGAAGCCGAGGGGCAGTCCCTGGCCGAGGGCCTTGGAGTACGCCTCCTTCAGCGTCCACAGGCGCAGGCGCGCCCGGTGCTGCTCCGTCTCGGGCAGCAGGCCGAGCTCGGCGCGCTCGGCGGCGGTGCACACATGGCCGAGGAACCCCTCGGCGGGCGGCCGCGTGTGGGCCGGTTCGGCGTCGACGCCGATCCTGCCGGTGCGGCTGATGCCCACGGCGATCAGATCCTCGGAGTGGGTCAGGCTCATGTCGAGCTGCCCGAATCCACGCAGGTACGGGCGGCCGCCGGGCGTGTAGGCGAGGTCGAGCTCGACGGGTTCGGTGCCGAGGGCGGCGGCCGCCGTGTACTTGACGGCAAGCCGGGAGGCGGCGAACCGGTAGCGGACGGCCGGGTCGGGGGTTCGCCGGTAGCGCTGCCAGTCCGGGCCGAGCATCTCGCGCAGACCGCCCCCGGCCAGCGCGGCGTTGAGCCACTCCCCCCAGGTGGTGAGGACCGTGGCGTTGCCGGTCAGCCGTATGCTCTCGCGCACTTCCTGCCAGGGGCCGCGGCTGCCGCTGGCCTTGAACGGCGGTGCGATGTGCACCGCGTGCGCCGTCACGGGGCGAGCTCCGTGGCGTCCAGGTCATAGCTGAGATGCTCGTGACAGCGGCGCACCAGTTCGCGGTGCACCAGTTCCTCCACCCCGTCCGGCAGGGGCGGAACGGGCGCGCCGAGGCGCCGGGCGATCCGGGACAGGGCGAGCACCGGCCAGGCAGGTGCGGCGAGAAAGGGGTCGGCGCCGTCCTGGCTCTCCCACATGCCAAGGACCGCCGCGGCGGCGAGCACCAGGGCGTAGCGGTCGACGAGCGCGCACACGGCGGCCACGGGCAGCGGTCCGTCCCCGGGGCCGGGCAGCGCACGGCACCGGGCTCGCAGCGCGTGCAGTTCGGTGACGAGGCTCTGGACGAGTTCCGCGAGGACGGCCGTGTGGCCGCCGACGCCGCGGACCTCGGCGAACCGCGCCGCCGATCCGCACAGCGAGGCGGCCAGGAAGTCCCCGTGACCCGCCGCGGCGAGGGAGGCGAAGTCGAGGACGGGCAGGTCGGATCCCCGGAACAGCGTCAGCGGCGGCTCCGGCTCGGCGAACCAGGAGTGCTCGGCGAGCGGCCGCAGATGGGGGGCGATCACGGCCTGGCCGTCGGCGGCGCCGGTGCGCGCGGGTCCGGAGGCTGCGAGCGGCAGGGTCCGCATCAGCCTGCCGAGGGCCCCGTGATGGGCGCTGCCGCGGTCGTGCCGGCGCGCACCGAGCACGCAGGCGAGTGCCTCGAGGTTCTCCCGGAGCAGCGCAGGGACCAGGTAGTGCACGGCGGCGGCCGGCACCTGGGCCTGTGCGGGCAGCAGGCTCAGCGCGCGCAGGGCGGCACCGGCGAAGCTGTCGCAGGCCAGGATGTCGGCGAAGACCCCGGCCAGTCGCCGGTGCGGGCGGCCGGGCGACGCCCCGCCACCGGCTGCACGCACGGCGGAGCGCAGTGCGGTGTCCGCGGCGGCGACCAGCAGCGCGGGCACCAGAGCGTGGCCGACCTGCTGCGCACGCAGGGCCAGTGGCACACCCTCGCCCACGGGTCCGAGGACCGCGTCGTGCGGTACGGCGTGCTCGTGCAGCTCGATCTCGGCGCGCGGTGGGCGGAGCCGCCCGGGGGCCGCGGCCCTGCCCGTCTCCCGCACCGCCAGTGGGGGGAGTCGGCCGCCGTCCAGGAGCACGGCGGTATGGCTGTGCGGGGAGCGGGCCGGGCCGGTGCGGGCCTGCACGACGTACAGGCGGGCACCGATCGCGTCCGGGGCGGCTTCGGCCCGGCCGCCAAGCAGCAGGCCGCCGTCCGGTGCGGGACGAG
>NZ_LRTR01000081.1 GCF_001550375.1 Streptomyces europaeiscabiei | reverse complement strand
GGCCGCGCCCTGCTGGTCCGCCCGGACGGCTCGTACGACGGCGGCTACGGCGCCCACCCCGAACTGGACCGCACGGTCGCCGCCGAGGCGCGCGCCCTTCTCGACGCCGGCCGCACGGACACCCTGGAGATCGGAGAGCAGGGATCACGTTGCGGAGCACCGCTCACAGTCCTCGTCGAGTCGTCCGTCCCGCCACCCCGGATGATCGTCTTCGGCGCGATCGACTTCGCCTCGGCGCTGGTCCGCGTCGGTAAGTTCCTCGGCTACCACGTCACGGTCTGCGACGCTCGCCCCGTCTTCGCGACCCGCGCCCGCTTCCCGGAGGCGGACGAGATCGTCGTCGAGTGGCCCCACAGGTATCTGGAGCGCACGGACGTGGACGGCAGGGCCGTCCTCTGCGTCCTCACCCACGACGCCAAGTTCGACGTCCCCCTCCTCCAGCTCGCCCTACGGCTCCCCGTCGCCTACGTCGGTGCGATGGGATCCCGCCGCACCCACCTCGACCGCAACGAACGCCTCCGCCAAGTCGGCGTGACCGAGCTGGAGTTGGCCCGGCTCAGGTCTCCGATCGGGTTGGACCTCGGGGCGCGCACACCGGAGGAGACGGCCCTGTCCATCGCCGCAGAGATCGTCGCCGACCGGCGGGGCGGCAGCGGCGTCTCACTGACCGGCGCGCACACCCCGATCCACCACGACGGTTCGCCCGGCGTCATGGAACTGCCCAGCCTGCGGGTCTCGTGAAGCGACGCCCGAACCCGACCCGAACCCGACCCGAACCCGCACCCGTGACTTGACCCCGGGGGCGGCAGAGCCGACCGTTGCGATACGACAACAGCACTACGGGAGCGGACAGTTGGGTACGGCGAGCAGTGAAGAGCGCCCGGACGGCGCGGCGGGCTCGGGCATGGGTGATGGCGGCGCGGAGAACATCGGTACAGGCTCGAGCGGAAGCGGAAGCGGAAGCGGAAGCGGAAGCGACAACGGCACCGCCTCGGGCGGGAGCGCCGACGACGGTGACGCGGCTTCTGGCTCGGGTGACGGCTCGGGCGACGGTTCGAGTGACGGCTCGGCCGATCCCGGAGCCGACGGCGCCCTTGACGAGCGGCGGCGGCTGTCGACCGTGTCGACGACCCTGCTGGGCCTCTTCCTCCTAGCCGACGTCGTCTTCGTCTGCGGCGCCCTCGTGACGCTCTGGCCGGCGGTGCTGACGACGGTGGAGCCCGGCGCGGACCCCACGGCCACCGCGCGCTGGTCGCCCTTCGGCCTCGGGGACTGGGCGCTGACCGCCGACACCGCGATGCTGCTCGCCGTGGTGGTGTGCAGCGCACTCGGCAGCTTCGTCCACGCGGCCACGTCCTTCGCGACGTACGTCGGCAACCGGCGGCTCTACGCGAGCTGGCTGTGGTGGTACCTCCTGCGCGCCGGCATAGGTGTCGCCCTCGCCCTCCTTGTCTATCTCCTGCTGCGAGGCGGCCTGTTCGCCGGCAGCTCCGGCGCCGGTGCGACCAACCCGTACGGCTTCTCCGGCATTGCCGGGCTCTGCGGACTGTTCTCCAAGCAGGCCACCGACAAGCTCCGCGAGATCTGCGACACCCTCCTCAGCACCACGGGCGACGGCGACCGCGACCGCCGCGACGGCCTGGCCGCCGCCCGGAACGGGAACCCGGGCGCGTCCTGACCGGGCCCCGACCTTCAGGACTCGCGGCGGTTCACGCCGGCTTGCGCGCCAGCACGTACGCCTGGGGGGTGTTGGCCGTGGTGCCGGGGCCGTCGGCCTCCCGCACCAGCCGCGCCGCCTCGACGAACCCCGCGTCCCCCAGCAGCGCGGCGATCAGATCCGGTGGGAAGCGGTAGACGTCGAGATCGAGGGGGTGGCCGTACGCGTGCGCCAGGTGCACGGACTCGTCGCCGACCTTGTACGCCATCGCGAGGAGGCCGCCCGGGGCGAGAACCCGGTAGAACTCGTGGAAGAGCGGTGGGAGTTCGGCGGGCGGGGTGTGGACCGTCGAATACCAGGCGAGGGAGCCGTCCGCGAAGTCGAGCGCGGTCATCGTGCCCACGTCGAACCCCAGTCGAGGGTGGGCCCAGCGGGCCACGGCGATCATCTCCGGCGAGAGGTCGATCCCGCAGATGTCGAGCCCCAGCGAGGCCAGGTGCCCGGTGACCCGCCCCGGGCCGCACCCCAGGTCCGCCACGCGTCCACCCCCGGCGCCCAGCACCCGCTCGGCGAACACCCCCAGCATGGCCCGCTCGAACGGGCTGCTCGCCAACTCGTCTCTCAGCAGCTTCTCGTAGTCGGCGGCGACGGTGTCGTAGGACGCCCGGGTGGCGTGCAGGTGGTGTGTGGTCATGGCGCCGGACAGTAGCCGGGGGGTCTGACAACGACCTCGAACATCAGCCGGAGGGTCTGACAACGACCTCGAACGCCGGCCGGGGGTAGGCCCGTCGGGGCTCAGCTCGAACGCCGGTCGTCGGCCGCGAGCAGCCCGTCCATCGCCCGCCCGAACATCCGCCGCGCCAACCCGCCCAGCGGCCGGTCGAAGAGGCCCGGCAGCCCTCGCACGCGAAGGTCCTCGCGCCACACCACACGCGACGCGCCGTCACCGTACGGATGGACCTCGATCTCGGCCCACCCGGTCACGAACGAACCGTGCTTGACGAGGCGGCACTTCCCGCCGGCCCGCCCCTCGGGCGGCTGCCAGACCGTGACCTCCATCGGGTCGTCGAAGGCGAGTGGCCCGATGCCGCTGCGGGCCACGAACACCGTGCCCTCGCCGGTCGGATGAGGTGTGCGGACGGTGACGTGGGTCAGCGGGACGACGTCGGCGTGCCGGGGCCAGTCCGTGAGGCGCTGCCAGGCGCGGTCGGCGGGGAGGCGGGGGAGGCGTTCCAGGAGGAAGAGAACCACGGGGTGATCGTAGGTGAACGGGACCGGTCCAACCCCTCCCGACCCGCAGGACCGTCCCGTCGCAGAACCTCTACCGCCCTGCCCCGCCGTACGGCACCATGAGCCCGACCGCACGCCCGCCCCTGGCCGGAAGGTGCTCCCGTGGACCCTGAACTGCACGACAGGCTCGACGAGTTGCAGCGGGATCCGTATCCGCACTACGCGCGGGCCAGAGCGGCGGAAGGGCTGACGTACGTCTCCGAGCTGGACTCCTGGCTGGTGGCCCGGGACGCCGACGTACGGGAGGTGCTGCGGCGCCCGGAGGACTTCTCGTCGGCCAACGCGCTGCGCCCGGACGTCATGCCCGCACCCGCCGCGCTGGCCGTGCTCGGCGGCGGCTTCGGCGGACGCCCCGTCGTCGTCACCGCCGACGGCACGCTGCACCAGGAGCTGCGGGCACCCATCGTGCGGGGGCTGTCGCCCGCGAGGGTCGCCGCCGTCCTGCCATATGCCGCCGAACGGGCCGCCGCCCTGGTCGACGGCTTCCTCAAGAACGGCGCGGAGGGCGGAGGAGGCGACGGCAGGAGCGAGGCGGACGGCGAGGACGGCAAGGGAAAGGTCGACGAGGGCGGCCGGGTCGAGCTGATGTCGGCGTACGCGGGACGGCTCCCCGGGGAGGTCATCGGGCACCTCGTCGGGTTCGACCCGGACGACGTACCGGCGTTGGTCCGCGGCGGTCGCCGGGCCGAGCAGCTGTTGTTCCGGCCCATGACGGAGGCCGAACAGATCGCCGCGGCCGAGGACGTGGTCGCCACGGCCCACCGCCTCGACGCGTTCGTGCGCGCCCGGCACGCCGACCCGCGCGAGGACCTGGGCACCGAACTCATCACGTCCGTCGCCGGAGCCGACGCCGACGAGCTGACGCTCGACCAACGTCACCAGGTCGTCGCCCACCTGCAGAACCTGCTCATCGCCGGACACCTGACCACGACCGCCCTCGTCGGGACGACCCTCCTCCACCTCCTGCGCGACCGCCCGCAGTGGGAGCTGCTCTGCGCCGAGCCCGAGCGCATCCCGGCCGCCGTCGAGGAAGCAGCGCGCTACGACACCGCCTTGCAGGGCTTCCGCCGCGTCACCACCCGCCCGGTCACCCTCGCCGGCACCGAACTCCCGTCCGGCGCCCCGGTGTTCCTCGCCTTCGGCGGCGCCAACCGCGACGGCTCCCGCCACCCGAACCCCGACGACTTCGACATCACCCGCCCCACCGCCAGCCGCCACCTCTCCTTCGGCTTCGGCACCCACACCTGCCCCGGCTCCCAGCTCGCCCGCGAACAACTCCGCGTCACCCTGGAGCAGTTGACCAGCCGCCTGCCGGGCCTGCGCCTCGCGGAAGGCCAACGGATCACCATGCGCCCGACATTGATCCACCGCTCCCCGGAGCGCCTCGAACTCGTCTGGTGACCTCCTGAGACACCCACCCGGCTGCGCACCCACCCGGCGCGGGCGGCGCGGGTTCGGCCGACGGCTCACACGTCCAGCAACTCCCGCGCCGCCACCGGCACCCCCGTCTCCAGCGACCGGTTCGCAGCCAGCCCCGTCACCAGCGACCGTGCGCCGTCCACCGCGTCGGCCGCCCGACCCAACCCGTCCGGTACGCGCTCTCCGAACAGGTCGGCCAGCATCCGAACGTCCCCGCCGCCGTGCCCGCCCTCACCGGCGGCCGGCTTCACCTCGCGCGGCCGCTCCCAGAGGCGGCGCACCAGCAGTTCGGTCCGGCCGGCGTCGTCGCTCGCCTCGACGCCGTGCATGACCGGGCTCGCGCCGGTCGTGCGGACGTGGGGGCGGGTCCAGGTGGACTCCTCCACCAGCAGCTCGATGCGGCCCTCGCTGCCGTTGAAGGCGACACGGTAGCCCTCCCAGGGGGAGTAGGCCGTCAGGTGGTAGGTCAGGGTGGCGCCGGAGCCGTAGCGGACGAGGACCGCCATGTCGTCCTCGATGGTGACGCCGGGGGCGAAGACGTTCTGGTCGCGGTGGTAGCCGTCCTCCCGTTCGGCGTCCAGATAGAGCGAGGTGAGGACGGCGGAGTCCTTGAGGTGGAGGGCGAAGGGGTCGGTCTCGGCCGCCGGGGAGCCGTGGGCGCGGGTGTAGTCCCGGGCGAGGCCTCGGCGGCGGCCCGCCTCGTCGCCGTAGAAGAAGAGGCCGCCCTGGGCGAAGACGGTGTCGGGGCGGGTGCCGAGCCACCAGTTGACCAGGTCGAAGTGGTGGGTCGACTTGTGGACGAGCAGGCCGCCGGAGTTCGCCTTGTCGCGGTGCCAGCGGCGGAAGTAGTCGGCGCCGTGCCGCAGATCGAGCAGCCACTCGAAGTGCACCGAGCCGATCTCGCCGATCTCGCCGTCCGCGATCAGCTCCCGTACGGCCGAGTGCACCGGGTTGTAGCGGTAGTTGAAGGAGACGCGCACCTCACGTCCCGTCCGGCGCCGGGCCTCCAGGATGCGGCGGGCACGCTCGGCGTCGGTGGTCATCGGCTTCTCGGTGACGACATCGCACCCCGCCTCCAGCGCACGCACGATGTAGTGGTCGTGGGACCGGTCCAACGAGCACACCACGACCAGATCGACCCGCTCGCGGCGGAGCATCTCCTCGAAGTCGTCGGCCCCGTACGCCGGCACGGGGCTGCGGCCCGGATGGTCGGCCGCGATCCAGGAGTTGTGGACGGCCATGCGGTGCGCGTTCGTGTCGCAGAAGCCCACCAGGTCGATCCGTTCCGCGAAGGGCCCGGTCAGCGCCTGGGTGAACATCCGTGCCCGGGCGCCGAGCCCCACGACGGCGGCACGGTGGTGTCGCACGGATGTGGTGCGGGGGTCTTGTTCTGACATCCGGACCTTCCCTAGGGTCAATGACGGGGGGAAGCGCTTTCTAGCGAATGAGGTGACCCACTCATGCCCCGAATCAGGACGAGGAAGTCCTGGAACCCCCGTGCGGCGGCCACCGCGCTGGCGCTCTGCGCGCTGCTCACCGGCTGCTCCGGACCGGATGGGTCGGGCAGTGTCGGCGGCGACGTCGTCCTGCGTTACACCTGGTGGGGCAACCCGGACCGGGCCGCCAGAACCCAGGCGGCCGTCGACCTCTTCGAGAAGCGGAACCCGGGGATCGACGTACAGACCTCCTTCGCCGGCTACGAGGCCTACAAGCAGAAGCTGGCCACCCAGGCCGCCGGGGGCGACGCGCCCGACGTGATGCAGCTCGACTACCGGATGATCGACCAGTACGCCTCCGGGGGTGTGCTCCTCGACCTCTCCGAGCAGCAACCAGTACTGCACACCGCCGAGTTCGAGCCGGGACTCCTCGCCACCGGCAAGGTGGACGGCAGGCAGTACGCCGTACCGCAGGGTCGCGGCACCGAGACCATGGTCTACGACACCGAGAAGTGGCAGGCCGCCGGTCTGGAACCGCCCCGCGTGGGCTGGACCTGGAGCGAATGGGCCGACGCCATGCGGAAGGTGGCGGCGGAAACGGGGGTGCCGGGCGGCACCGATCCCGGCCAGAGCGAGGACGCCTTCGAGATCTGGCTGCGCGGCCAGGGCAAGTCCCTCTACACCGACGACAGGCGTCTCGGCTTCACCGCAGCCGACCTGACCCGCTGGTGGACCTTCACCGACAAGCTGCGCCGCGAGGGTGCCGTCTCGCCCGCCGAGCAGACCACCCAGCTCGACGGCACGGTCGAGAACACCCCGCTCGGCCGGGGCAAGGCCGCCTCGGACGTCAACTGGGACGCCCCCGCGAGCGGTTACCTCGCCCTCGTACCGACCGGCATCTCCCTCGCCCCCATGCCGGCGGGCGAGAACGGCACCCCCGGCCAGTACTTCAAGCCCTCCATGTTCATGGGCGTGGCCGCGGACTCCGGCCACCCCGAGAAGTCCGCCCGGCTCGTCGACTTCATGCTCAACGACGACGAGGCCGCGAAGATCCTCGGCGCCACCCGGGGTATCCCGGTCAACCAGTCGATCCGCGAGGACATCGCGGCCGGCCTCAAGGACTTCGACAAGACGATCTACGACTACCAGGCCACGGTCGAAGGAAAGCTCGACCCGCCTCCCCAGGCGCCTCCATCGGGCGACAGCGCCCTGCAGACCACCTTCCAGCGCGACTACGACCAGGTCTCCTACGAGCGGATGTCCCCCCGCGAGGCCGCCGAGAACTACATCACCGAGGCGAAGGCGGAGCTGAGGTCATGACCACCACGCAGCTGCCGACAACCGTGCGTGAAAAAGGAGTTCCTCGGTCGGACCGGTCCAACAGGCGACGCCGACGCGAGGGCGCGGCCTGGGTGTTCCTGTCGCCCTGGGTGCTCGGAGCCTGCGTTCTGACCCTGCTCCCGATGGCCGTCTCGCTCTATCTCTCCTTCACCGACTACGACCTTTTCAACGCCCCCGACTGGGTGGGCCTGCGCAACTACACCCAGATGTTCACCGAGGACCCGCGCTACTGGCGCTCGGTGACGACGACCCTGATGTACGTCGTCATCGCCGTACCGCTCCAACTGGCCCTCGCCCTCCTGGTGGCCCTGGCCCTGAAGAACATGAAACGCGGCCGCGGTTTCTACCGCTCCGCCTTCTACGCCCCCTCCCTCCTCGGCGCCTCCATGTCCATCGCCCTGGTCTGGCGGGCGATCTTCAACGACGGCGGTACCGTCGACAACCTCCTCGGGACCGGAGGCTGGGTCAACCGGCCCGGCTGGGCGCTGCTCGCGGTGGCCCTGCTCACGGTGTGGCAGTTCGGCGCCCCGATGGTCATCTTCCTCGCCGGACTCCAGCAGATACCCGGGGAGTTGTACGAGGCGGCCGAGGTGGACGGCGCGAGCGCCTGGCGCCGCTTCGTGTCGATCACGGTGCCGATGCTGTCACCCGTGATCTTCTTCAACCTGGTCCTCCAGACGATCCAGGCCTTCCAGGTCTTCACCCCGGCGTTCGCGATCAGTGCGGGCAAGGGCGGCCCCGCCGACTCCACCCTCTTCTACACCCTCTACCTCTACGACCGGGGCTTCGTCGCCTCCCACATGGGCTACGCCTCCGCCATGGCCTGGGTCCTGCTGCTCGCCATCGGAGCGGTCACCGCGATCCTCTTCCGTACCTCCCGCTCCTGGGTCTTCTACGCCTCCGAGGGGGAGCGATGACCACCACCACGCCCTCGACGTCCGTCGCGCGCAAGCCGGTCGCTTGGCGACGCGTGGCCCTGCACGCCGGCTGTCTGGCCGCACTCCTCGTCATGCTGTACCCGCTGGCCTGGCTCCTCGCCACCTCCGTGAAGCCCGCGAACGAGGTCATCGCCAGCCTCGACCTGTTGCCGAGCCGTCTGGAATGGTCCAACTACGAGACGGCGCTCGACGGTGTGAACGACGTGTCGGTGGGCCGGCTGCTCGGCAACTCCCTGCTGATCGCCGGAGGCGCGGTCGTCGGCAACGTCCTGTCCTGCTCCTTGGCGGCGTACGCGTTCGCCCGCCTGCGGTTCCGCTTCCGTGGACCGCTCTTCGCCTTCATGATCGCGACGATCATGCTGCCGCATCACGCCGTGCTGATCCCGCAGTACATCATCTTCAACCAGCTCGGCATGGTGAACACCTACTGGCCGCTGATCCTGCCGAAATTCCTCGCCACGGAAGCCTTTTTCGTCTTCCTCATCGTGCAGTTCATGCGTGGACTGCCCAGGGAACTGGAGGAGGCCGCGCGCATCGACGGATGTGGACCGTTCCGGAGTTTCTTCTCGGTGATTCTTCCGCTGACCCGGCCCGCCCTGATCACCACCGCGATCTTCACCTTCATCTGGACCTGGAACGACTTCTTCACCCAGCTGATCTATCTCTTCTCGCCCGAGAAGTTCACCCTGACCCTGGCGCTGAGGTCCTTCGTCGACGCGTCGAGCACCTCGGCCTTCGGCCCGATGTTCGCCATGTCCGTCATCGCCCTCCTGCCGATCGTGCTGTTCTTCCTCGCCTTCCAACGGTTCCTGGTGGAGGGCATGGCCAACTCCGGGATCAAGGGATAGAGGGTGAGCGCCATGCGCACGAGCAGGGAACGGGAAGCGGGCGAGATCTTCGGGCCCCGGATGACGCTGTTCGCGGACGTGCTGAGCGTGGGGATCGCCGTGGCGGTGGTGAGCCTCCCCCTGGTGACGCTGCCCGCCGCGCTCTCCACGGCCTGCGCGGTCCTGCGGGGCGTACGGGAGGACCGTCCGGCCACGGCCGGCCGCTTCGTCGTGGCGCTGCGGCGGCGTCTTCGCCCCGGCGACCTGGCGGCCGGGCTCGTCGCCCTCACCGGCCTGGTCCTCGTCCTCGCCGATCTGGCCCTCGTCGGCGCCGGACTCCCCGGCGGC
>NZ_LRTR01000808.1 GCF_001550375.1 Streptomyces europaeiscabiei | reverse complement strand
GGCGGGGGCGCAACGTCGTTGCAACATTCGGGTTTCTAGCCTCTCCGCGAGAGCCGCCCAACGGCGGGTGGCGCTTCCCGGGAGGCAGGTATTCATGACCCGTTTCGCAACGCCCGGTACGGACGGCGCGGTCGTCTCCTTCGAGGCGCGTTACGACCATTTCATCGGCGGTGAGTACGTGCCGCCGGCTCGGGGGCAGTACTTCGAGAACCCGAGTCCGGTGAACGGGCTGCCGTTCACGGAGATCGCGCGGGGGACGAGCGAGGACGTGGAGCGCGCGTTGGACGCGGCGCACGCGGCCGCGCCCGCCTGGGGGCGTACGTCCGTGACGGAGCGTTCGGACGTTCTGCGGAAGATCGCCGACCGGATGGAGGCGGATCTGGAGCAGTTGGCGGTCGCGGAGAGCTGGGAGAACGGCAAGCCGGTGCGGGAGACCCTGGCCGCCGACATCCCGCTCGCCATCGACCACTTCCGGTACTTCGCGGGGGCGATCCGCGCACAGGAGGGTTCGCTGGCGGAGCTCGACGACGACACGGTGGCGTACCACTTCCACGAGCCGCTGGGGGTGGTCGCCCAGATCATCCCGTGGAACTTCCCGATCCTCATGGCGACCTGGAAGCTGGCACCCGCGCTGGCGGCGGGCAACGCGGTCGTGCTCAAGCCGGCCGAGCAGACCCCGGCGTCCATCCATGTCTGGCTGAGTCTGGTGGCGGATCTGCTGCCGCCGGGTGTGCTGAACATCGTCAACGGGTTCGGGGTGGAGGCAGGCAAGCCGCTGGCGTCGAGTTCGCGGGTGGCGAAGGTGGCGTTCACGGGCGAGACGACGACCGGGCGCCTGATCATGCAGTACGCCTCGGAGAACATCACGCCGGTGACACTCGAACTCGGCGGGAAGTCGCCGAACATCTTCTTCGACGACGTTTGGTCGGCGAACGACGACTTCCGTGACAAGGCCCTGGAAGGCTTCACGATGTTCGCGCTCAACCAGGGCGAGGTGTGCACGTGCCCGTCGCGGGCGCTGGTGCAGCGCGGCAACTACGCCGAGTTCCTGGAGGCGGCCGTCGCCCGCACCGAGCAGATCAGGACGGGGCACCCGCTGGACACCGACACCATGATCGGCGCCCAGGCCTCCAACGACCAGTTGGAGAAGATCCTTTCCTACCTGGACATCGGCCGCCAGGAGGGCGCGAAGATCCTCACCGGAGGTGAACGCATCGAGCACGACGGCGAGTTGAAGGGCGGGTACTACGTCCAGCCGACGATCTTCGAGGGCGACAACCGGATGCGGATCTTCCAGGAGGAGATCTTCGGGCCGGTCGTCTCCGTGACCTCGTTCAACGACTTCGACGACGCCATCAAGATCGCCAACGACACGTTGTACGGTCTGGGGGCCGGCGTCTGGACGCGGGACACCAACACCGCCTACCGCGCGGGCCGTTCGATCCAGGCGGGCCGCGTCTGGACCAACTGCTACCACGCCTACCCGGCCCACGCCGCGTTCGGCGGCTACAAGGGTTCGGGTATCGGCCGCGAGAACCACAAGATGATGCTGGACCACTATCAGCAGACGAAGAACCTCCTGGTGTCGTACTCGCCGAAGAAGCTGGGCTTCTTCTAACGACATAAGGAAGGGCGCCTGACCAGGGAAATACCCGTCAGGCGCCCTTCAGGAGTCACAACTAGGTGGCGAGCCGAAATGCACCCTTACTCCTGATGTCCCCCGCCCGTATCCCAGTTCCGACCAGCAGTTCCGGGGCATATCCGGGCCAGTCCAACTCAGGGGCCATCCGTGTCGCCCATCGGCGCAGCCCACCACTGCACGGACTCCTCGATCAACCGGTTGGCATGGTTCCGCGTTTCGGCCAGGATCCTGGCGTAGCAGCGGAAGATAACCCGGATGCCCTGCCCTGCGCGGCGTGCGCACTCCGCCGGGTCGACTCCGGACGACAGCCAGAACGAGATGCCCGCGTGGCGCAGGTCAGGTGTCAGGGGGCGCTTCGCCAGCTCAAGGGCGTGCTCGTCAAGGGTGAGAGTGGCCTCCCGCGCTCGCGCCCATGCGATGCCGTACGCCGAGGCATCGATGTAGTTCCCCGCAGCGTTGCCGAACAGACGTCCGTCGGGTGCGACGCCAAAGATTCGTATGCGATCACGCAACATACGGACGAGTACGGGAGGGATCGGCACCGGCCTCGCGGCCTTGGCTGCAGCCTTCTTTCGTTTCGCGCTCTTGCCTCCGCCCAACCAGTGGGGCACACCGTTCCAGGTCGCGTCCTACATGCGCGGCACGATCACGGCCGTGACCTCATCGCTGCTGGGCCCGTTCACGGCTGTCGACCCCGCATGCCCCACCCCGCCCGCGAACCTCATGACCCTCGACGGGACGTTCTACGTCGACCCGTCCGGGCAGCCGTGGATGGTGTGCGCACACGAGTGGCCGCAGACCATCGACGGAACGATGGAAGCGATCCGCCTGGCCCCGGACCTGTCCCGCACGATCGGAGACCCGGTCCTCCTCTTCACGGCCTCGGACGCGTCCTGGATCACCGAGGAGATCCCCGCCGGCGTACCGAACCAGCTCGCGCCCTACATCACCGACGACCCCCAGTTCCCCCGCACCCCCACGGCTTCGACGTACGAGAAGAACGTGGCCGGCAAGGACGGGACGATCAGCGGCTTGTTACGTACAGACCTACGCCACCTCGAAGTCGGGCGGCATCGAGGGGCCGTGGCAGCAGCACCGGCCGCTGTTCCGCGGGGACAGCGGTCACGGCATGCTCATCCACACGTTCGACGGCCGGCTGATGATGATCCTCCACCGCCCTTCGAGAGCGCGCGGGGCAAGCAGTACGAGATGGAGCTCGCCGGCCAGGAGCGACGGGTGCTGCGCCGACGCGCGGACCTGAACGGCGGCGGCCGACTCCGCGCCGCGCTGCGCTGCACTGCGGACAGACAAGATAGATCGGACAGGTGCGACGCGCTGCCGGTCGTCGACACATTCGATCACCGGCCGACCTGCCTCTACGATCAATACCGTTGCTCTGCAAGGGTGTTGACAACGGGCCGTGCTGCGCCACGTGCCGGAGGGGCGGGTACATGACGCGCGACGAGCTGATCCGGCCGCTGCCCGAGCTGTTGAGGGCGCACGCCGAGAGGTCACCGTCGCGGGTGGCGTACGCCGACGACGAACGGGACGTCACCTACGCGGAGTTGGAGCAGCGCACCGGTCGGCTGGCCGCGTATCTCGCGGGGGCGGGTGTGCGGCGCGGGGACCGGGTCGCGATCCTGCTGGGCAACCGTGTGGAGATGGTGGAGAGCGTCCTCGCCGGTGTCCGGGCGGGCGCGGTCGGCGTGCCCCTCAACCCCCGGTCCTCGGACGCCGAACTGGCCCATTTCCTGGAGGACAGCGGGGCCTCGGTCGTCGTCACCGACCGCGCGCACCTGGCCCGCCTGAACCGCGCGGGGGGCCTGCACGACCGTACGCGCGTCCTGCTCACCGGCACGGATCCGGTGCCATCGGACGCCCCCGACGGCACGGTCCTCTTCGAGGAGGCGGCCGAGGCGGAGCCCGCCGTCGCGCCCCGCGACGATCTCGGGCTCGACGAGCCGGCCTGGATGCTCTACACCTCCGGCACCACCCATCGGCCCAAGGGCGTGCTGTCCACGCAGCGTGCGGCCCTGTGGTCGGTTGCGGCCTGCTACACGCCGATCTTCGGGCTCTCCCCCGAGGACCGGCTGCTCTGGCCGCTCCCGCTGTTCCACAGCTTCGGGCACTCGCTGGCGATCCTGGGGGTCACCGCGGTCGGCGCGAGCGCACGGATCACTGGCGAACTGCTTCCTCCCGGCGGCCTGTTGAGGGAGCTGCGCACGCCTCGCGCATCCCTGGGCGGCTCCTACACCGTCCTGGCCGGGGTGCCCGCCGTGTACCACCAGCTGGTGGCGTCGGCGGCCGAGGGCACCTCGCCCGTACCCGCTCTGCGGACGTGTGTCGTGGCGGGCGCCCCGAGCGCGCCGGCCCTGCGACGGGCGGTGGAGGACCTGCTGGGGGCGCCGCTGCTCGACGCGTACGGCAGTACCGAGACCTGCGGGATGATCGCGGTGAACCGGCCGGACGGGCCGATGGTCGACGGGTCCTGTGGGCCGCCGGTCCCGGGGATGGACGTACGGCTGGTCGATCCGGGCTCCGGCAACGATGTCGCGGACGGCGACGAGGGCGAGATATGGGCGCGTGGGCCGAGTCTGATGACCGGCTATCACCGCCGGCCCGAGGCGACGGTTTCCGCGCTGCGGGACGGCTGGTACCGCACCGGTGACCTGGGGCGACGCGTCGCGCACGGGCATCTCACCCTCACCGGCCGGGTCAGCGAGCTGATCATCCGGGGCGGGGAGAACATCCACCCCACCGAGATCGAGCAGGCCCTGCTGCACTGTCCCGGCGTGCGGGACGCGGTGGTGGTGGGCAGGCCGCACGACGTCCTCGGCGAGGTCCCGGTGGCGTACGTCGTTCCGGGACCGGACGGGTTCGACCCTCGGCGGTTACTGGCCGCGTGCCGGGAGCGGCTGGCCGCGTACAAGCTGCCCGTCGAGATCCACGAGATCGCGGCCGTCCCGCGTACGGCGTCCGGCAAGATCACCCGCCACGCGGTCCTGCCGGACCTGGCCCGACCGGTACCCGAGGTCCGCCCCGCCTCCCCGACGGCGACCGACGGTGCCCTGCGCCGACGCCTGTTCGCTCTCCCGCCGGAGGGGAGGGAACGCGTCCTGCGCGAGGCGGTACTCGCGCAGATGTCCGCGGTGTGCGGCGACGGATCGTACGAAGGACTCGACGCCGACGGATCAGACGAACGGCCCGACGCCGACGGTCCGCACGAACGGCTCGACGCCGACGGTCCGCACGAACGGCTCGACACCGACGGTCCGCGTGAACGGCTCGACGCCGACCGCCCGTTCACCGATCTCGGGCTGACGTCCGAGGGAGCCGTCACGCTGATCGAGCGGCTCGGCGAGACGACCGGGCTGCGGCTCCCGTCGACGCTGGTCTTCGACCATCCCACGCCGGACGCCCTGACCCGGCACGTGCACGACATCCTCTTCACCCCGGCGCCCGTACCTGTGCCGCACCTCGGCTCCGCGACGGAGGCGGACGACCCTGTGGTGATCGTCGCCATGGGCTGCCGTTACCCCGGGGACGTGTACTCCCCCGAGGATCTGTGGGACCTGGTGGCGGAGGGCCGGGACGCGGTCTCGGGCTTCCCCACCGACCGGGGCTGGGACCTGGCCGCCCTGTACGACCCGGACCCGGACCGGGTCGGCACGTCGTACACCCGCAGCGGCGGATTCCTGCACCGGGCCGCCGAGTTCGACGCGGGCCTGTTCGGGATCTCGCCGCGGGAGGCACTGGCCATGGACCCGCAGCAGCGGCTGCTGCTGGAGACCTCGTGGGAGGTGTGGGAGCGGGCGGGCATCTCCCAGGCGGCGCTGCGCGAGAGCGACACGGGTGTGTTCGTCGGCGTGATGCACGGCGACTACTCCACGCGCCTGGACAGGCACGAGCTGGAGGCCCATCTGGCCCTGGGCTCGGCGGGCAGCGTGGCCTCCGGCCGGATCTCGTACGTGTACGGCCTGCGCGGGCCGTCGATCACGCTCGACACCGCGTGCTCGTCCTCGCTGGTGGCCCTGCACTGGGCGGCGCGGGCGCTGCGCTCCGGCGAGTGTTCCCTGGCCCTGGCCGGGGGTGTCACCGTGATGGCGACTCCCAAGGCGTTCGCGGCTTTCAGCCGACATCGCGCTCTGTCGCCCGATGGCCGCTGCAAGTCGTTCTCGGCCTCGGCGGACGGCACCGCCTGGGGCGAGGGCGCGGGGCTTGTGCTGCTGGAGCGGTTGTCCGACGCCCGCCGGGGCGGCCACCCCGTCCTGGCCGTGCTGCGCGGCTCCGCCGTCAACTCCGACGGCGCGTCCAACGGCCTGACGGCACCGAACGGCCAGGCCCAACAGCGCCTGATCACAAGGGCTTTGACCGACGCCGGGCTCGGCGCCGGCGACGTGGACGTGGTGGAGGCGCACGGTACGGGCACCACGCTGGGTGACCCCGTCGAGGCAAGCGCCCTGCTGGCCGCCTACGGACAGGGGCGGGCCGGGGACCGGCCGCCGCTGTGGCTTGGCTCGGTCAAGTCCAACCTGGGGCACACCCAGGCCGCCGCCGGTGTCGCCGGGGTCATCAAGATGGTGCAGGCCATGCGCCACGAGCAGCTCCCGCGCTCGCTGTACGCGGAGGAACCCAGCCCGCACGTCGACTGGTCGGCAGGCCGGGTGGAACTGCTGGCCGAGTCCCGCCCCTGGCCGGTGACGGGCTCCAGGCCACGCCGGGCCGGGGTGTCCGCGTTCGGCATCAGCGGGACCAACGCCCACGTGATCCTGGAGGAGGCCCCTCAGCAACCCGACACCGGACCGAGCCCCACCCAGGTCCCGGTGCCCTGGCTGCTGTCCGGCGCCGACGAGGCCGCCCTGCGCTCCCAGGCCCGACGTCTCGCCGCCCACCTGGCGTCCCGGCCCCACCTGTCGCCCACCGACGTCGGTGTCTCCCTGGCCGTGCCGAGGTCCCCGCTCACCCACCGGGCGATGGTTCCGGCCGACGACCGGGCGCGGATGCTGACCGCCCTCGATGCGCTCGCCGACGGGAGGGGAGCGGATCGTGGCGTCGCCGATCCCGGCGTCCGTACGGCCTTCCTGTTCACCGGTCAGGGCTCTCAACGTGGCCGTATGGGTGCGGAGTTGCGCGACGCCTTCCCCGCTTTCGGCTCGGCGTTCGAGAGGGTCTGCCGGGCACTGGACGGCCGCCTGGAGCACCCTCTCGACGTGGTGCTGTCCGCGGAGCCGGGCACGCCGGAGGCCGCCCTGCTCGACCGTACGGACTTCACCCAGGCCGGTCTGTTCGCCTTCGAGGTGGCGCTGTTCCGGCTGTTGGAGTCCTGGGGAGTACGCCCCGACTTCCTGGCCGGGCACTCCGTGGGGGAACTGGCGGCCGCCCATGTCGCCGGAGTGCTGGACCTGGCCGACGCGGCGGAACTCGTCGCGGCCCGGGGTCGGTTGATGCACGCCCTGCCGGGCGGCGGGGCGATGGTGGCGCTGCACGCGACGGAGGAGGAGGTCCTCGCCGAACTCCCCGCGTTCGACGGCCGGGTGGCGATCGCCTCGGTCAACGGACCTCGTGCGGTGGTGATTTCGGGGGCGGAGGACGCGGTGCTGGCCGTGGCGGCCAAATTCGAGGCGCGAGGTCGAAGGACCGTTCGGCTGCGGGTCGCTCACGCCTTCCACTCCCCACTCGTGGAACCGATGCTCGACGACTTCCGCCGGGTCGCCGAGGGGCTGACGTTCCGGCCGCCGCGGATCCCGGTCGTCTCGGCCGTGTCGGGCCGCCCGGCCGAGGCCGGGGAACTGTGTTCGCCGGAATACTGGGTGCGGCACGCCCGTCTGCCGGTGCGTTTCGCCGACTCCGTGCGATGGCTCGGGGACAACGGGGTGTCGGCGTTCCTGGAGATCGGCCCGGGGGCGGCGCTCACCGCCGCCGCCGAGGACTGTCTGACCGGCCCGGACGGCGAGGGCCCCGCCCCCTTGTGCGCCGCCGCCACCCGTGGTGGCGATCCCGAACCGAAGAGCCTGCTGGCCGCCGTGGCCCGCCTCCATGTGCGCGGAACGCCCGTCGAGTGGCCCGCCGTGTTCACGGGCAGCGGTGCACGGCACCTGGAGGATCTGCCGACGTACGCCTTCCAACGGCAGCGGTACTGGCTGGCCGCGCCGAGCGCTCCCCTCGCCGCCCCGGACCCGCACGAACACCCGCTGCTGGGACCGGCGTTCACCGTGCCGGACACCGGCCGGACGGTGTTCTCCGGCCTGCTCTCCAGCACCGCTCACCCGTGGCTCGCCGACCATGTGATCGGCGGACGGGTCCTGGTCCCCGCGACGGGGTTCGTGGAGCTGGCCGTACGGGCGGGTGACGAGGTCGGCTTCGGCACGCTCGACGAACTCGTGGTCCTGGCCCCGCTGATCCTGCCCGCGGCCACGGGCGTTCACGTCCAGGTCGTCGTGGGCCCGGCGGACGACTCCGGCCGGCGCCCGGTCGACATCCACGCCCGGCCCGCCACGGACGACTCCGAGCCCGACTGGACCCGGCACGCCACAGGCCTCCTCTGCGCCACGGAAACCACCCGGCCGGAGGCGGAACCGGCGGTGTGGCCGCCGCGGGACGCGACCGAGGTCGACCTCGCCGACGCGTACGACAGCCTCGCGGAGGCCGGCCTCTCCTACGGCCCGGCGTTCCGGGGCGTGCGGGCGGTCTGGCGACGCGGCGACGAGATGTTCGCGGACGTCCGCCTGCCCGAGGCGGAGTCGGAACACGCCGACCGGTTCGGGATCCATCCGGCGCTGCTGGACGCGGCCCTGCACGCCCCGATGCTCACGGGCTCGGCTCCCGGCTCCGGCACGGTCCGGGTGCCGTTCGCGTGGAACGGCGTACGTCTGTACGCGACGGGTGCGTCGGAGGTACGCGTACGGATCGCCCCGAGCGGGACGGACTCGGTCACGGTCACCCTGGCCGACCCGTCGGGACGCCCGGTGGCTCACGTGGACTCCATGACCACGCGTGAACTCCTCGCCGAGACGGTCGAGTCCACGGCCGACGCCGTGCGCCGGGCCCTGCTGCGCCCCGAGTGGACCGGCGTCGAGGAGCCGGAGGGCGAGCGGCGACCCGTGACCGGCGGACGCTGGGCGCTGGTCGGCCCGGACGAGCTGGACCTGCGCGGGGCACTCCCCGACCTCGTGGGAACCGACGCCCCCGAACCGGACACCGTCGTCGTCACGGCCGTCGACGGCGGCCAGGGGGCGGATGCCGATCCGCTCCCCGCCGTACACCGGCTGACCGGCAGGGTGCTGCGTACCCTCCAGGACTGGCAGGACGACCCATCGACGGCGGGCTCCCGTCTGGTCGTGCTGACGCGGAACGCGACCGCACCCGATCCGGATCCGGCCGGGGCCGCCGTGTGGGGGCTGGTGCGTGCCGCACAGACGGAGCTGCCCGGACGTGTCGTTCTCGTCGATGTGGACGGGCGGCCGGAATCACTGCGGCTGCTCCCCGCTGCGGCGGTCGGCGACGAGGGCCAGCTCTCCGTACGCAACGGGCACTTGGCGGTGCCGCGTCTGGTCGCCGCCGGTGAAGTCTCCACCGAGGGCGGCAGTTTCGGGCCGGACGGCACGGTCCTGATCACCGGCGGTACCGGCGCGCTCGGCGCGGAGGTCGCCCGCCATCTCGTGACCGCCCATGGCGTACGGCATCTGCTGCTCACCGGTCGGCAGGGGCCCCAGGCGCCGAATGCCGGGGAACTGCGCGTCATGCTGGAGGAGTTGGGCGCCGAGGTACGGATCGTGGCCTGTGACGCGGCCGACCGCGCCGCGCTGGCCGAGGTGATCAAGGAGTGCTCGCCCGCGCTGGTCGCCGTGGTGCATGCGGCAGGGGTGCTGGACGACGGTGTCATCGCCGCACTGACACCCGGGCGGATGGCGGCCGTGCTGCGGCCGAAGGTGGACGCGGCCTGGCATCTGCACGAGCTGACCCGGGACCTGGACCTGTCGGCGTTCGTCCTGTTCTCCTCGGTGTCCGGCCTGCTGGGCCGCGTCGGCCAGGGCAACTACGCGGCGGCGAACGCCTTCCTGGACGCCCTGGCCCGGCACCGTTCCCAACTGGGGCTGCCCGCCGTGTCCTTGGCCTGGGGACCGTGGGACCACGGGGCCGGCATGGCCGGTGCTGCTGATGAGGACGCGGGGGTGGTCCCGCACCGGTCGGCCGGTGAGGTGCTCCGAGCGCTCTCCGTGGAGCAGGGCCTGGCCCTGTTCGACGCGGCGCTGCGCGCGGGCGAACCCGTGCTGGCGCCGGTACTGCTGGACCGGGGGGCACTCAGGTCCGCCCAGGGGCTCCTGCCGCCGCCGCTGCGCGGACTCGTGCCTCCCCGCAGGCTGGCCGCCGGGACCGGGGAGGGCGCCGGTGACGGCTCCTCGCCCGGTGCGGAGCAGCTTTGGGAGCCGGGTGCCTGGCGCAAGGTGCTGGCCGGGCTGCCCGCCGACCGACGGGAGGACGCCCTCGCGGAGTTGATGCGTGCCGACGTGGCCACGGTCCTCGGCTACCCGGACGCTGACGCGCTGCCGGCCGGCAAGTCCTTCGCCGAGCTGGGCTTCGACTCCCTGATGGCGGTCCAGGTCCGCAACCGGCTGAGCATGGCCCTGCGGCTGAGGCTGTCCGCCGCCGTGGTGTTCGAGCACCCGACGGCCCAGGGGCTGGCCCGCCACGTACTCGGTCTGCTGGACGGCCTGCCCGACGTCGCACCGGAGCCGGGGCGCGCTCCCGCGCAGGACCGGCCCGCGCAGACGCTCTCCTCGCTCTACCGGCGGGTCTGCGAGGCCGGGCAGGTGGTCGCGGCGATGCACATGCTGGTCACGGCTTCCTGGGCGCTGCCGACCTTCGGCCCGGACGCCGACCGGGAGCACGCCCTGGCCCCGCTGCGGCGCGCCGACGGTTCCCAAGCCGGGCCAGTACTCGTCTTCGTCAACGGCTTCCACCCGCCCTTCGCCGCCCCCGGTGGTGAATTCGCCGGATTCCACGCCCACTTCCAGGGCGAACTGGACGTCCTCGAACTCCCGCACCCCGGCATCGGGGCGGGCCGTGCCGTGCCGGCCGACCGGGACACGCTCGCCCGGACACACGCGGAGACGGTGCGACAGCACGTCGGCGACCGGCCCTTCGTGATCGTCGGCATGAGCACCGGAGGCGCGGTCGCCCATGCGGTGACCCGGCGGCTCGAAGCCATGGGGAACCCGCCCGTCGGACAGGTGCTGCTCGACACGTACCTCATCAACGACGGCAACAGCGACAAGGACTGGCTGCTGTCCCTGCCCGCCGTGATCGCGCCGCGCCTGGGCGGAAACCAGTTCACGGGGGACGAGGACACCGGGGTGGCCGCGCTGGGCGCGTACACCCGGATGTTCCTGGACTGGGAGCCGGAGCCGGTCGCCACCCCCACCCTGCTGGTCCGGGCCACCCGGCCGACGCCCGCGATGGCGGCGGGCGCGGCCCCGGACGAGTGGCGCACCTCCTGGCCGCTGCCGCACACCCGGGTCGACGTCCCCGGCGACCACTTCTCGTTCATGCGGGAACACACGCCCACCACGGCGGCGGCCGTCCGCACCTGGATCGATTCCCTCGGCCGTGCGGGCGCCGCGTCGGCGCCGAACACAGAAGCAGAAGGAGAGCGGTGAACCCCGACCACGAGACAGGGAAGACAGTGGAGACCGAGGAGTTCGACGTGATCGTCGTGGGTGGCGGCCCGGCCGGGTCGACCGCCGCCACGGCCGTCGCATTGCGGGGTCACCGCGTCCTCCTGCTGGAGCAGCAGACGTTTCCCCGGTACCAGATCGGCGAGTCGCTGCTCCCCTCCACCGTTCACGGGGTGTGCCGCATCCTGGGCGTCGAGGAGGAGGTCGCGCGGGCCGGCTTCAAGACGAAGCGCGGCGGGACCTTCCGCTGGGGCCGGAACCCGGACCCGTGGCAGTTCTCCTTCGCCCTGTCCCCCCGGCTGGCCGACCCGACCTCCTTCGCCTACCAGGTCGAGCGGTCCCGGTTCGACGCGATCCTGCTGGACAACGCCCGCCGGGTCGGCGTCGACGTTCGGGAGGGCTGCCGGGTCAAGGGCGTGCTCGGCGACGAGGAGCGCGTCAGGGGCGTCGGCTGGACGGGCCCCGCCGGGGAGACCCGCGAGGCCCGGGCCCGTTACGTCGTGGACGCGTCCGGCAACGGCAGCCGGATCCACGGCGAGGTCGGCGGCAGGCGGACGTACTCCGACTTCTTCCGGAACATCGCGGTGTTCGGCTACTTCGCCGGCGGCAAGCGGCTCCCGAATCCCAACGACGGCAACATCTTCTGCGCCGCCTTCGACGAGGGCTGGCTCTGGTACATCCCGCTCCGCGACGACCTCACCAGCGTCGGAGCGGTGGTCGGCCGGGACAACGCCGCCGCGATCCAGCGGGACCCGGTGACGGCCTGGCGCGGGCTGATCGACTCCTGCCCGGAGGTCCGGGGCCTCCTGGACGGGGTGGCGCAGGCCACGGAGGCGCCGTACGACCAGGTGCGGGTCCGCAAGGACTGGTCGTACTGGAAGTCACAGCTGTGGCGGCCCGGCATGGTGCTGGTCGGCGACGCGGCGTGCTTCGTCGACCCTGTGCTGTCCTCCGGAGTGCACCTCGCCACGTACGGGGCCCTGCTCGCGGCCCGCTCCATCAACAGCGGTCTGGCCGGAACCCTCGACGAGGACCGCCTCTTCGACGAGTTCGAGGCACGCTACCGGCACGAATACGGCCTGTTCCACGAGTTCCTGGTCTCCTTCTACGACATGCACCAGGACGAACGGTCGTACTTCTGGAAGGCCCGCAAGGTCACCCACGTCGACGCGACGGAAATGGAGGCGTTCGTCGAACTGGTGGGCGGACTGGCCTCCGGCGACACGTCCCTCGCCGGTCCCGGACAGGCGGGCACCCGGCTGACAGCCACCGCCTCGGAACTCGACCACGCGGTCGGCCGGCTCCCGGACTCCGACGGCCTGCGCAATCCGCTCTTCGAGTCCGCCTCGATCCGCCAGGTCTTCCAGGAGGGCACGATCCTTCAGGAACGGGGTGTCTTCGGTGGCCCGCTGGAGAAGGAGACCCCGCTGCTCCCCGGCGGCCTGATGGCCTCGGAGGACGGACTCACGTGGGTGACCGAGTGAACCTGCCCATGCCAAAAGGGCCCCTAGAAACCGCCCTCGCCTGTGGGGCCCTTCGTCGAGCACCGTCGGGACGACAGGTACCGCGTGGTCCCCAACTGGCTCCCACCCGCTGGCCATAGCTCCGCCGCGAAGCCACTCCGTGAAGCGTCCTCGCGACAACGAGGCTGCGAGCTCTCCCACTGTGAGCATCGCTCGCGTGGAGGCGCGGGTACAGCCTGCCCGCCCTGGTGACCCGAAGCAGGTCGGCCCGTACCGGATCATTGGCCGTCTCGGCTCGGGCGGCATGGGCACCGTTCACGCCGGTCTCTATCCAGTCGGCCTCCGTGTCGCGGTGAAGGTGATTCACCCCGTGCAGGCCGAGGCCCCGGAGTTCCGGGCCCGCTTTCGCCGAGAGGTCCAGCTGTCCGCCCGAGTGCAGGGGCCATGCCTCATACCCCTGCTCGCAGCAGACCCGGATGCCGCATGCCGGCGACCAAAGACATGGACTTCATGAAACTCACGATCACGTTCAACCAGCGAGCAGAGACGGTGATGGTGACCGGTGGGCCAGTCCCACAGTTGGCCGAGAACTACCAGGACGTGTTCCGCAGGGCCGGGGATATGGCAGCCTGCTCCACCCTTGCATATCACCTCAAGAACGACCCGAGCACCTGGCCCTACGGCCGCTTCTCCATCCATTGGAAAACATCCGACGGTGACCTCGATGCAGCCGTCCTCGGCTACGGGGAGGCCACCGACGAATGCTTCACCGAGATTGCCGGCCAGCGGTACGGAGACGAATCCGGCATGGCCACGGCTGAGATTCCCAGCAGCGACAAGGCGGAGATCCGCATCGCCGACACCACGGTCAAGGCCATCGTTGCCACCTCGAACACCGACACCACCCATACGAACGAGGACGCCCTCACCGTCAACGACGGCATCAACCTCGGCTTCGACCCGGTCGAAAAAGCGGCGTACGTATGGACCGACGACCCCAAGTTCACGAACCGTGTCGGCTCCACGCCCAGTCGCCCCGCTGGGGTGGTGGTCCCAGCGGGGCGGTTGTCGGCGCCGTGTCGGCGTGGTCGGCCCATCACGACGAACGGGCCCGCCGTCTCCTGACCGTCCTGGTGTCCGGCCCTGAGGATCTCGTCGCGAACTCCAGCCGGGTGGTACTCACTTGGCCACATCGGCATCTTCCGCTGAGGGTGCGGCGTCGCCGCCGAGCTCGCCTCCGCGGTCGACGGTGCGCGACCTGGGCGCCAGCCACAGACGTTGCACCAGCGGGCCGGCCATCATCGTGGTGATGACGGCCATGGCCACCATCGCGGTGAAGAGCCGGCCGTCGATGACGCCCAGGCCCAGGCCCACGTTGAGCAGGACGAGCTCGGTGAGCCCGCGCGCGTTCAGCAGCACGCCCAGCGTGACGGACTGCCGGGCGGTGGCCCCAGTGAGTCGGGCGGCGCCCGCAGCGCCGAGGAACTTGCCCGCGCAGGCCACGACGAGCACGGCCAGCAGCATGACCAAGCCCTGTCCGCCGAGGCCACGGAAGTCGACGGACAGCCCGGTGACGACGAAGAACACCGGCAGCAGCAACAGGCTCGACTGCTCCAGCCGCGTCGGCACATCCGGGGCGTACGCGTCGATGTGCCGACGCGGTACGACGGCTCCGAAGACGAAGGCGCCGAACACCGTGTGCAGCCCCATCGCGTCGGTGGCCCAGGCGGACAGCAGCAGTCCGCTGAAGACCGCCCCGTAGACCAGCGTGCTGTCCCGGTTCCAGGACCGTTCGGGCGCCAGCAGCCAGCGCAGGCCGGGCCGGATCACGTACATCATGCAGAGGACGAAGAGGGCGGACAGCATGGCCATCCGGGCCAGCGGCCAGGAGCCGGTGGCATTCACCACCACGACCACGACGGCGAGCATGGCCCACGCCAGCAAGTCCTGCAGGGCAGCGCTGGCGAGCGCCACCTGTCCGATGCGCTCCCGGGACAGACCGTGGTCGGAGAGGATGCGGGCCAGCACCGGAAAGGCTGTGATGGACATGGCCGCCCCGAGGAACAGCGCCGGGCCGACCAGCCCGGTCCGCTCCTGCTCCGAGAAGGTCCAGGGCGCGAGCACGAGGGCCAGACCCGCGCCCAGCGCGAACGGCAGGGCAACGGAGCTGAGCGAGACCGCCACTACGTGGCGTCCCTGGCCGCGCAGATCAGCGAAGTCCAGGTGATAGCCCACCTGGAACATGAAGAGAACGAGGCCCAGTTGGGCCAGCATCTGCAGAAAAGGCCGGGCCTCGGTCGGGAACAGGACCGCGGTCGGATTTCCGGGGAGCAGACCCAGCAGGCTCGGTCCCAGCATCAGTCCCGCGGCTATCTCCCCCAGCACCGCCGGCTGCCGCAACCGCTGGGCGATCCGGCCGCACAACAACGCCGCGGGCACCACCACGGCAAGGCCGACAAGCACCTGCCGAATGGTTCCATCCGTCGCGCTACTACTGATCAGCATGACCCCTCCCCCATCACCGGTCCGCCTCAGTTTCGAGGAGCCAACGGCCAGACAGAAATCCGCACTTGGACATCTGAACGGGGTTTCGGAGCGGCTGTGTGCACCATGCCGACCGAGAAGCAGGAGGCTGCCGGCACAAGCAGGAAGGGGGTCCACAGACCTGGCCCTGCGCACGGTGCCGCGCGGGCGGCCGTGTTCACCCGGCGCAGCCGCGACGTACTGTCGACCGCCCCCCGCTCCCGGACAGCCGAGAGCCCGGCACCGCGGCGGGGGATTCCGCGGCGCCGGGCAGCTCGGTCAGACCGTCCGAAGCGCCTCCGTGGGCTGCATCCGGGCCGCCCGTAGAGCGGGCAGCAGTCCGGCGATGGCTCCGATGGCCACGGCCGCGCCGAGACCCCCGGCCCAGGCGAGCATCGGGACGACGGCCTCCCAGCCCTTGATGTGGGCGTAGGCGAACGTCGCGAGTGTGCCCGGTGTGGGCCAAGGCCAGCGCCAACCCACCAGGCTGATGCTCTTTGCTCATCGCGCATTACCGAGGCGACTGCTTGCTGCCGTCACCGTGTGCCTTGTCTGCCTGTCCGGGAACGGTGGCGGTCCTTGGCATCGAACACCGCCAAGGACCGCGCCCCAGGCAGAAGCGCTCGCTCCAGCGGGCGTAGGAGTGTGTCTTCCAGGCCTCCCAGCGCTTCGGCGAGCTCCTCCGAAACATCCCGTGTGATCTCCTCCGCCACAGCATCCACCGGAGTGCGGGGGCCCAGCTTGCTGACCACGGCGGCCGCGCGAGCGGGGGTGAGGAGTGCCGAGGCCTGGGCCAGGAGCCAGGCGGGAACCCCGGCCGCTCCCTGCGGCGGCGGCAGATAGGGACGTGCGCCGTCGAACCGCTCGTCCTCGGCGAAGGACTTTTGCTTCACCTTGACAACAGGACGTATGCCTGAGCACGCAGCCTTCGTCTCCGGCCATTCGTCGGCTGGCTTGAGGACGTAGCCTTCGCCAAGATTGTCTGCCAACTCGGGCAGCTCAAAAAGAGCTGGGACCCTTGTGGGGAAGGTACACGGCAGCTCCTGGAGCTTGTTCAGCGCGCCGTTCCCCAGAGCTGGAGGACAGACGAGCCCTGCAGCGGCTGCGGCGTCACGCAGAGCACGGTCAGAGATCCAGCAGCGTCCTTCGGCCGTCTCGACTGAGGCGTCGAATGGCAGCCACTGCAGGCCCGGCGCGTACCACACGCCCGTCTGCACTGGCTCGGCCCCGGCGATGGCGGGAACATCCGGGTGCGGATAGCTTCCACCGGCCAGCTCACCGTAGATCGTCACCATCGCAGCGTCGCCCCACGAACTGTGCAGTGCGGAAGCGAAACGGGCCGCCGCCACCGACAGCACCGGCCAAATTCTGCTCACGCCGAAGAAACCATCCAGCGCATCATCGCCCAACAGCTCACGCCGCTTCGCCGGACGAACCCCCGTGCCGTCACACACCACCGCAAAGTGCGCTCCATGCACTTTTTCCACCGCGACCCACTCCCGGACTCCGGACACGCCAAGCCCTCCCCTTGCAGAGATCTTGGGATACGGCCGTAGTGCGGGACCCGCAGACGCAGCATCGAGCATGAGGAGGATCATCGCTGCCTGCCCAGCCCCGGGCAACCAGAATTCACCGCGACAACTCTGAAAGATCAACCCATGCGACGAGGCAGCTGCAGCTGCCCTTGCAACTCAACGGGCACCTGAAGACCCAGTGATTCCTAATGCCTTTTCAGCGCTGCCGCTCCAGGGTGAGGACGGCGGCGGAGACTGACGACATTCGATTTGGGCTGCATCGTGCCCTGCGGAAGATCCGCCACGACTTGAGCCGTGCGACGCCGCGCTCGACCGGTGCCCGTGCCGCGGATAGCGCTCGGTTGACGGTCTGCTGGGTTGGCGTGAGGTCACGGCCCGGCGGGCGCCTGAGGGGCGTTGTCACCCACGGGCCAGCTCCCATGTAGGCACGGTCGGCGAGGACCGGGACGCCCTGGCGTTCGCAGATCCGGATGATCCGGTGGGTGCGGGCCGCG
>NZ_LRTR01000807.1 GCF_001550375.1 Streptomyces europaeiscabiei | reverse complement strand
CCGGCCGCCACCGCGGAGGCGGCGCCATGGTCCTCGGTGCGCCACGGCACCCCGTCGGCGACGTCCTCGCCGACGGGGGCGTGCGAGGGGGGGCCCGTCAGCGGATACGACAGGGACTCCGTCGCCGGACGCGGGGGACGGGTCCCCTGCGCCCCGGTCAACTGATTCCGTGGGTTTGCAGCCATATCTCCAGCAAAGCTACCTGCCACAGCGCGTTCGCCCCACGCCTGGTGCGGTGCTCGTCCGGTGCCGACAGCAGCCTGGCCACGTACGCGTCCTGGAAGACGCCACGTGACCTGGCCTCGGGCGCCGACAGCGCCTCACGGACCCGCCCCAGCACGGGGCCCGCCATGTGTTTGACGGCGGGGACCGGGAAGTAGCCCTTGGGCTGGTCGACGACCTCCGAGGGCAGGACCCGGCGTCCGGCGGCCCTGAGGACCCCCTTGCCGCCGTCGGCGAGTTTCAGCTCCGGCGGGCAGGCTGCGGCCAGTTCCACGAGGTCGTGGTCGAGGAACGGGACACGGGCCTCCAGCCCCCAGTCCATGGTCATGTTGTCGACGCGCTTGACCGGGTCGTCGACGAGCATCACCTCGGTGTCGAGCCGCAACGCCGCGTCGAGCGCCGTCTCGGCACCCGGGCGGGTCATGTGCTCCCGTACGAAGTCGCCGGACACGTCGTGATCGGGCAGCATGTCGGGCCGCAGAATCCCGGTGAGGTCATGGTGGGACCGGTCGAAGTACGTCTTTGCGTACGCCTCGGGCGCCCGCCCTCTCGGGACGGCGGCCATGTCCGGATACCAGTGGTAGCCGGCGAAGACCTCGTCGGCGCCCTGACCGCTCTGGACGACCTTCACCTCCTTCGCCACCTGCTCCGACAGCAGATGGAAGGCCACCACGTCGTGGCTGACCATCGGCTCGCTCATCGCCTCGATCGCCCCGTCCAGCGCCGTCGACACCCGGTCCGAGGGCACCATCAGCTGGTGGTGGTCCGTGCCGAAGTGCCGGGCGACCAGGTCGGAGTAACGGAACTCGTCGCCCTCCTCACCGCCCTCGGCCTCGAAGCCCACACTGAACGTGGCGAGATCACGCTGACCTTCGTCGGCCAGCAGCGCCACGATCAGGCTGGAGTCGAGGCCGCCCGACAGCAGAACGCCCACGGGTACGTCGGCGACCATGCGCCGGCGTACGGCGGTGCGCAGCGCGTCCAGCACCGCGTCCCGCCAGTCGTCCGCGCCCAGGTGCGCGTACTCGGGCGAACGGGTGTACGGCGGTTGCCAGTAGCGGATGTCACGGTGGCGGCCGTCCGGCTCCACGACGCGCACGGTGGCGGCGGGCAGTTTGCGTACGCCGGCGAGGACGGTGCGGGGCGCGGCCACGGTGGCGTGCCAGCTCATGTACTGGTGCAACGCGACCGGGTCGAGCGAGGTGTCGACGCCGCCGCCCGCCAGGAGGGCCGGCAGCGAGGAGGCGAAACGCAGTCGCCCCGGCGCCTCGGCCAGGTACAGCGGCTTGACGCCCAGCCGGTCACGGGCCAGCACCACCCGGCCGGTGATCTGTTCGACGATGACGAAGGCGAACATCCCGTAGAAGCGGTCGACGCAGGCGGTTCCCCACTGCTGGTACGCCTTGAGCACCACCTCGGTGTCGGAGCCGGAGAAGAAGCGGTGGCCGAGACCACGCAGTTCCTCACGCAGCTCCTTGTAGTTGTAGACGCACCCGTTGAAGACACCGGCGATCCGCGCCGCGGGGTCGGCCATCGGCTGGGCCCCGTACTCGGACAGATCGATGATCTTCAGCCGTCGGTGCCCCAGCGCGACGGAGCCCTGCGACCACAGGCCCCTGCCGTCCGGTCCCCGGGGAGCGAGACGGTCGGTCATGCGCTCCACGGCAGCCAGGTCGGGCCGTCCGCCGTCGAACAGGATCTCGCCGCTCAGACCGCACATCAGGCCGCACCCCCTCGCAGAGGGCGGCAGCCTGCCGTGCCCGGAGGCGGAGCCGTAAGCGAGCACAAGCCGCTCGGATTCGCATTCGTGTCGGTGCTGCTGGGCATGCGAGCCACTCTCCTTGATCACGGGCGGCACCGCACCACGGGCGGACGACGGCCTCTCCGTCCAGCTTCTCCGCGCCGAGGCGTTCTGTCGCGGGCAACGACCGGTGCCTGCCTCTCTGCACGACCGCTCGGGCGTCAGCCGCCGAGGGTCCCCACCGAGTGCGGTGCCGGGGCCCCGGGCGGGGCGGCATCGGGCACTGCGACGGGTACGGCCCGGGCGGCGGGGCTCCGCCTGCGCCCGCCACGGGTCTCGGCGGCCATCGTCTCGACGCAGGCGAGCAGACCCTCCTCCTCGGCCACCCCGCGCAGGCGGTGCGCCGCACTGCCCCGAGCCAGCGCCTCGTCCGTGAGCGCGCGTGCGGTGTCCCAGTCGCCGAAGGCCTCCAGGGTCGGGCGCAGCCGCCGGAGCATGGAGCGCAGGACAGTGGGGGCGGGAGCGGCGCGGCGGGTGACCGGGTCGACCAGGTCGCCCTCCAGGCCCGCCCGGGCCGCCCGCCAGACCGCCGGCCGAAGCCATTCGTGCCCACCGGCACAAGTCCGCCCCGACTCCTCCAGCCGGCCCCGGGCGTCCTCGACCAGGGCGCGGAACAGCCCGGTGATGAGCACGACCGTCTCGGGCCGCGGGCAGGCGTCGCAGATCCGCAGTTCCAGGGTCCGCTGATGCTGGCTCGGCCGCATGTCGTAGTAGATCATTCCCGGGTCCTTGATCACGCCGGAGCGGATCAGGCCCGCGACCGCCGCGTCGTACTCGGCGGCTCCGGCGAAGCAGCCGACCGGACCGGCGGTGGGCCAGCGCTGCCACAGCATCGTGCGCCAGCTCGCGTATCCCGTGTCGGCACCGAGCCAGAACGGTGAGCTGGCGGACAGCGCCAGCAGCGGGGGCAGCCAGGGCGAGACGGCGCACATGATCCGCACGGCCGTGTCGCGATCGGGAACGTCGACATGGACCTGTGCGCTGCACACCAGATGCTCGTCGGAGACCTGCCGGTACTCGTCGGCCATGTACCGGTAGCGGAAATCGGGGGTGGTGTCACCGGACACCACCCGCGCCAACGGCACGGTCCCGGCCGCGACGACGGCCAGCCCCAGCTCGGAGGCCGCGGCGTCCAGCCGCCGCCGCGCCCCGGCCAGATCGGCGTGCAGGGACTCCAGCGAGGCGTGCACCCGGCTGTTCCACTCGACCGCCGACCGCTGCAGCTCGTTCTTGAACTCGGACCCGCTCAGGTGGCCGAGAACCGCACCGGCACCTGGCACCAGCCGCCCGCTCTCCGCGTCCAGAACATGAAACTCTTCCTCTACGCCTACACGAACGGTCACGGCTTCTCCCTCATCCGTTACCCGAAATCGCCCGCCGGGCCGGAGCCCCGCCGACGACCGCTGCGCACTTCGAGTTCCCGACAAATGGCTGAATAAGCCTCACCCATGTACTTCCGCCACTCGCGTACGGCACTGTGCGGGCGGCCGCAGCTCGCCTTCGGCGTCCTTGCCGTGGCCCGGCGGGCCGGAGGCCGCCGTCGCTGCACTGATCGACATGTTCCCGCTCAGTGTGCGAGGCCCTGCGCGAGGCGGCAACACCTGGCGGGCCGCCGCGGCTGTCGAGGTCGGAGGTACTCGATCAGGTGGCGTGCGCGCCCGGTGGGCGAGGAACAACTCGTACGAAGCGCAACTCGTACGAGGCACAAGGCAGGGGAGTGAAGAGGAATGCGCGTTCCGATGACCATCGCCGACTTCCTGGACAGGGCGGAGCTGGGGTTCGCCGACAGTCCAGGTGTGATCGACGAGCCGGGTCAGCCCGCGGCGCCGGTGGCGCCGTCGACGTACGGACAGTTGGGCGAGCGGGTGCGGGCCTGGCAGGCAGGGCTGGACGCGCTGGGGGTGGGGGAGGGCGAGCGGGTGGCGGTGGTCAGCCACAACTCGGCCCGGCTGCTGGAGCTGCTGTTCGCGGTGCCGATGAGCGGACGGATCTGTGTGCCGGTCAACTTCCGTCTGAAGGCGGAGGAGATCGAGTACGTCGTACGGCAGAGTGGCGCCTAGGTGCTGCTGGTCGACCCCGAGGTCCGGGAGACGGTCGCCGACGTCGAGGTGGCCCACCGGTTCACGCTGGGGGAGCAGACGGAGACGGAACTGATGCGTTTCGGTGTGGAGCCACGGCGTTGGTCGAGCCCGGACGAGGACGCCACCGCGACGATCAACTACACGTCGGGAACGACCGCACGACCCAAGGGAGTTCAGCTCACGCACCGCAACATCTGGGTGAACGGGCTGACCTTCGGTCTGCACACACGGGCATGGGAGCGGGACGTGTACCTGCACACCTTGCCGATGTTCCACTGCAACGGCTGGGGTATGCCGTTCGTGATGGCCGGCCTCGGGGCCAAACAGGTGGTGCTGCGCAAGGCCGACGGGGCCGAGATCCTGCGCCGGGTGGACGAACACGGCGTGACGCTGATGTGCGGCGCGCCCGCGGTGTGGAACGCGGTGCTCGACGCGGCGGCGGGCTGGGAGGGCCCGGTACCGGGGCGTGACCGGGTACGGATCGTGTGCGCGGGAGCACCGCCGCCGAGCCGGATGATCCAGCGGGTCGGGGAGGAGCTGGGCTGGGAGTTCACCCAGATCTACGGCCTGACGGAGACCTCACCGCTCCTGACGTTCAACCGCGCACGGCCCGGGGACGAGGCGCTGCCGGGCGAGGAGCGGGCGCGGAAGCTGGCGCGAGCGGGTCTGCCGGCGCTCGGCGTGAGGCTCGAAGTGGCGGAATCCGGTGAGGTGTTGGCGCGGTCGAACGTGGTCCTCGACGGTTACTGGGAGAAGCCCGAGGAGACTGCGGCGGCGCTGGAGGACGGCTGGTTCCACACGGGCGACGGCGGGACCGTCCACACCGGGGACGGACATCTGACGATCTCGGACCGGAAGAAGGACGTCATCATCACGGGTGGCGAGAACGTGTCGTCGATCGAGGTGGAGGACACGATCTTCAGCCACCCCGGGGTGGCGGAGGTCGCGGTCATCGGAGTGCCGGACGCCAAGTGGGGCGAGACGATCAAGGCGCTGATCGTCCTGGCCGGAGGAGCGGCGGTGAGCGAGGCGGAGATCATCGCGCACTGCAAGGAGCGGATGGCGGGGTACAAGGCCCCGACGAGTGTGGAGTTCCGGGAGGCCATCCCGAGGACGGGCGACCGGGAAGATCCAGAAGTTCAAGCTGCGGGAGCCGTACTGGTCCGGGCGGAGCCGGGGCGTCAACTGACGTTCCGGCCCGCGTGCCGGTCGGCTCAGCCGTGGTCCCGTTCGAGAAGGACGCGCACGAAGTCGTCGACCGGCCCGATGATGTCGAGCCCCTGCTCCAGGACCCACTGCAACCGGAGGCCGTTGAGTACGGCGTGGAACCCCGGGCTCGGCCGGACACCCCGACGACGAGAACGCGTCCACTTTCGGCGGGACGCGTGCGGATCTCGGGGATTCCCTCCCCAACAGCCCCTGCGGCAGCCTATGTTCACGGCGGCAACCGCTCTCGTACCCGCCTTGCAGGAGGCCCCGTATGCGCCGCACGCTCCGCACCGCCGTCGCCGGGGCGGTGACCGTCGCCGCACTGGTGGTGGGTGGCACCGCCCATGCCACGCCCGCGGGTCCGGGGGTCTCGGGCCGGGTGATCAGCCGGACCACCGCGAACGGCACCGACTACATCCTGCGGGAGGTCACGATCCCGCCCGGTCAGGCCACCGGCTGGCACTACCACGACGGGCCGCTGTACGGCGTCGTCAAGCAGGGCACCCTCAGCCACTACGACTCCACATGCGAGACCGACGGCGTCTACGGCACCGGCGACAGCATCCAGGAACCCGCCGGAACCGACTACGTCCACATCGGCCGCAACCTGGGCGACACCCCGCTCGTCCTGCTCGTCCTCTACGTCCTCCCGCACGGCGCCCCCTTCTCCGAGGACGCCCCGAACCCGGGCTGCTCCTTCGAGTGACCACCCGGCGGACGGCCGGGACCACTTGCGCCGTCGGCTGTGTCGGTATTCAGTGGGCCCGGGTGTCAGGCGCGGCGGCCGACGGCGATGTAGGTGTTGCCGAAGAAGCGGAGGCCGGTGACGGCCTGTTCGGCCTGTCTGAACGCCTCGTCCCAGCGGGCGATGTCGCCGGGGGTGACAAGGCCTTCGGCGAGCAGGGCGTCGCGGGCGGCCCAGGCGGGGCCGCGCATGCCGGGCGGGGGTGTCATGACGTTGATGTGGCCCTCGTAGGCGACGACTTCGAGGTCGGCCGCGGTGAGGAGTTCGTCGAGCCGGGTGCCCACGGCGAGGTCGTTGCCCCGGCGCCGGTGCAGTTCGTGATAGCGCTCGCTCATCTCGTCGTACGCGGCGGGCGCGCCCCGCAGCCGGAAGCCGGTCGCGTCGATGTCGACGAGGTACACCGCACCGCCGCCGGGCCTGGCCAGTTCGGCGAGGTGGCTCACGATCGCCTGCTCCCGGCCGCCGTTGTGGGCGAGGACATGCCGGAGCATCACCACGTCGAACGTGCCCTCGGCCAGCTCGGTGGCGTCGGCGGAGCCGGCGGACGTGTGCACGGGGACGCCGGAGCGTTCGGCGAGCGCGGCGGCGACGGCCAGTGCGTCACCGTCGCGGTCCACCGCCCATACGGCACCGTCGGGGGCCGCGATGTCCGCCAGCCGCACCGAGAGCGCGCCCGGTCCGCACCCCACGTCCGCGATCCGCGCCCCGGGCACCACTCCGGCGGCCGTCCACAGCTCGCGTTCACGCCGCTCGGCGATGTCGGCCATGAGCCGGTAGCGCGCGATCTCCGAGTCGTCGAGGGTCAGTGAGTAGTCGGCCACTGTGGGTCCCTTCCCTGGTGCGTCGGTGGCTCATTGTGGTCGGCGGGGATGCTGTCGCGGACCATGACGCACAGGGTGTTCCACCGGTTGACGGAAGCGTGGTGGTCGCCCAGGAGGGGGTCGGTCGAATCCGGAGATCGCATCGGAACGGCAGGCGCCGTCATCCACCTACGGCCGCGAGGACGATGTCGAAGCGCGCCCGGCTCCACGTGCCGTCGACGACGCTGTCGTCGGGCGTCGGCGTGGCGGCGGCCTCGCGCTCGAAGGCGGGTCGGGGAGCGCGAGGGCGGCCTCGTCCGGCTTCGGCGGACGTCTCAGAACATCGCCCGGATGATCCCCACCGTGCGCGCCAGGTGTGGCTCGGAGCGGTCGGCACGGTGGGCCACGGCCAGCTCCACGCGTGCGTCGGCCCCGGCCAGTGGCAGGTAGGCGACGCCGTCGAGCGCCAGCGCGGTCACGGGCTCGGGCACGACCGCGACGCCGAGACCACCGGCCACGAGTGTGACCAGCGTCGAGGTCTCGCCGACCTCGTGGCGGATGTGCGGCTCGACACCGGCGTCGCGCAGAAGGCTCAGGACGACGTCGTACATCACCGACCGGCGGTCGGCGGAGTGCACGATCAGATCGGCACCGGCGAGATCCGCGGCGCGCAGCCGTGAGCGGCGGGCGAGCGGATGGTCGACCGGTACGGCGACGACGAGCCGGTCCCGGCGCAGCGTGCGCACGGTGAGGGAGAGGTCGGCCACCGGAGGACGCAGCAGCGCGACGTCGATCGCGCCGGAGCGCAGCGCCTCGACCTGGTCGGGCGCGAGCATCTCGCCGCGGAAGGAGAAGTCCACGCCGGGAAGCTCCTCCGCGAGCCGCCGAGAGAGCGCCGGCAGGAGGCTGTACGTCGCCGAACCCACGCACCCGATCGCGAGGTGGCCGACCGTGCCGGCGGCGACGCGGCGTGCGTGATGGGTGGCCTCGTCGACATCGGCGAGGATCGCACGTGCCCGCTCCAGGTACGCCCGGCCGGCCTCGGTGAGATCGACACGGCGGGTGGTGCGGTGGAGCAGCTCGACACCCAGCTCGGCCTCCAGCTGGCGGATCTGCTGGGAGAGCGGCGGCTGCGCCATGTGGAGCCGTACGGCGGCGCGACCGAAGTGACGCTCCTCGGCCACCGCCACGAAGTACCGGAGATGACGCAGATCCATATGTCGTCCATATCAATCGGATCGAATATGCGTACTTCAGAATATCGTGGACCGGGACTACCGTCGCTGCCATGAGCGCTTTCATCTACGCCGCGACCCGGACGCCGTTCGGCCGCTTCAACGGTGCGCTGGCCGGCGTCCGCCCCGACGACCTGGCCGCCGCCGCGATCACCTCCACGCTCGCCAAGGTGCCGGGCCTCGACCACGCCGCGATCGACGACGTGGTGTGGGGCAACGCCAACGGCGCCGGCGAGGAGAACCGCAACGTGGGCCGCATGGCCGCGCTGCTCGCCGGGCTTCCGGTGAGCGTGCCCGGCACCACGGTGAACCGGCTGTGCGGTTCGAGCCTCGACGCGGCGATGACGGCGAGCAGGACGATCGAGTCCGGCGACGCCGAGGTGGTGTTGACCGGCGGTGTGGAGTCGATGACGCGTGCGCCGTGGGTGCTGCCCAAGTCGGCGAAACCGTTCCCGGCCGGCGACGTCACCGCGGTCTCGACCACACTCGGCTGGCGGCTGGTCAACCCGCGGATGCCGAAGGAGTGGACGGTCAGTCTCGGCGAGGCCAACGAGCAGCTCCGGGAACGCTTCGGGATCTCCCGCGAGCGGCAGGACGAGTTCGCCGCCCGCTCCCACCGACTCGCCCACACCGCGTGGGAGTCGGGCTTCTACGACGACCTGGTGGTGCCCGTCGAAGGCGTCGACCTGACCCGCGACGAGAGCATCCGAGCCGGATCCACGCCGGAGGTGCTGGCCGGGCTCAAGCCGGTCTTCCGTACGCCGGAGCAGGGCGGCACCATCACCGCGGGCAACGCCAGCCCGCTCAACGACGGTGCCTCCGCGGTGCTGTTGGGCAGCGAGCGGGCCGCGGCCGCGATCGGGGCCGACCCGATCGCCCGCATCGCGGGCCGTGGCGTGATGGCGCTGGAGCCGCAGGCCTTCGGTTACGCGCCGGTCGAGGCCGCCAACCGTGCGCTGGTCCGGGCCGGCATCGACTGGGACCAGGTGGGCGCGGTCGAGGTCAACGAGGCCTTCGCCGTGCAGTCACTCGCCTGCGTCGACGCGTGGAAGGTCGACCCCGGCATCGTCAACCAGAGGGGCGGAGCCATCGCGATCGGGCACCCGCTGGGCGCCTCGGGCGGTCGTGTCCTCGCCACGCTGGCCAAGGTGCTGCGCGAGACGAAGCAGCGCTACGGCGTCGCCGCGATCTGCATCGGGGTGGGCCAGGGGCTGGCCGTCGTCCTGGAGAACTGCGACGTCGACGTCACGGAGGCGGGCAAGTGAGCAGGGCGGAGATCGTTGAGAGCGCCGACGAGGCGGTCGCCGGGATCGAGGACGGGTCCACCGTCCTCGTCGGCGGCTTCGGCCTGGCGGGGATGCCGTTCGATCTGATCGACGCACTCATCCGGCAGGGTGCGAAGGACCTCACGATCGTGTCCAACAACGCCGGCAACGGAGACGTCGGGCTGGCCGCGCTCCTGGCCGCCGGCCGGGTGCGCAAGGTGCTCTGCTCCTTTCCGCGCCAGGCCGACTCCTGGGTCTTCGACGGCCTCTACCGCGAGGGGAAGATCGACCTCGAAGTGGTGCCGCAGGGCAACCTCGCCGAGCGGATGCGCGCGGCCGGTGCCGGTATCGGCGCGTTCTACTGCCCGACCGCGGTCGGCACGCCGCTGGCCGAGGGCAAGGAGGAGCGCGAGATCGACGGCCGGAAGTACCTGCTGGAGTACCCCATCAAGGGCGACTACGCACTGATCGGCGCGCACATCGCGGACACGCTGGGCAACCTCGTCTTCCGTAAGACCGCCCGCAACTTCGGACCGGTCATGGCCACGGCCGCCACGACGACCATCGTCCAGGTCGACGAGGTCGTCGAGGCCGGGACGCTCGACCCCGAGGCCGTCGTCACCCCGTCCATCTACGTCGACCGGGTCGTCCAGGCAGAGGCCCGCCACTACACCGTGCAGGGGGCCCGATGACCACCACATCGACCACCACGTCGGGCGGCCAGGCCCACGCCGGGGTGCCGCAGAGCGCCGACCACCGGCTCTCGACGGACGAGCTGGCCGCCGTCATCGCACGTGACATCCCGGCCGGCGCCTTCGTCAACCTCGGGATCGGACAGCCCACCAGGATCGCCGACCACCTTCCGGCCGACTCCGGGGTGGTCCTGCACACCGAGAACGGCATGCTCAACATGGGCCCAAAGGCCGAGGGCGATGCGATCGACCCCGACCTGACCAACGCCGGCAAGGTCCCGGTGACCGAACTGCCGGGGGCGGCGTACTTCCACCACGCCGACTCCTTCGCGATGATGCGCGGCGGGCACCTCGATGTCTGTGTCCTCGGGGCGTACCAGGTCGCCTTCGACGGCGACCTCGCCAACTGGCACACCGGCAGGCCCGACGACATCCCTGCCGTCGGCGGCGCCATGGACCTCGCCATCGGCGCCAAGGACGTCTACGTGATGATGACGCTCTTCACCCGCTCCGGTGAGCCGAAGCTCGTGCCCCGGTGCACCTACCCGCTCACAGGCGTCGGCTGTGTCAGCCGCGTCTACACGGACCACGGCGTCTTCGACGTCGGCCCCGACGGCGTACGGATCCGGGAGACGTACGGAGTCGGCGCCCACGAACTCGCGGAGCGGCTCGGCATCACGCTGCGCTAGGTCCGGGTCGCTCGGGAGGGGGCGAGCACGTGGTAGTGGAACGCGGACGACGTCTTGTGGGTGCCGACACCGGATCACCGTCGGTGCCAGCGGGGCGTGCTGCGTTCTCCACGACCACGACCACGACCACGGCCACCACGGCCACGGCCAAGGCCGCCCGGACCAGACCAAGATGTGATGTTGATGACGTGTCCTGACCCGGACTGTTTCAGGTCCGGCAGGAACGCCTTCGAGGCCAGGAAGGTCCCGTCCACGTTGACGGCGAACGTGGGTCGCCGCGCGTCGAAGGGCACGTGGCCGATGCCGGCCGGCAGGTAGGACGACGGCCGCGTTGTTCACCAGGATGTCGGGGGCGCCGAAGTCTCCCGGGCCCCATCCGACACTCCGGTACGGTCGGCCCGGACGCGGCGGCCATGTGTCCCATGACTTTCGTCGGGGGACTGCCCCGGCGGCGGCCCAGATGTTCGCACGTGAGGGCACGCGTGGTCGTCATCGCGCGAAAGCCGTACCGGCCGAGGATCGCGGGCGGTCCGGTCAGATCCGCGACGGCACGATCGCCGTCGCGGCGACATCCGGTGGCGCGGTCCTCTTGCCGAGCCGAAGCCGCACGCTTCCCCGGTATTCAGTGACGCTCACGGACCGATTCCCGGGTCGATGGGGAGATCGGCTGCCCTCGATGCGGTGAATCGCGCAATTCGTATGGTTGAATCGTGGACAACTTGGCCAGGTGGCTTGAACTGATCGCCGGGTCCGCGCGCTCTGTCTCTTGGACAGACTGCCGTGTGGTCCGCTGATCTCCGCCAGGCCGAGGCGCACCGCGACGTGCGCCGGGGGAAGGGGGAAGGGGGGAGGGGGCTTCATCCAGTTCTTCAGTCGGCCTTGTGGCCAGACCTCCGGCATTTCTCTGGTGGCTTCCAGGGAGTGAGAGTCCGGGTTCCGCGTCGGTCCGGGACTTGTCAGGCCCGCAGCGGGACGGATGCGTGCGCCACCACTGGGCCGGCACACCGTGCCTGGGCGCTGCCTGCCGTCATGCATGTGAAGGGAACCTGAAGTGAACGCCACCGTCTCCAATTTCTACTACGGCGCCGCGACCCCGGTCGCCGCCTATCTGATGGCGTGCCTCGGGGCGGCGCTCGGACTGCGGTGCACGACACGGTCGTTGCGACGACCGCACCGCAGGGCCGGGTGGCTGAGCCTGGGCGCGATCTCGATCGGCTGTGGCATCTGGACCATGCACTTCATCGCGATGATCGGCTTCAGCGTCCAGGGCGCGCTGGTCAGCTACGACATGACGAAGACGGTCCTCAGCCTCGCTGTCGCGATCGGTGTCGTCGCCCTCGGCGTGTTCCTCGTGGGCTACCGGGGCGGCTCCCCGATGACACTCGCGACGGCGGGCGCGGTCACCGGCCTCGGCGTCGCGGCCATGCACTACCTGGGCATGGCCGCCGTCCACACCAACGGCACGGTCCACTACGAGACGCGGACGGTGATCCTTTCCGTCGTCATCGCCGTCGTGGCCGCCACGGCGGCACTGTGGGCCGCGGTCTCCATCCATACGCTGTGGGCCAGCCTGGGAGCGAGCCTGGTCATGGGCGTGGCCGTGACCGGTATGCACTACACCGGCATGGCCGCCGTGTCCGTCCACCTCACCGGCCAGTCCTCCGTCTCGCAGTCCTCCGCCGACCTGCTGTCGTTCCTCCTGGCGATGGTCGCGGGCCCGCTCGTCGTCCTTCTGGTCGCTGCCGTCATCGTCATGTTCGACCCCGACATGGTGCTCGGCGACGAAGACGACTGGAGCCGGACCGCGCCCGCACCCGCACGGCGCGACGCCGGGAGCGACAACCCCACGCAGCGGTCCTCCCGGCCCTACTCCTCCTGGTGACCTCACAGGGGCGACCGCCGGCACGCATATGAGGGCGCGTCGAAACACGAACGCCTGCCATGCCGGTCAGTCCCCGACGCACACACGGTGACCAGCGCCGCGACGGTCGCCGCCTCCTCCCTCGGCAGCCACGCCCGGGTCGTATCATCACCGCCGGGACTAGGACGACCCTCACCGTCGGCCTGCTCGCCGGCACGTTCCGCCTGGTCAACCGCGCAGGCGGCACGATGCTCGACATCGAGCACACGTCGACCGCCGACGACGCCGACACCGGGCGGGTGGCGCGGGCGCCGGAACGCTCCCTGCCCATCGGCCCGGTTCTGCCGCAGACGCGCGACGCCCCGTACGCCGCGGCCCAGGTGTGGCAGAAGCTCCCGGCGGAGCCCCTCTCCACCTCGCCTTCGGGACCCACGACCACGATCCGAGTCCAACGACGACGGCGTCGCTCGCGGACTCGGCACGGCTGGTCTGCGCCGCGAGCATGCGAGTGACGCCGCTCGTCACTTCTGTGCCGGTGCTCCGTAGGAGAGGGGCTGGTTGGAGCGAAGGTGTTCCCTCAGCGCCTGTTCGGTGTTGCTCACGTGCAGTAGCGCTGCGGCCTGACTGAGGGCGGAGTCGCGGGTGACGAGGGCCGAGTAGATCGCCTCGTGCTCGGCGAGGGTCCGGCCCGCGGCCTCGTCGTCGACCAGGCCGCGCCAGATCCGGGCGCGCAGCGTTCGGCCGGAGACGCCCTCCAGGATGGTGAGCAGGGTCTCGTTGCCCGTCGCCGCGACGACGGCGCGGTGGAAGGCGGCGTCGTGCCGGTTGAGCAGTTCGACGTCATCGCGGGCTTCGCGCATGGCGTCCAAGTGGCTTTTGACCTCCGTCAGTTGGTCGTCGTTGATCCGGATGGCGGCCAGCGCGGTGGCGACGGGTTCGAGGAGTCGGCGTACCTCCATGAGGTCCTGCAAGGCGGCCGAGTCGCCCTGCAGAAGCTCCACCGCGCCGCCGAGCCCCTCCAGAAGCAGGCTCGGCTGCAGGCTGGTGACATAGGTGCCGTCGCCCCGGCGGACCTCCAGGACCCGGGCGACGGCCAGTGCCTTGACCGCCTCACGCGCGAGGTTGCGGGACAGGCCGAGCTGCGCCGCCAGATCCGGTTCCGGGGGGAGCTTCGATCCCGGAGGCAGCGCACCCGTGCGGATCAGTTCACGGATCTGGTCGATGGCTCTGTCAGTCAGAGACACTGCGCTCTCCTTGCCCTGCCGCCCCCACCGGGCGTGTCCGACCTGATCAGTCCTTGGGCACGGAGATCGTCCCAGAGTGCTTCGGGAAGGTGTTGTTGGTGGAGCGCCACGTTCCGTCCGACCTGTTCCGCAGTCCGCATACCGAGGGTGACGTTGATGATAGTGGGATGGGTGAGGGGGAAGGCGATGGCGGCGGTGGGCAGGGTGGTGCCGTGCTGCTCGCAGACGTCGGCGATGGCTCGGGCCCGGTCGATCAGAGGGGTGGGGGCGGCTTGGTAGTCGTACGTCATTCCTTCGGTGGGTCGGTCGTGCGAGAGCAGTCCTGAGTTGAACACTCCGACGGCGACCACGCTCTTGCCTGTTCGGTGTGCGGCGGGTAGGACGTCGTCGAGGGCGGTCTGGTCGAGGAGGGTGTAGCGGCCGGCGAGCATCACCACGTCGGCGGCGGTGTCGTTCAGGAAGCGGGTGAGCATGGCGGACTGGTTCATGCCGGCGCCGATGGCGCCGATGACTCCTTGGTCGCGCAGGTCCGCCAGGGCGGGCATGGCTTCGTCTGCGGCCTGCTGCCAGTGGTCGTCGGGGTCGTGCAGGTAGACGACGTCGAGGCGGTCCAGGCCCGTGCGGCTCAGCGTGGCCTCGATGGACCGCAGGACCCCGTCCCGGCTGAAGTCCCACTGCCTGCGCAGATCGTCCCGTACGACGAAGCCCTCGCTGTCGACGCCCCGCGGGCGTTCGTTGGGCACGAGGAGGCGTCCCACTTTCGAGGAGACGACGTACTCGGCACGGGGCCGCTGCCGCAGCGCGGCCCCCAGACGCAGCTCGGACAGGCCCAGGCCGTAGTGCGGGGCCGTGTCGAAGTAACGGATGCCGGCTTCCCATGCGGCCTCGATCGCGGCGGTCGCGTCCTCGACCGGGGTGACCCGGTACAGGTTGCCGATGACGGAGGCCCCGAAGCCGAGTTCGGTGAGTTCGACAGAGGTGTTCGTGATCTTCCGGCGTCCGACGGTGCGAGGCCTCAACTGTGCTCCTGGCGACTACAGCCATGAGGGGACATGGGCGTACGGATGGTGCGGTCGGCCCGTCGACCGGTCAGCGTCTGACGGCGGCTGAGCCGTCGTTCATGAGTGCTTCGACTTCGGTGAGGGAGGTCATGGAGACGTCGCCGGGGGTGGTCATGGTGAGGGCGCCGTGGGCTGTGCCGTAGGCGAGGGCTTGTTGGAGTGAGGTGCCGGCGAGCAGGCCGTGGATGAGTCCGGCGGCGAAGGCGTCGCCGGAGCCGATGCGGTCCAGGACGTGCAGGCCGGGCATGTGGGGTCCTGTGAGACATCCGGTTTCGGGTGACCAGGCGGCTGCGGTCCAGTCGTTGACACCGGCTGAGGGCACGTCGCGCAGGGTTGTCGCGAGGACTTTGGCGGAGGGGACCAGGCCGGCGACTTCGGTGAGTGCGTCTGCGACCTCGTCGGTGGGGACCTGTTTCTCGCCTGGGCGTGGGCCGGCCAGACCCAGAGCGCCGACGATCACATCGGCGTGGCGGGCGAGTCGGAGGTCGGTTTCGCGGGCGTGGTCGGCGCCGCCTCGGTCGGTCCAGAGGCTGGGGCGGTAGTTGGGGTCGTAGGAGACGGTGAGGCCGTGGCGGCGGGCCGCGGACATTGCTTCGTCGGCGACGTCGGGGGTGGTGTCGGACAGGCCGGCGAAGATGCCGCCGGTGTGGAACCAGCGTGGTCCGGTTGCGAAGATCGTGTCCCAGTCGATGTCGCCTTTTCGGAGTTGGGAGACGGCGGTGTGGGCGCGGTCGCTGACGCCGAGGGCGCCGCGGATGCCGTAGCCGCGTTCGACGAAGTTGAGGCCGTTGCGGGCGGTGCGGCCGATGCCGTGGTCGGGGACCCAGCGGATGAGTGAGGTGTCGACGCCGCCTTGGAGGATGAGGTCTTCGACGAGGCGGCCGACCGCGTTGTCGGCGAGGGCGGTGACGATGGCTGTGCGCAGTCCGAAGCAGCGGCGCAGTCCGCGTACGACGTTGTACTCGCCGCCGCCTTCCCAGACCTGGAAGGTGCGGGTGGTGCGGATCCGCCCCTCGCCCGGATCGAAGCGCAGCATCACCTCGCCGAGCGCCAGCACATCAGTCACGGCATGCTCCTCTCCACGGCCTCGGCGGTGAGCCGACGGATCTCCGCGTAGTCGCCCCGCCCCAGGTGCGTGGCGGTCACCATCCAGCTGCCGCCGACGGCGACGACCGCCGGCTCGGCGAGGTAGCCGGCCAGCAGATCGGCGCCGATCCCGCCGGTCGGCACGAAGCGCGCCCGCGGAAACGGCGCGGCGAGCGCCCGCAGCGTTTGCAGGCCGCCGAGGGGTTCGGCCGGGAAGAGCTTGACCGTGTCCACACCAGCACGCAGGGCACTCATCAGCTCGGTGGCGGTGGCGATACCCGGCACCACCGGCACGCCCAGTTCCCGGCACTTCGCGACGACGCCGACGTCGAAGCCCGGTGAGACGACGAAGCGGGCCCCGGCCGCCACGGCCCGCTCGGCCTGCTCTGCGGTGAGGACCGTGCCGGCGCCGACGACGAGCCCGCCCTGGGCCGCCATCGCCTTGAGCACCTGTTCGGCGTCCGGGGTGCGGAAGGTGACCTCGGCGCACCGGGCGCCGCCCGTGGCGAGCGCGTCGGCCAGCGGAGCGGCCGTCGCCGGGTCGGGCACGGTCAGTACCGGCAGGATCCGCGCGCCCGCCAGCACACTGGCCAGATCCGTGGTCATCGGCCGAGCCATCCGCCGTCGACGGAGAGAGTGGTGCCGTGGATGTAGGCGGCGGCGTCCGAGGCGAGGAACACGGTGGCCCCTGCCAGGTCGTCCGCGCTGCCCCAGCGTCCGGCGGGGATGCGCTCCAGGATGGCTTTGCTGCGTGCGGGGTCGTCCTGCAGTGCCTGGGTGTTGTCGGTGGCGATGTAGCCCGGCGCGATGGCATTGACGTTGACGCCGTGCGGCGCCCATTCGTTGGCGAGTGCTTTGGTGAGTCCGGTGATGGCGTGCTTGGCGGCGGTGTAGCCGGGGACGGTGATGCCGCCCTGGAAGCTGAGCAGCGATGCGGTGAAGATGATCTTTCCTTGGCCGCGGGTCACCATGGTTGCGCCGATGGCGCGGGTGAGCGCGAATTGGGCGTTGAGGTTGACCTGGAGGACCAGGTCCCAGTCGGCGTCGGTGTGGTGGGCGGCGGGAGCGCGGCGGATGGTGCCGGCGTTGTTGACGAGGATGTCGACGGGGCGTTCGCGTGCGGCGAGGTCCGCACCCAGGGCGCGGACGGCGTGGGGGTCGGCGAAGTCGGTGCGGATTGCTTCGAGGGTGCGGCCGGTGGCGAGGACGTCCTTCTCCACTGCGCTCCCCGAGGTCTCCAGTGTGGCGCTGACGCCGATGATGTCGGCGCCGGCCTCGGCGAGGGCGCGGGCCATGGCCCGGCCGATGCCGCGCTTTGCGCCGGTGACGACGGCGAGCTTTCCGGTGAGGTCGAAGGAGGTCATACGGCGGCTCCCTGGGCGTCGTCGGTGGTGTCGGTGCAGTCCACGAGGATTTTCATCACGTCGCCGCCCGCTTCCAGGGCTTCGAAGGCGGCGGGTGCCTCGGTGAGGGGTACGACCTTGCTGATGAGCCGGTCGGCGGGGATGGTGCCGTCCGCCACCAGGGTGACGGCTTTCTCGAAGTCGTCCCGGGTGTACAGGCGGGCGCCGATGAGGGTGAGTTCGCGCCAGAAGAAGCGGTGCAGGTTGATCTCGCGGGGCCGGGGGTGGATGGCGACGAGGCAGAGCCGGCCGCGTACGCCGAGGACCTCGACCGCGGTGTCCATGCCGGCGGCGGCGCCGGACACTTCGAAGGCGACGTCGGCGCCGGCGTCGTTGGTCCATTGCCGGACCAGTTCGGGTACGTCGTGGGCGGCGGGGTCCCAGGCGGTCAGTCCGGACTCCTCGGCCAGCAGGCGGCGGTGGGGGCTCGGCTCCACGATCCGTACGTCGGCTCCGGTGGCGCGTGCGACCAGGGCGATGAGGATGCCGACGGGGCCGCCGCCGACCACGACGGCTTTGTCGTTTTCCTGGATCTTGGCGCGACGGGTGTCGTGTACGGCGACTGCGGTGGGTTCGACGAGTGCGGCCCGGTCCAGGGGGAGGGAGTCGGGCAGGCGGATGAGGGTGGAGGCGGGGACGGTCCAGCGTTGTTGCATGGCGCCGGGGGAGTCGATGCCGATGAAGTCGAGGTGCTGGCAGATGTGTTGGTGGCCGGCTCGGCAGGCGGGGCAGGTGTCGTCCCAGCGCAGCGGCATCACGGTGACGGCGTCTCCGGGTGCCCAGCCTGCCACGTCCGGGCCGATGCTTACGATGCGGCCGGACATTTCGTGTCCCAGGACGGCCGGGGTGTGGACCCGGGTGTCCATGTCGCCGTGGAAGATGTGCAGGTCGGTGCCGCAGATACCGACGTAGGCGGGGGCCAGTTCCACCTCGCCCGGGCCGGGCGGTGTGGTGCGCGCGGGAGCCGTGTCCAGCGTACGGGCGGCCATGTAACGGACGGCGAGTGTCATCGTGTTCTCAGGGTCCCTTCAGCGCGGACACCGATGGTCAGCAGCAGGTTGGCGTAGGTGCGGATGTCGGCGGTGACGATCGTCAGTGCCAGGTCGGGGGAGCGGGCGGCGTCGTAGAACTCGAAGCGGCCGAGCGTGTCGACCGGGACGGGTGCCAGACGTGCGCGGTACTCGGCGATGGCGGGCGGTTCCGGTTCGCCCTCGGGTGGCACCATCACCTGGGCCGACTCGATGGGCAGGGCGCTCAGCAGGACGTCGAGCACGGTGGTGACGTCCAGCAGGCCGGGGGTCAGGTTGAGGTGGACGGTCCGGGCGCGTTCGCCGGTGGCGGTGCTCGCGGGGTAGTGGCCGTCGGCGAGCAGCACGCGGGCGCCGTGGCCGGCTCCGGCCAGCGCTTGAAGGATCCCGGGGTGCAGCAGGTCGGTCAGAAGCACGGTGTCGCCTCCTTCCTCTCAAAGGGCTTTCGGGGCTGGTGAGTTCAGGTGGTAGAAGTCGGTCGCCGTGCCGGCGAGGATCGCCTCGGTCTCGGCGGCGGAGCAGCCGCGGAGCAGGTCCTCGACGGTGGTGGCCCACCGGTTCCAGCCGCCGGCCAGGACACAGACCGGCCAGTCCGAGCCGAACATCAGTCGGTCGGGGCCGAAGGCGGAGAGCAGGACGTCCCACACCGGGCGGATGTCGTCGGTCGTCCACTTCCGGTGGTCGGCCTCCGTGACCAGGCCCGAGACCTTGCAGCGCACCTGAGGACGGTTGGCCAGTCGCCGCAACTCCTTCTCCCAGACCTTGAGTTCGCCCGAGGCGATGGAAGGCTTGCCGGCGTGGTCGAGGACCAGCGGCAGGTCGGGGAGGCGCTCGGCCAGGCGGACCGCCTGGCCGAGCTGGTGGCTCCGGACCAGGAGGTCGTATCCGAGCCCGTGGTCACTGACCGTCCGCAACCCCCGTTCCACGGAGGGGCGTTGCAGCCACTCCGGGTCCGGCTCGTCCTGGACGACGTGTCGTACGGCGCGCAAGTACGAGCCACCGGGGCCCGCGCACAGTTCGTCGAGGATCTCGCTGATGGCGAGACTGGTCAGGTCCACCCAGCCGACGACCGCGCCGACCAAGGGGTCCTTGTCGGCCAGGACGAGCAGGTCGCGGGTCTCCGGTAGGGATGCCACACACTGGACGACCACAGAGCCGGCCAGGTGCCGTCCGGCGATCGACCGGGTCGCGGCCGATCGCAGGTCGTCGGTGTCGAAGGTCCGGCGGATGGGTTCGTGGCCGGGCTCGTCCAGCCAGGGCTGGGGGCGGTGGTCGAGGTTCCACACATGGTGATGGGCGTCCACCACCGGCCGCTTGTCAGACACGGGAGGACCAGACCGGGCCGTCGGGGTACGTGTACTCCTTCAGGGACTCGGCGTGCATCTCCGCGCTCAGACCGGGCAGCGTGGGCGCGAGGTAGTGGCCGTCGGTGATACGCACCGGGTCGACGAAGTGCTCGTGCAGGTGGTCGACGTACTCGATGACACGGTCCTCGACGGTGCCGGACACGGCGACGTAGTCGAACATCGACAGGTGCTGGACCATCTCGCACAGGCCGACCCCGCCCGCGTGGGGGCAGACCGGCACCCCGAACTTCGCGGCGAGCAGCAGGATCGCGAGGTTCTCGTTGACGCCGCCGACCCGGGCCGAGTCGATCTGCACGATGTCCACCGCACCGGCCTGGAGAAGCTGCTTGAAGACGACCCGGTTGGCGATGTGCTCGCCGGTGGCGACCTTGATGGGGGTCAGGGCCCTGCGGACGGCGGCGTGGCCGAGGATGTCGTCGGGGGAGGTGGGCTCCTCGATCCAGTACGGGTCGTAGGGGGCGAGGGCACGCATCCAGTCGATGGCGGGCTGGACGTCCCATCTCTGGTTGGCGTCCACAGCGATGCGGATGGAGTCGCCGACGGTCTCGCGGGCGGTGCGCATCCGCCGTACGTCGTCCTCCAGGGACGCGCCGACCTTCAGCTTGATCTGGGTGAAGCCGTCCGCGACGGCCTCACGGGCGAGGCGGGAGAGCTTCTCGTCGGAGTAGCCGAGCCAGCCGGGGGTGGTGGTGTAGGCGGGGTAACCGCGCTCCAGCAGACGCGTGACGCGCTCCTCGCGGCCCGGTTCGGCGCGGCGCAGGATGTCCCGCGCCTCGTCGGGGGTGAGGGCGTCGGACAGCCAGCGGAAGTCGACCTGGGCGACCAGTTCCTCGGGTGACATCTCGGCGAGGAAACGCCAGACGGGCTTGTCGGCGCGCTTGGCGGCGAGGTCCCAGGCCGCGTTGACGACCGCGCCCGTGGCCATGTGGATGACGCCCTTCTCCGGTCCCAGCCACCGCAGTTGCGGATCGTGGACCAGGGAGCGGGAGAACCCGCCGAGGTCGTCGCAGACCTCGTCGACGGACAGGCCGATCACGTGGGGGGCGAGGGCCGCGATGGCGGCGGCCTGGACGTCGTTGCCGCGGCCGGTGGTGAAGGCCAGGGCGTGGCCCTCCAGTCCGTCGCCGGCGTCGGTGCGCAGGACGACGTAGGCGGCCGAGTAGTCGGGTTCGGGGTTCATCGCGTCCGAACCGTCCAGGTGTTCGGACGTGGGGAAACGTACGTCGAGGACGTCCAGGGCGGTGATGCGGGCGGAGGCGGATTCAGAGGACGACATGGCAACTCCTGTGCGAGCAGGGGGCGAACAGCCCCTGCGACGAGATGGGGGGGGAGGAGGAACGGGGTCCGGTGGCCGCGCCGGCACGGTGTGTCCGTGACGGCCGTCCGGAGTCACTCCTGGACCTTGCCGCCCGTGATACGCGAGAGCATCAGTGCGACCAGGATGATCAGGCCGTTGAGGGCGCCGATCCACTGGGCGGGGACGCCGGCCAGGGTGAGCACGTTCTGGATCATGAAGAGCAGCAGGATGCCGCTGAAGGCACCGAACATGGTGCCCTTGCCACCGTTGAGGCTGATGCCGCCGATGACGGCCGCGGCGAAGACGGTGAAGATGTAGCCGTTGCCCTGGGCGGAGGCGACGGACGCGAGCCGCCCGGACAGCAGCAGTCCGGCGAGGGCGGCGAGCAGGCTGCCGGTGACGATGACGATCCACAGCACCCGGTCGGTGCGGATACCGGCCGCCTTCGCCGCGTCGACGTTGCCGCCGATGGCGTACAGCGAGCGGCCGAAGCTGGTCCAGCCGAGGACGACGACGGCGACGGCGAACAGGGTGAGACAGAGCCAGATGGAGGCGGGCATCCCGAACCACTGGGCCGTGCCCAGGTAGAGCATCGACTCCGGTAGCTGGAAGAAGGTCTGGCCGCCGGAGATGCCGGTCAGGACGCCGCGCAGCACGATCAGCATGCCGAGGGTGACGATGAAGCCGTTCAGGCCGAAGCGGATGATCAGCAGGGCGTTGACCACGCCGATGAGTGCGCCCACGGCGAGGGTGAGGGGGATCGCCCAGGCGCCGGGGAGGAGCCCGAGGCCGTGTCCGGCGCCGGTCGGTACGACCAGCCAGGCCGCGACGCCGGGTGCGAGGCCCATGGTGGACTCCAGCGACAGGTCCATCTTCTTGACGATCAGGATCATCGTCTGGGCGAGGACCAGCAGGGCGATCTCGGACATGGTCTGCAGGACGTTGATGAGGTTGTCGCCCTGCAGGAAGATCGGGTTGACGATCTGGCCGACGATCGCGATGACCACGATCGCGGGGACCAGCGCGAGGTCGCGCAGCCGGGCCAGGGGTATGCGGCCGCCGAGCAGCGCGGTCCCCTTGGCCCCGGGCTCGGTGGCCCTGGGCGTGTCCGCGAGGACGGTTTCAGGCATTGAGGTCCACTCCTTCCATCGCGGCCACGAGGTCGTGGTCGTGCCAGCCGCGGGCGATCTCCGAGGTCACTCGGCCCTGGAACATCACCAGGACCCGGTCGCACATGCGCAGGTCGTCGAGTTCGTCGGAGGCGATGAGCACTCCGGTTCCGCTCTCCGCGGTCTCCTCGACCTTGCCGAGGAGGAACTCCTTGGAGCGCACGTCCACGCCCGCGGTCGGGTTGATCAGGACCAGCAGCCGGGGGTGGTCGGCGAGGGCGCGGGCCATGACGACCTTCTGCTGGTTGCCCCCGGACAGGGAGGAGACGGGCAGCTCGGGGCCGGGTGTCTTGATCGCCAGGTTCTCGATCAGTCCCTCGGCGAGCCGGTCCCGGGTGCGGCCGCTGAGGAACCCGTTGTGTCCGAGTCGGTGGGGTACGGACAGCGTGGCGTTGTCCGCGATCGACATGTCGGGGACGAAGCCCTGGTGGTGCCGGTCCTGGGGCACGAACCCGGCGCCCGCGGCGAGCGCGGCGGGGACGCTTCCCGGCCGGGGACGCGTTCCGGCGATCTCGACCCGGCCGCCGTCGGCGGCCCGCAGCCCCACGACGGTCTCGGCGACCTCGGTGCGGCCGCTGCCGGCCGCCCCCGCGAGGCCGACGATCTCCCCGGCGCCCACCCGGAAGGTGACGCCGCCGTAGGTGTCGCCGTTCAGGTCGCTGATGTTCAGGGCCGCCGTCGCGGCGGAGTTCAGCGAACTCGCCCGTTCCTGACGGTGGCCGGCCGCCGCCTCGCCGGTCATGGCGGCGACGAGTTCGGTGCGGGGGAGTTCGGTGACCGGCGCGGTCAGGATGTGCCGGGCGTCCCGGAACACCGTCACCATGTCGCAGATCTCGTAGATCTCCTGGATGTGGTGACTGATGAACAGGAAGGTCACGCCCTGGCGCTGCAGGTCGCGGATGCGGTCGAAGAGCCGGTTGATCGCCGCACCGTCGAGCTGGGCGGTCGGCTCGTCGAGGATGATGAAGCGGGCGCCGAAGGACAGTGCGCGGGCGATCTCGACGAACTGCCGCTGCTCCACGCTGAGATCGCCGGCCGGTGACTGCGGATCCACGTCCACCGACCACGTCGACAGCAGTTCCTGAGCCCGGCCACGTACCCCCTGCCAGCTGATCAGCCGGTGCCGGCCGTGATCGTGGCGGTTGAGGAAGAGGTTCTCGGCGACGGTCAGCGTGGGGATGATCGTCGACTTCTGGTAGACGCAGGCCACCCGCTGCCGCCAGGCGTCGCGGTCCGACAGTCGGGGGGCCGGGGCCCCGCCGAACGTGACCGTTCCCTCATCAGGGGCCTGAAGTCCGGTGAGGACGGACACCAGCGTCGACTTGCCGGCCCCGTTGCGGCCGACGAGCGCGTGGGTCTCGCCGGGCCTGATGGTGATCCGGGCGCCGTTCAGGGCCACCGTCGGACCGAATCGTTTGACTATGCCCGTCGCCTCGACGACGGCCGGGCCCGCCGGCGCCCGTCCGTCGTCCGCCGGGGCGGGCGCGGGGGTGACTGTTCGCTCCCCGTCGCTCATCTCAACCGCCTTGTTTTCGTGAGCCGTCGCGTCGTCAGGCGATCCGTCAGCCGAGGTTGTTGCCCCACAGGGACGTGTCGTCGCTCTTCAGGCTGGGCACACCGCCGTAGGTGCCGCCGTCGGCGGTGACGAGCGGGGCGGAGAGCTGGTCCTCCAGCAGTCCCTCGCGGACCTGGACGATGGTGCTGCCGTGGTCGGTCTTGCCGGGCTTGAACGTCTTCCCGTCGATCGCGGCCTTCAGGTAGTACAGGGCGTACTTGGCGTAGAGGTCCGCCGGCTGGGAGACGGTGGCGTCGATCTTCCCCTCCGCGATCGACTTGAGCTCCTCGGGGATGCCGTCGTTGGACACGACGAACACGTGCTTCTTGTCCTTCGGGTCGACCAGCAGGCCCTTCTGCTTGAGGACCTGGAGGGTGCCGGACAGGGCGAAGCTGGACTGCATGTAGATGCCCTTGATGTCCGGGTTGGCGGTGAGGTCCGTCTGGAGCTTCTGTGCGGCGACGGCGCCGTCCCAGTTGGTGGCCTCACCGAACACCTTGATGTCCGGGTAGTCCTTCTTCATGCACTCGTTGAACGCATCGGTTCGGTCACGGCCGTTGATGGAGTCGAGGCCGCCCTGGAGCATGACGACCTTGCCCTTGCCGCCCAGCTTGGTGCCGAGGTACTGGCACGCCTTCTCGCCGTACGCGCGGTTGTCGGCGCGTACGACCATGTAGACGTTGCCGCTGTCGGGGCGGGTGTCGACGGTGACGACGGGGATCTTCTTGGCCTCCAGCTGCGCCAGCGTCGGGGCGATGGCGGCGGTGTCCTGAGGGGCCATCGCGAGGCCCTTGACGCCCTGGCTGATGAAAGTCTGCGCGTTGGCGGTCAGCTTCGCGACGTCGTTCTGCGAGTTGGTGGTCTTGAGGGAGAGGCCGAGTTCCTTGGCGTACTCCGGCGTGTACTTGATGTACGAGTTCCAGAAGTCGGTGTCGGAACGCGGGTAGTCGACGCCGATCAGCGGTTTGTCGCTGCTCGACGCGGTGGTGCTGCCGGAGCCGCCGCAGGCGGTGAGCAGGGCCAGGGCGGAGAGGGCGGAGGCGGCGGAACAGAGGGCGGTTCTGACTCTCATCGGTGTGTCCTCACGCTGGTCCCGTAGCGGGAGAGGTTTCGCATGGGCGACGACTGTGTGGCGCCGCCGAGGAGACATGGGATGTATATATAGGCCGCGATCGCGGGACTGTCCAGCCCTTAGTCTGTTTTGCCTGTTGATCCCGATTTAAAGTGCACTTCCACATCAGGAGTGACCTGCGGGAGATCAAATCCATCCCATCAATTATGGCCGGTCTGTGATGCGACTTGACCGGATGGGAATGGTGGGACATCCCATGTCTAGTGCGGTTAAATGTGGCAAACAAGATGATAAGCCCCAAAAAATCTTGCTCCACGGGGCTTTCATCCCTGCACACCCGTTGACATCCCGTGGGCACTGAGTGACCCTCGTGCCAGACCGCGCCGAGCACGTACACGCCCGACGCCACCGACCGGTGGACACGGCACCCGCGACCGTGACCGGAGGACGCGACTGCGTCGAGGTCCTGGCGGCCTTCCGCTGGGAGCAGTCCGGGTGGCGACCGCCGGGTGGGTCGGGCCCGGTCTGCCTGTCCGGCGAGGCTGGATCCCGATGTCCGGCGGCTTCCGGGATCCAGGGTCGAGCCGTGCCCGCGAAGACGGTCATTGCTTCCCGACCGACTGCCCGACCTGTGCGAGACCTCCGCTCGCCGACCTGCCCGTCACACCGGCCGGACGCCTGCCACAACGGCCACCCGGTGCGCGTGCGTTCCGGATGGTCGGGCAGGGGAGAATGAGGACCGTACTCAGCGGTCGAGCGGAGGAGCGGGGAAATGCAGGACGCGCGTGCGGGCCAGGTCGCCGGGCCCGAGGACCTCATCGATGTGGCCCGCCTGGTCACGGCGTACTACGCGTTGCACCCCGACCCGGCCGAGCCGGGGCAGCGGGTGGCGTTCGGTACCTCGGGGCACCGCGGCTCGTCCTTCGCGGCGGCGTTCAACGAGGACCACATCGCGGCCACCAGTCAGGCCATCTGTGAGTACCGCACCGCCCAGGGCACCGACGGCCCTCTCTTCCTCGGCGCCGACACCCACGCCCTGTCCGAGCCCGCGCGGATCACGGCACTGGAGGTGTTCGCCGCCAACGACGTGAGCGTCCTCATCGACCAGACCGACGGCTACACGCCCACCCCGGCGGTCTCGCACGCCATCCTCACCCACAATCGAGGTCGTACGTCCGGCCTCGCCGACGGCGTGGTGGTCACCCCCTCGCACAACCCGCCCGCCGACGGCGGCTTCAAGTACAACCCGCCGAGCGGCGGACCGGCAGGTTCCGATGCGACCTCCTGGATCCAGGACCGCGCCAACGAGATCATCACGGCCGGCCTGAAGGACGTACGGCGCATCCCGTACACCCGCGCCCTGGCCGCGCCCGGCACCGGCCGCCACGACTTCCTCGGCGCCTATGTGGCCGACCTGCCCAACGTGCTGGACCTGGAAGCGATCCGGTCCGCCGGTGTCCGCATCGGCGCCGATCCGCTGGGCGGCGCGTCGGTCGCCTACTGGGGCCGGATCGCCGAACAGCACCGGCTCGACCTGACGGTGGTGAACCCGCTCACCGACCCCACCTGGCGCTTCATGACGCTGGACTGGGACGGCAAGATCCGCATGGACTGCTCCTCGCCGTACGCCATGGCCTCGCTCATCGAGCAGCGCGACCGGTTCGACATCGCCACCGGCAACGACGCCGACGCCGACCGCCACGGCATCGTCACGCCGGACGGGGGCCTGATGAACCCCAACCACTATCTGGCCGTGGCGATCTCGTACCTGTTCTCGCACCGGGAGCGGTGGCCCGCGGGCGCCGGGATCGGCAAGACCCTGGTGTCGTCCGGCATGATCGACCGGGTCGCGGCGGATGTCGGCCGGCAGTTGGTCGAAGTCCCGGTCGGATTCAAGTGGTTCGTGGACGGCCTGTCCGACGGAACGCTCGGCTTCGGCGGCGAGGAATCGGCCGGCGCGTCCTTCCTGCGCCGAGACGGCTCGGTGTGGACCACCGACAAGGACGGCATCATCCTGGCCCTGCTCGCCTCCGAGATCACGGCGGTCACGGGCAGGACCCCGTCGCAACACTACGCGCAGCTCACCGACCGCTTCGGTGCCCCCGCCTACGCGCGCGTCGACGCCCCCGCCTCCCGCGAGGAGAAGGCGCTGCTCGCCAAGCTCTCCCCGCGCCAGGTCACCGCCGACACCCTTGCCGGTGAGCCGGTCACCACGGTCCTCACCGAGGCCCCGGGCAACGGCGCCGCCCTCGGCGGCATCAAGGTCGTCACCGACAACGCCTGGTTCGCGGCCCGCCCTTCGGGCACCGAGGACGTCTACAAGATCTATGCGGAGTCGTTCCTCGGCCCGGACCACCTGAGCCGGATCCAGGAGGAGGCCAAGTCCGTGGTGCTCGCGGCGCTGGGAGCCTGACGCGGACGAGGCCGTCGGCCCGAGTGCCATCGCCCTTGAGACGTGGCCCGTCCCCGACGGCGGCCATGGCCCGGCCCTGTCGACAGGGCCGGGCTGCCCGAAACGGTCCGACGGCCGATGGCGACGCCCGTGGGTGAACCGTGTAACCGTTCGGGACGTACTCCTCATCGATGCCGCGTGACCGCGACCATCCGGCTCGGGCGTTGAGCGCGGAACCGCGGTCGGCCGTATCGACCGTACGGAAGCAGGGAGGGGACCGGATTCATGGATGGTGCTCCCGTGGTGGAAGCTCCGTTTCGCGGAGGAGAGCGCGTGATGCCCGGAGAGGACTTCGTCTTCAAGTACTCCGAGCCCATGGAATTCGAGCGTTCCGATCCCATGGAGGAGGAACACGCGGGCGCGGCGCCTTCGGCCGGTGAGCTGCTGACGCTGCACGGCCGATCCGTCCTGGACTACGCGGCGCTCTGCACGGAGCCGAGCCGGGGCGCCGCGGAGCGGCTGGCCGGGCAGGCCTTCCGGAACATCTATGAGGACGCGGCGTCGCATGCCGCCGCCGACTTCCCGTGGCGGCCGCGGCTGCTCGCGGCGGTCCATGCGGCCGCGCGGGAGTGGAACGCGGACGACAGGCGTTCGTCCCTCCACCCGGACCTGCGCGACGGCCCGACCGGCGACGTGGGCCGGGCGGTGTCCGGCACGGACCGCGGGAGCGGTGCCAGAAGCCTGGTCCTGCGCGCTTTACGGAACCTGCCGGACCGCGCTCAGGTACTGCTGTGGCACACCGTGGTCGAGGCCGAGGGCATCGAGGCGGTGGCACCCCTGCTCGAGGCCGAACCCTCCCTGCTGAATCCCGAGCGCGCCCGGACGCTGCTGCGCGACGAGTGCGTGCGGGTCCACCTCGACCTCGCGCCCGACGAGCGCTGCCGCCGCCTCAACCGGCTCATCGACGTCCACGCCCGCCGAGGATCCGACGAGATGATGGCGGAGGTGCGAGATCACCTCGACGGGTGCGCCTACTGCGGGGCTGCGGTGGACCAGCTGGACCAGTCCCCGGACCGGCTGCCCGCGCTGCTCGCGGAGGCCGTGCTGGGATTTCGTGCGGCGGACTACCTCGCGTCCCGGCCCGCCCGCCGGGCGATCGCGTCGGCCCGCGCGCGTTCGGAGCCCGCCCCACAGCCCGCGGACGCGGAGACCCGGCCGACGTCCACGGGCGATCCCGAACAGCGGCGCCGCCGCCGGCCGCTGCTGATCGCCGTGGGTGTGGTGCTGTGCGGGGTGATCGCGGCGTCTCCCATGGCCCTCAGCGGAACCGAGGACGACAGCGAGGCGGTGGGCAGTTCGGTGCCCGGGCCGACCGGGAGCCCGTCCGGCTCTGCCGCGCCGTCCGCCGCCCCGTCCGCCGCTCCCGGCTCGCCCAGCGCGTCTTCGGCCCCCGGTGCCGACGAGGGCCTGGTCACGCGGCTGCGCAACGTGAGGACGGGGCTGTGCCTCGACCTGCGCGCCGCGGCGGAGGTGGTGGGCGCCCCCGCGGTGACGGCGCGGTGCGCGGAATCGGCAACGCAGATGTGGCTGTTGGAAGAAGGGGGACGACTGCGGAACCAGGCGGCCCCCGAACTGTGTCTGAACGCCGAACCGCAGGGCACCGTCGCCCTGCGACCGTGCACCGATCCGCAGGGCGCGGAAGGAGAGGAGTCCGGCGACACGCGGTACGACCTTGCGGCCGACGGCCTCCTCACCCTTGTCGCCGAGCCCGGAGTCGCCGTGACGCCCGTTCGCCGGGCCGAGGGGGCGGTCATCCTCCTGGAGCCCGTCCCGCAGGACCGGCTCCGCAGGTCGCAGCGTTGGACCACCGACGAGGGGGCTGCCGGCGTCACCTTGCGAGAACGGTGACCTCGCGGCTGTAGAGGACGAACGATCGGGACGGGTCGTGGAAACCTCCGGCCTTGGCGGAATGCTCCCGCAATGACCACTCGTAGGCGGGGAAGTGGGCCAGTGCGTCGTCCGCGGAGTCGCAGTACAGGGCGGCGACTCCTTCGTACACATGCTGGTCCCGACCGCCGAAATGGCTCAGGAGCTGCTCGGCGCCCGGTACTTGGCGGTGCTGGACGCAACCGTGCAACGCCTTGGCGTGCGGCGCTTCCTGTCCCAGCATCGTTGAAATGGGCGCCGTCGGGGCCGACGACCTCGCGCGAGTACGGGTCGGACATCGTGGCGGCCGGCGCCTCCATGCTCTCGAAGTGCAGCTCGGTGACGGAGTCCCGGCCGAAGTCGGTCAGGTGGGTCGGGTCCCGATCGGTGCCGAACGCTGCGTCGAACACGTGGTTCTGGATGTATCGCCCGATGCGAAGTGGGTTCGCTGTGGCCAAGGATCCGTGCACATGCTGCAGGTAGTGCAGGTAGTGCAGGAACGCCTGGTGGGTCATTCCCGGCTTGCGGCGGATGGCGGCGATCAGGTTCAGCACGCTTCTCCAGGGCTGTGTGACGGAGGTGAGTGTCAGAGGTGTGTGCGACAGAGGTGTGTGACAGAGGCGATCGGCATCGCGGGGGAGGGGAGCAGCTCCGCGATGCCGATCTCGTGTGTGGTTCTTGGAGTGGGTCCAGCAGGTCAGCCCGCCAGTTGCTCGATCGGTTCCGGGGAGGCCGCCGTCCGGCGCAGACGGGCGGAGCGGGCGAGTCCGGCGGCGCCGACCGCAGCGGCGGCGGCGAGGACACCCATGGCGTTCGCCGTGCTGCCGACGGCGGGGGTGACGGCGAGGACCACGAGCGGGCAGATGAACTGGCCCAGGAAGAAGAAGCCGGTCCACAGGCCGGTGCCGCGGCCGCGGTCGGCGTAGTCGAGCTTGGACATCGCCAGCGTGAGCAGGCTCGGCAGCATGATTCCGCCGCCGAACAAGGTGATCATGCCGCCGATGGTGAGGACGACGGCGTTGGGGGCGAGCCAGATCACCCCGAGGCCGAGGGCACACAGGCCGAAGGCGATGGGCAGCCAGGCCTGTTGACTGCGGCCGGACCTGGTGAAGACGACGGCGCCGATCACGACTGCCGCGTTGCAGATGGCGATGGCCAGTCCGATCATGCCCGAGTCGGTCACGCCCCTGTCGTCCAGGAGGAAGGACAGCTCGACCTGCACGGTGTAGAAGAGGACGGCGCCGAAGAGGGTCAGCGCGCACGTCCCGGCCAGGGGCCGCCAGGGGAAGGGCCGCTTGACCGGCGCTGCGGTGGTGGCGGACTCGTCCGTGCGGTCGGCCGGCCCGGGCTTGGGCAGGAAGGCGGCCATGGCGGGGGCGAGGAGCAGGGCCACGGCGTAGGCCCAGAACGGTGTGCGCCAGCCGGCCGACCCGGCGGCGCCGCCCAGGAGGATGAAGGCCGTCGCGGAGATCGCGGCGCACATCGTCTGCAGGGCGAGATAGCGGTCGCGTTGCTTGCCGGAGTAGTAGTCGGCGATCAGAGTGGTGCAGCAGGTCATGATGGCGGCCTCGACGACGCCGACGAGGGCGCGGCTGGCGACGATCGCGCCGAGGGAGTCCAGCCACAGCGGGGCGGTGCCGAGGAACGCGTACAGCACGGTGGCGATGACGAGCAGGCGTTTGCGGCCGACCTTGTCGACGATGACGCCGGCGAAGGGGGCCAGCAGGGCCAGGGAAAGAGCCGGGACGGTCAGGGCCATCGGGACCAGCGCGTCCACGCCCGCCACGTCGGCGAAGTGGTCCTGCATCTGCGGCAGGACGGGAGCGATGAGGACGGCGCCGAGGATGGGCAGACAGCTGCCCGCCATCAGCAGCGTGATGCGAAGCCGGTGACCGGGGCCGGACACGGCCTCCTCGGAGGGGTGGCCCTCGACGGCTGCGGGTGACGGGGACGGGGGCACGGGTGCAGGCATGCGGGAACTCCACCGGGCGTAGTGGGAACGGTGATGGGGAGGCGCGGCCACGTGGGTGGGCCGCCCGGAGCGCGGAGCCGGGGCGGAGCGTGGGGCGCCGCTGACTGCCGTGGCGTCGCGAAGGGCCCGGTTGCCGGGCGCCTGCGCCGGCCCGGCAGCGGTGGGTGGTGCGGCTCCGGTGCCGGGTTGAGACGACTATGGGGTACCGCGCAGGTCCTGCCTAGCCCTTGCCCGATCGAGATCGAGGATGCCGATCATCCATGTCATGGATGCTGTGGGGTCGACGCACCGATCTGCTCCTTCAGCCGGACGTGGGCCTCGTCCTCGCTGCTGCGGCGATACGGCCGGGCACGGACGAGGTCAGCTCCGCTCCCACGCGGGCGGCGGTCTCGCGCAGCCAGATGTGGGCGGCGTCGTGGGTGTGGACGGGGTGCCACCACAGTGCTTCCTGCAGCGGCACGGCCTCGTAGGGCGGTGCCATGATGCGTACGGCGGCCACCCCGCTCAGCTGCTCGGCCAGGCGCTGTTGCACCAGGGCGATCCGGTGGGTGCCGGCGACCAGGAAGGGGAGGGCCTGGAAGCTGTCGACGAAGACCTCGACGTGGGGGTCGATGCCCAGCATGCTCAGCTGCCGGGCGGCCGGGGCGTCGTAGGTGCGCTGGTAGATGACCCAGGGCAGCCGTGCCAGGTCGTCCATGGTCAGCCGGTCGCCGACCTCGTCATTGGTCTCGGCGACGAGGAAGGCCCACCGGTCGGTGAACAGCTCGACGGCGGGGAATCCGCTGATGACACCGTGCGGCATCAGCAGGCCGTCAGCCGTGCTGAGCAGCGTCGCGGTGTCCTCGGTGACATCGGGCGGCGTCCGCTGGAAGCGCAGCCGTACACCCGGTGCCTCGGCGTGCACCGTACGGGCGAGTTCGGCACCGAACACGGCCACGGCGTAGTCCGAGGAGAGCAGGGTGAACTCGTGCTCCTCGCTGCCCGGCAGGAATTCGGCCCGGCTGCTGAAGACCCGATCCAGCAGGTCGCAGGCGGTGGCCGTGCGATCGAGCAGGGCGAGGCCGAGAGCGGTCAGCTCGTACTGTCCGCCGACGCGGGAGAGCAGCTCGTCATCGAAGTGGCGGCGCAGACGAGCCAGGGCCGCGCTCATCGCGGGCTGGCTGAGCCCGATGCGCTGTCCTGCGCGGGTGACGTTGCGTTCCTCCAGCAGAGCCCGGAGGGACAGGACGAGATTCAGATCCAGGCCGGACAGGGACACGACGCCTCCAGTTCGAGGCGGCCAGAGGCAGCCCTATTCACGCGACGGATGATCAACATCAAAAGAATCGATTTCCCAGATTAGGTGGGGCGGCGCCAGATTAGTCGCACCGCAATCTGGAGGACACGCCCGTGAAACCCGCTGCCCCTTTCGCGCCCTTCGCCGGCTCATTCGCCCTCGGCACGCTCTCAACCCCTGACCAGGCACCTTTCCCCGGCCTGGTGGTCCCCGAAAGGCGCGTGCTGGACCTTCGTACGGCCCTCGAAGAGCCCGCCCTGACGACCCGGGGGATCCTCGAACGCTGGGACGAGGAGCTGCCTCGCCTGCGGGCCCTGGCGGCGGACGCGACCGGTGACGCCTGGCAACCGCTCGACGGGCTGCATGTGCACGCACCCGTCGAGCCCCGCCAGATCTTCCAGTCCGGCGCCAACTACCGGCAGCACGTCATCGACCTGGAGGTCGCCCACCGCTCGCCCGACGATCCCCGCACGGTCGAGGAGGCACGGGCGGAGATCGCCGCGGTCATGGACCGCAGGGCGGCCGAGGACCTGCCGTACGTGTTCATCGGTCTGCCGAGCGCGATCACGGGACCGTACGACGATGTCTGCCTGCCTTCCTGGGCCGAACAGCCGGACTGGGAGCTGGAGTTGGCGGCCGTGATCTCCCGGCCCGCCTACCGGGTGTCCGTCGAGGAGGCCATGGACCACGTCGCCGGGTACACGATCGCCAACGACCTGACCGACCGCGCCACCGTCTTCCGGCGGGATATGAAGGCGATCGGCACCGACTGGCTGCGCAGCAAGAACGCGCCCGGGTTCACCCCGCTCGGCCCGTGGATCGTGCCCACCGGCTCGGTCGCGGACCCCGGCGATCTGCGGGTCACACTGAAGCTGAACGGCGAGACCATGCAGGACGAGTCCACCAAGGACATGCTCTTCGGCGTCGCGCGGATCGTGTCGTACGCCTCACGGACGGCCCGGCTCCTCCCCGGTGACCTCGTGTTGACGGGTTCCCCGGCCGGCAACGGCATGCACTGGGGACGGCTGCTGCAGGCCGGCGACGTGATGGACGGCTCGATCACCGGGCTGGGCGCCCAGCGCACCCGATGTGTCGCGGAGGAGGCCTTGTGATCCGGGACCGGCACGACCCCGAGGGCGCGATCGCCGAGTCCGCCAAGGCCTGCTCGAACTGGGGGCGTTGGGGTGAGGACGACGTGCTCGGCACCCTCAACCTCCTCGACGAGGCCAAGCGGCGGGAGGGCGCTGCTCTCGTGCGGCGGGGCGTGAGTTTCTCGCTCTCGCAGAGCTTCGACATGAACGGCCCGCAGAAGGGCTGGCGGCGCCGCACCAACCCGGTGCACACCATGCTGGACACCGGCACGGACGCGGCCCTCGGCAACCAGGGCTTCCCGCACGGCATCGGCGGCGCCGACGACGTGATCGCGATGCCGTTGCAGTGCTCCACCCAGTGGGACGGGCTCGGCCACATCTTCGACCACGGCAGGGCCTGGAACGGGCGGCGGGCCGAGAAGGTCGTCACCTCCGACGGCGACCTGGTCACCGGCATCGAGCACATGGCACCGTACGTCGCCGGACGCGGGGTGCTGCTGGACGTGGGCCGGGTGGTGGGCACGGACGGGGAGCTGCCCGACGGGTTCGCCATCACCGAGGAGCACCTGACCGCCACCGCCGGGGCCCACGGGGTGAGCGTCGGCCGCGGCGACATCGTCGTCGTACGGACCGGACGGCTGGCCCGCGCCCGCCGTGAGGGCTGGGGCGACTACGCGGGCGGCGCGGCACCCGGCCTGTCCTTCACCACGGCCGGCTGGCTGCACCGCACCGAGATCGCGGCGATCGCCACCGACACCTGGGGCTTCGAGGTCCGCCCGAACGAGTTCGAGCACGCCTTCCAGCCGCTGCACCAGGTCGCGATCCCCCACATAGGTCTGCTCATCGGCGAGATGTGGGACCCCGACGCGCTCGCGGACGACTGCGCGCACGACGGCGTGTACGAGTTCTGGCTCACCGCAGCACCCCTGCCCATCACCGGAGCCGTGGGCTCGCCGGTCAACCCGATAGCCGTCAAGTGAGCGGCGGAACAAGGGAGTTCCCCATGACCAGGACAACCGACGCCCGCAGAGTCCTCGTGATCGGGGGCGGCGCCTCCGGCAACGCCGTGACCGTCCTGCTCCGCAGTGCCGGTCTCACCGTCGACCTGATCGAGGCGAGACCCGACTGGAACGCCACCACCGGCTCCGGCATCACCCTCCAGGGCAACGCCCTGCGTGTCCTGCGCGAACTCGGCGTCTGGGAGAAGGTGCAGGCGTCCGGGTTCGCCTTCGGTTCGCTCGGCGTCACCGCCCCCGACGGCACCCTGCTGCACGAGGCCGAGGACCTGAAGACCGGCGGCGACGACCTGCCCGCCACCCTCGGCCTGCGACGCCCCCAACTGCAGCAGATCCTCATCGACGCGGTCCGCGCGTCCGGCGCCACCGTGCGCCTGGGCATCACCGCGGACATCCAGGAACAGGACGCCGACGGCGTCACGGTGCGCTTCAGCGACGACACCACCGGCCACTACGACCTGGTGATCGCGGCCGACGGCCTCCACTCCGCAACCCGCGCCGCGATCGGCATCACCGACAGACCCGAGCCCACCGGCATGGCGATCTGGCGCACCCCCGCCCCGCGCCCCGAGAGCGTCACACGCTCGGACCTCACCTTCGGCGGCCCGGCCTACATCGCCGGCTACACCCCTACCAGCGAGACGACCCTCTACGCGTACGTCGTCGAGGCGTGCCGGGGCGACCGCTCCTCGATCCCGCCCGAGTCGTACGCGGACGAGATGCGGCGCCTCGCGCAGCGTTACGGCGGCGCCTGGACCGAGATCGCCACCCACATCACCGACCCCGCGACAGTCAACTACACCTGGTTCAACCGGTTGCTGGTGGAAGGGTCCTGGCACCGCGGCCGGGTGGTCGTGATCGGCGACGCCGCCCACTGCTGCCCGCCCACCCTGGCCCAGGGCGCGGCCATGTCGCTGGAGGACGCCTCCGTGTTCGCCGAGCTGCTCACCGGCGGACAGGACTGGGGCGACCAACTGTTCCAGGCGTTCTACGAGCGGCGCATCACGCGCGTGCGGACCGTCGTCGAGGCGTCCGTGCAGCTCGGGCAGTGGCAGCTCGACGGCGTACGAGACGCCGACGTACCCGGCCTCATCGGCCGCACGATGACCCTGCTCAAGGAACTGCCGTGACGACACCCACGATCGACGTGCACGCGCACGTCCTGCTGCCCGAGGTGGAAGCCCTGGTGGCCGACCACCCAGGCCTGGTCGAGGCCAGGGCGCTGGACGCCCGCCGCAACGGCCCCGCCGCCCTCGCCGTCAACGGCCCGATGGTGCGCGAGCGCATCCCGAAGCTGACCGACGTCACCGTACGGCTGGCCGCGATGGACGCGCAGGGCGTGGACGTCCAGCTCGTCAGCCCGTCCCCCTCGCACTACCACTACTGGGCGGACGAGGACACGGCCGAGAAGGTGTACCGGCTGGCGGGCGAGGCGACGGCCGCGCACTGTGCCCAGGCACCCGACCGGCTGCACGGGCTCGGCCTCGCACCCCTACAGCACCCGGAGCAGGCTGTCCGCGCCCTCGAACACGCTCTGGAGCAGGGCCTGTTGGGCGTCGAGATCTCCTCCCACGCCCCGGGCCGGGAACTGTCCGACCCGGCGTACGAGCCCTTCTGGGCCCGGGCCGCCGCGACGGGCGCGATCCTCTTCCTGCACCCGTTCGGCTGCACCCTCGACGAGCGCCTGGACCGGTGGTACCTGTCCAACACCGTCGGCCAGCCCACCGAGAACGCCGTCGCCCTCTCCCACCTGATCTTCTCCGGGGTCCTGGACCGCCACCCGGACCTGAAGCTGATCGCCGCACACGGCGGCGGCTACCTCCCCACCCACATCGGCCGCGCCGACCACGCCTGGACCGCCCGCTCCGACGCGGGCGCCGACTGCGCCCACCTGCCCAGCAGCTACCTCAAGCGGCTCTACTTCGACTCCCTCGTCCATGACCGGTACGTGCTGGGGGAGTTGGTCCGAGCCGCAGGCGCCGACCGGGTCCTGCTCGGCTCCGACTTCCCCTTCGACATGGGCACCGAGGACCCCGTCGGCGCCCTGCGTGCGGCCCGCCTGTCCGATGCCGACTTCCACGCCGTACGCGGCGGCAACGCGGCCGCCCTGCTGCGGCTGACCTGACCCCCACACTGGAGGAAACCCGTCATGAGCGCACGCCTGCTCACCCACCTGCGCCACGTCGACCTCGCCGTGCCCGACTACGACAAACAGCTCGACTTCTACGCCGGCGTCTGGGGCCTGACCAAGGTCGCCGAGGACTCCGGCATCTCCTTCCTGGCCGCCGAGGGCAGCCCGGAGCAGTACGTCGTACGGCTGCGCAAGGCGGACGAGAAGCGCCTGGACCTCGTGTCCTACGGTGCCGCGAGCCCGGCCGACGTGGACACCCTCGCCGAACAACTCCGTGCGGGTGGCGTGCAGTTGATCTCCCAGCCGGGCAAGGTGGACACCCCCGGCGGCGGCTACGGCTTCCGGTTCTTCGACGTGGACGGGCGCACCATCGAGGTCTCCGCCGACGTCGAGGTACGGCAGCACCGCAGGATCGAGGAGAAGGAGTCCATCCCCGTCAAGCTGAGCCACGTCGTCCTCAACTCCCCCGACCTGAACCGCACCAGGGAGTGGTACGAGCGGCACCTCGGCTTCCGCCTCTCCGACACCCTCATGCATCCCAGGATGGGTGAGGCGATGCACTTCATGCGGATCTCCAACCAGCACCACTCCATGGCCATCGCCCAGGGGCCGCACACCGCCCTGCACCACGTCTCCTTCGAGATGCGCGGCATCGACGAGTACATGCGCGGCTCCGGCCGCGTCATCCGGGCGGGCTTCCAGAAGGTCTGGGGCCCCGGCCGGCACACGGCGGGCGACAACACCTTCAGCTACTTCCTCGACCCGCACGGCAACACCGTCGAGTACACGACCGAGCTGGAGGTCCTCGACGAGGACACCTGGCACCCGCACGTCTACGACTTCTCCCAGCCCGAGGTCGCCGACCAGTGGGGCACGGCCAACCCGATGAACGAGCTGGTCGCCAAGGAGTCGTTCAACGACGTCGACCGCGGCGTGTTCGTCGCCCCGCCGGTGTAAGGGGCGCCGACCCTTGCGTATCGCCACCTACCTGTACCAGGGACGGCGCCACCGCGGAGTCGTGGACGGCACCGTCGTCCGCGCGCTGCCGGACGGGACCTCGCCGTTCGACGCGGCGGCCGGTCTCCCGCCGGTCGGCCCCGCCGTACCGCTGACCGACGTACGTCTGCTGCCGCCGCTGGAGCCGCCCACCGTCCGCGACTTCGTCACCTTCGAGGAACACGTCGAGGGTGTACGGCGGTCCGTCGACGGAGTCGGCGGTGTGCCCGAGGCCTGGTACGACGCGCCGACCTTCTACTTCACCAACCCGTACGCGGTCATCGGCCCCCACGACGACGTCCCCGTGCCCCCGGGTTCGACGGTCCTCGACTTCGAGTTGGAGGTCGCCGCCGTCATCGGCCGCGAGGGCCGCGACCTCACCCCCGAGCGGGCCCGCGACCACATCATCGGCTACACCGTCCTCAACGACTGGTCCGCGCGTGATCTCCAGTCCCGCGAGATGCAGGTCCGTCTCGGCCCCTGCAAGGGCAAGGACACGGCCGCCACGCTCGGCCCGTACCTCGTCACCGCCGACGAGCTGGAGCCCTACCGCGACGCCGACGGCTTCCTGCGCCTGGCGCTGACCGCCGAGGTCAACGGCGAGGTGGTGGGCAGGGACCTGCTGTCCAACATGAGCTGGACCTTCGAGGAGATGGTCGCCTACGCCTCGCGCGGCACCGTCGTACGCCCCGGTGACGTGCTCGGCTCGGGCACCTGCGGCAACGGCGGCTGCCTGGCGGAGCTGTGGGGCGTACGCGGGGAGCAGTCACCGCCTCCGCTGAAGCCCGGCGACACCGTCACCCTCACCGTCGAGGGCATCGGCACCGTCTCCAACACCGTGGTCGCGGGGACCGCTCCGGTGCCGCTGCCGACCGCCCGCCGACGTACCCGGGAGCGGCCATGAGCACACCGGGCAGGCTGAGCGGCAAGGTCGTGGTCGTCACCGGCGCGGCCCGGGGCCAGGGTGCCGCCGAGGCCGGGGCCCTGGCCGGGGAAGGAGCCCGGGTCATCGCCACCGACGCGCAACCGGAGGGCGACTGCCGCCGCCTCGACGTCACCAGTGAGCGGGACTGGGCCGAACTGGCCGCGGAGCTGCGGGAGTCGTACGGGCGGGTCCACGGCCTGGTCAACAACGCGGGCATCACCTGGCGCGCCCGGCTCGGTGACGTACGCCCCGAGGACTTCGCCCGCGTCCACGCCGTCAACGTCACCGGCCCGCTGCTCGGCATCCAGCACCTCGCGCCCCTCATGCCGCCCGGCGCGTCCATCGTCAACGTCGGTTCGTCCGCCGCGCTCACCGGCCACTACCCGGTCGCGTACACGGCCAGCAAATGGGCCCTGCGGGGTCTGTCGAAGAGCGCCGCGACGGAGCTGGGTCCACTCGGCATCCGGGTGAACACGATCCACCCCGGCTTCATCGAGACCGACATGACCGCATCCGCCGCGCCCGCCTTCCGTGAGGCGAACGTCCGCGAGACACCGCTCGGCCGCACCGGCACCGTGGACGAGGTCGCGCCGCTGGTGATCTTCCTCCTCTCCGACGAGGCGTCCTTCATCACCGGCGCGGAGATCCCTGTCGACGGCGGATTCACCGCCCACGGCGGTGCCAAGTCCATCTCCGACGCGCTGCGCCCGGAGGCGCCCTGAGGAGGCTCGCCGACAAGGTGGTCTGATCCAGGGCGCGGCCCGTGGGCAGGGCCGGCGCCAGGCCCTGCCCCGGCCTGTCGGGGATCGGCATCGCCCGATGGCCGCTCCGACCGGCTCGTCACCCAGGCACGGCATCTCGCAGGGGCTTCCCAGCGGCCGGCATGGAGGGGCGCTACGGGCGTACGTGCACTTCGGCGTGCCGGCTGCCGCAGCCCCTCCAGGGCGGCATCCGGTGGGGATCACCTCGGATTGGCGGATTCGCCTCCGTCCGCACCGGGCAAGGGGCCAATAATGTCATGAGCACGACTGCCCTTTCCCCCACGAGGAGGTCGATCATGCACGTCCGTACGCTGACCGGTGGCCTGGCCGCTGCTCTGCTGGTGTCCTTGTCCCTGACGGGTGGCCAGGCCTTTGCCGCCCCTTCCGACGCAGCTGATGTCCCCCTGGCCGCCCGCGTCTTCACCTACGACGCCGCCGGCTCGGCGGAGTTCAGGAGCGCGGTCGACCGGGGCGCGGCGATCTGGAACGAGAGTGTCGACGCCGTCGAGCTGCGGCCGGTCGCCGCCGGGCAACGCGCGAACATACGGGTCCTCGCGGACAACGGCTGGCCGCGCGCCCTGCCCACCACCCTGGGCAACGGAACCGTCTACATCGGGCGGCAGGCCGTCGACCAGGGCCACAACACGATCCGTATCTCCGCCCACGAACTCGGGCACATCCTGGGCCTGCCCGATCGCAAGCCAGGACCGTGCTCGAGCCTCATGTCCGGCTCCAGCGCGGGCACCGCGTGCACGAACCCGTATCCGAACGCGGCGGAGAAGGCGGAGGTCGAAGGGAACTTCGGCGGTGTACTCGTCGGGCGGGCCCCGGCGGCGCGCACCGAGGTGATCGTCGACTGATCGAGCCGCACCACAGGTGAGGAAGGCCGTAGGCCCGGTGCCCTGCTCGCGCCGGGCAGGCCGAAGCCGGAAGGACCCACAGTCGAACGCCCGCCCCCGTCCCCGGGCGGGCGTTCGCGCGTCGCCCGGCGTGGCGGACGATATCGACCCGCGCCGCCGGGCCCGGCCGGCCACCCGTGCCGGGCTCAGCGGCTGCTCAGCGGCTGCTCAGCGGCTGTTCAGCGGCTGTTCAGCGAGCGAACACGTCCGCGAACTTCCGGCCCGCCACCACCGGGTAGCCGAAGTCCGTCGCGTTGAAGGACGTCGCCGATGTCGTCGTCAGGCCGGAGGCCGAGCCCCGCAGCACCCACGCCGCCCCGTCGTCGTAGCCGTTCGGCAGCACGTCCTCGCCGAACGCGCCGATCGCCAGATCGGCCTTGCCGTTGCCGTTGATGTCGCGCAGGCGGAGTGAGGAGCCGAAGTGGTCCCCGGCCTCCGCCGCGCCCGGCACGCCCGTCGTGGCCTGGTGGAAGGACTGGGCGCCGACCGTGGTCAGACCGTTCGGACCCCCCTTGAGGAGTACGACGTTGCCGACGTTGCGCTTGCCGTCCACGCTCTCGTACGGGGCGCCGACCGCCAGGTCCGCGCGGCCGTCGCCGGTCACGTCACCCAGGGCGAGCGCCGAGCCGAACTTGTCGTAGGCCTCGTCGGTGCCCGGGACTCCGGGACTGTCCTGGTGGTACGTGCGGCCCTTGAGCGGCAGACCGGACGCCGAGCCGTACCGCACGATGAACGAACCACCCTCGCCGCCGGCCTCGTCGGCGGTGACCAGGTCGTCGTACCCGTCGCCGTTGATGTCGCCCGTCGCGACGGCCCCCGACCACCATGCGGCGGAGCCGGTCGTCCCGTCGTCACTGAGGTCCGTGTGGAGGGAGCCGATGTCGCCGTGGCCGCCGTGCAGCACACCCACGTAGCCGGGGGCCGGGAAGCCGTCCGGTGTGGACCGGGTGCCGTGCAGGATGTACTCGAAGCCGTTGCCGCCGTCCTTGGAGGAGAAGTGGCCGGCCACGATGCCGTCCAGCCGGACGCCGTCCGGCAGGAAGTCCACCTCGGGGGCGAGTGCGCCGTCCTGCGCGGGCCCGCCGTCGCCGTACCACCAGAACGTGTCGTTGCCGACGACGGCGAGCTGGGGGCTGCCGTCCCCGTCGAGGTCGGCGAAGGCCGCGCCCTCGCCGAAGCCTGCCGCCGCGGCGTTCGGGGCCGTGAGCGACATGCCGCCGGAGGTGAACGGCTTCGCGCCGCCCCAGACGATCGTCACCGAGCCGCGCGGCTTGCCGGTGACCTCCTCGCCGGGCGCGCCGACGATCAGGTCGGCGTAGCCGTCGTGGTTCACGTCGCCGCTGGTGACGTTCTCACCGAACCTGTCCACGCCCTCCGAGGTGCCGGGCACGCCGGGGGTGTTCTGGGTGACGTTCACGAACCGGGTCCGGCTGATGCCGGCGGCGGAGCCGAAGAGGACGGTGACCGTGCCGCCGCTCGCCTTCGGCGTACCGATGGCGAGGTCGCGGTAGCCGTCGCCGTTGAAGTCGTCCGCCGGACCGGAGGGCGCCGCGACGGCGGCGGGCGTGCCGAGCCCGGTGACGGCCAGGGCGAGGACGGCGGCCGCCGTGGCCACGGTCAGGGTGCGTCTGTGCAACGTAATGCTCCCGTCTGAGAATCCGACGCCCGTACGACCCCCTTGGTGCACAAAGGGTTGTACGGGGCGGAAGACGGAGTGAACGGGGGCGTGCGACCGACTCGACAGCCGGGCGCTCCAGTTCGCATGCGGGGGCGCTCTCAGGGCTTGTGCTGCTCGGGTGCCCCGGACGCGCGCCGGCCGGATATGGCGTCAGTGGTATGCGTGGACGACGGCGTGTCCCTTGCCGCGACCGATCATCCACTTGTTCACCGGCGTGGTGATCAGGAAGGCGACCGCGAACCCGCCCAGGAGGGCCGACCAGAACAGTCCGTCGTCGAGATGGGCGTCCATCGCTCCCGGGGTGAGGGCGATGATCGCGTTGTCGACCAGCTCCATCACGGCGATCGAGACGGTGTCGGCGGCCAGGGCCACCTTGATCGCGCTCTTCCAGTCCAGACCGGCCCGCCGCACCGCGAACAGGGTGAACGAGTAGCCGAAGACGAACGCGAGGGTGATGGCCAGAACCATGGTCGGCACGTTGCCCCAGCGCAGGGCGGTGCCGATGACCATGCCGAGGACCTCGCCGATGGCGCACCCGGTCAGGCAGTGCAGCGTAGCCTTCGCCGCCATCGGCCAGGACGCGCCGCCGTGCCCCCCGTCGGGTGTCCCGCGGTCGGAGTGATCGACGTGGCCGGTGTGGCCGGTGTGGCTTTGGCGGTTTTCGCCGGTGGCGTGGTCGTGCGCGGCGCCGTCCGGGTGAGCGCTGTGGTCCATTCCCTTTCATCCCCATTCTCGTCAGTGCTGACCTGCCCGTCGATTCACCGACAGGCTATACCCCTGGGGGGTATAAGGCGAGTATTGCTCGGCCCTTCGTTCAGGATGCCAAGCGCACTCCTCTGAGTCGGATCCTCGTCCGCTACGTACTAAGCAGGTACGTAGTAGTCGACGAGGGGTGAGCCGACCCCGGCCCCCGCGAAGGGTAGCGACGTGACGGGACACTTTCTGGGCTGGACGCTCGTGGTGCTGGGCACGGGGGTGGCCGTCGGGAACCTCGTGCGCATGGCACTGGTCAGCGGCTGGGCCCGGTTCGAAGCGGGGGCCGAGGCCGTGATGGGCGGGGGAATGGCCGTGATGGCGGCGCCTCCGACAGCGGTTCTCTACGGGACGTACGGCATGTGGTGGGCGGCGCTGTTCGCAGCGCTCTGTCTCGGGGGCGTGGCCCTGTCCGTACGGAACGCCACCCTGCGCGGTGTGCGGCATCTGCGGCACACCGCTCATCTGGTGATCGGCAACGCCGCCATGGTGCTGATGACGCTGGCCATGCCCGGCGCCGCATCGGGGCCGGTGCTCGCTTTGGCCGGCTCTTCCGGGCACGGGCACGGGGCCATGGCAGGGATGGAGGGCATGAGCGCCCACGGCGTGACCGAAGCCGCCGCCACCTCGGGTTCCGCACTGCTGTGGCGTGTCGCCTTCTGGTCTCTGGCCGCCTACTTCCTGGTCAACGTGGCCCTGGCCGTACGTGCCTGGATGCGGGACGCGGGCGGATCACCCGCTCCGGCGGGCCGGAGGGCCCGTCACCGCCGAGCGCCCCGGACCCCCGGGGTGTTCTCCGTACCGAACGTGCGCCTGGCCGGCCACATCGGCATGGGCGGCCCGATGGCGACGATGCTGGTGATGATGGCCACCTGACGGTGAACGTCCCTCGACGACCGGGCTGTTCGTGTCAATCCTGGTTGACCTCCGTCGTCAGTCCTCGCGGTCGTGCCACACCAACCCCGTAGGAATGCGTCAGCCGATGCCGAGCGGGCAGGCGACCAGCAGTGGCAACAGCGGAACGGCAGCGGCTGCCGCGGCCATGGAGCCCCGGAAGGCGGGGTGCGGAGTCCTGCGGGGCCCGAGGACCCGCCGCATCCGGATCAGAACCGTCTGTCCACCCGCGGCGAACGCGCCCTTCGGGGTCCGGGCCGCCGCCATCTCGTACAGCGCGGTCGCCAGGACCCCGTCGGAGTGGGCGCGCAGGGCACGGTCGTCGGCGACCATCTCCAGCAGGAGCGCCGTCTGTTCGCGGGCGAGGCGGGCCAGGGGGAGCCGGGGGAAGACCGAGTGGAACGCCGCCGCGGCGGCGAGTGCCAGATGGTGGCGGCCGGCGATGTGGGCCCGTTCGTGCTCCAGAACGGCCGCGAGTTGCTCGGGGGTCAGCTCCCGTACGGCCGCGTCACTGACCACGATCCTGGGCCGGCGGCCGGGCAGGCAGTAGGCGGCGGGCACGTCGTACGGCAGGACGGTGGCGCCCAGCCGGGCGGAGCGGCGGCCCACCAGGTCCACCGCCTCCCGGTGCCTGGACCGCGCTCGACGGGCCCGCACGACATGGAAGATGAAACTTCCCGTGAGGGCGACCCCGAACGCCGCGGGAAGGGCCGCGGCGAGTCGGCCCGCGGTGTCGGGACGGGACCCGCCGGAGCCGATGTCGAGGCCGCAGGAATGCAGCAGACCCAACAGCCCCTCGTGCGAGTGCTCCGTGGGCATGAGCAGGTTGTACGCGGTCAGTGCGGTACCGAGCGCGAAGGAGAGGGCCAGGGCGTGCCAGACCGCCACGGCCAGGGCGGGTGCCCGGTGCGGCCAGTCGGCCCGCAGGAGGAGGCGTGGGGCGACGAAGCCCACGAGCGCCGTGTAGGCGACGAGAGAGGGAGCCGCGTTCACGACTTCGCCTGTCGTCCCACGGTACGCAATGCCTTGCGCAGCGCGGCCTGCTCTTCCTCGGTCATGTTCTCGACGAAGTGGACCAGCGCGGCCGGTCGGTCCTTGCTCGCGCCCAGGCCGTCCTCCATCAGCGCGGCGGCATACGCCTCACGGCTGCGCACCGGAGAGTAGAGCCAGGCGCGTCCCTGTTTGCCCCGCAGCAACCATCCCTTGTTGTAAAGGATGTTGGTCACGGTCATCACCGTGGTGTACGCGACGGGACGGGTCTTGTTGATGTCGTCCACGACCTCGCGCACCGTCGCCGGACGGTGCCACGTCCAGAGGCGGTCCATGATCTCCGCCTCCAGGTCCCCCAGCCGTCGCATGGCCCTGACTCCCCTTCGCCGCCGACCCGCACTTGAATACGCAAGGGCATAGTAGATGGCCCACCTGCGCAGTGAGTCGCGCGAGGGCGGCGGGCAACGGGGGCAGCGGCCCGGACCTGAAGGCTGTGATCGCCATGCCGGTCACGGTCACGGTCACGCCACAGCCACAGCCACAGCCACAGCCACAGCCACAGCCAGGCTTGGCCGGGTCGGTGCGGTCGGTGCGCCGATGAGGGAGCTGCCCGGGTCCCGCAGCGTGAGTGCTGCGGGCCCCGGACGCGCGGTGTGGCGGCGCGAGCCGACCGGTCCGCTCGCGCCGGGGATGCTCAGAGCCGGTCGAGGATGCTCTTCAGTTGCTCGACCTCGTCGGACTGGCCCTTCACGATGTCGCCCGCCATTTTCACGGCGTCCGCGTTCTCACCGTTCTTCCGCTCGTCCTGGGACATGCTGATGGCACCGTCGTGGTGCTCGATCATCATCTCGGCGAACATCTTGTCGAACTCGGCACCCTTCATGGCCGCGAGGTGCCCCATGTCGGAGTCGGACATCATTCCGTCGCCGTTGCCGTGGTCCATACCGGGCATCGATTCGACGTCGGTCGGCTCGTTCCAGGACTTGAGCCACCCCTTCATCGTCCTGATCTCGGGATCCTGAGCCTTCTCGATCTTGCCGGCGATGTCCTTGAGCTTCGTGTCGGATGCCCGGTCGTCGGCAAGCCGGGCCATCTCCAGAGCCTGCTCGTGGTGCGGGATCATCGTCTGCGCGAACGTGATGTCCGCATCGTTGAAGTCGGCGGATCCGGCCTCCGTGGCCGCGGACTCCGAGGCCTTGGCGCTGCCGTGGTCCATACCGCTCATGTCATCGCCGCAGGCGGAGAGGAGCAGGGCGCCGGCCGCGACGACGCCCGCGGCGGCAGCGCGGCGGGCGGTGCCGCGGCGCAGGGCATGTGTGAAGGCAGTCATGTCGATTCACCTCGTGGTGTTGGTTCTGTGGCTGTTTGGGAGCAGGCGAAGCCGCGGGTCCGCGCGTGATGCGCGCCCGCGAGAGCGGTTCGGCCTACAGCCGCAGAACTGACAGGCGGGTGGGATCGGGTCCGCGTGGCGGGCGGTTGGGTCGCGACACGGCGGCGACCTGGGCGAGAAGCAGCGCCGGCCAACCCTGATGGCGGGCGAGCGCCGACTTGAGGAGCGCGGTGAGAACCCATGTGCCGAGCAGGACCGCCACGCAGAGCGCCAGCATGTCCATGGCCATTGCGGGCTGGTGGGAGGACGCCGACTCCGACTCCGACGCAACTGCGGCCTGGCCGCCGGTGACTCTGCCGGCGGGAGGGCTCATCGGGTCGTGGGCCGAAGCCGTCGTGTCCGTCGCGGTCGAGTGGGACGCGGTGCTCATGATGGAGTGCGCCGACTCGCTGGGATGTCCCGTGCTGTGCATCGCGAAGACGCCCAGAGCGAGCATGACGACGAGAAGCAGGCGCCCCAGGGCGCCTCCTGCGCGTGCGCGCCAACCCACCTTCACACGGACTCCGTTACTGACCGATCTGGATCTGCTTCATCGACAGTACCCAGGAGGCGTGGGGCGCGCTGGGGGAGAGGGCGATTTCTACTGATGTACTAAGCTGTTTAGTGGCAAAGATCACTGTGCGCCTGCCGGATCCTCGCGGGGAGTCGGCCCTCTGCCCGGGCGTGGGCCGCTCGTGCCCGAATCGGGGTGCGGTTGTCATCCTGGCCATGAGGTGAGCGAGTTGCTCGGTGGAGAGTGCTGTTCGGTGTGGATCACCGCGGCGCCGATGCCTTCGTCGACGTCGAAGCCGAAGCCGAAGCCGAGCGTGGACCTGGCCTTCCCCGACCGGTCTCGGCAGCGATATCTGACCACGCCGGTCGGAGATATGGGGCCGTACCACCGACAGGTCGCAGCCTCCGTCCCGTGCTCATCCAGGAGTTGGTCGCGGATCCGGCCCGACCGAGTGACGCTGATCGCGCGGCGCATCCAGATCGGCCCGGACGAACTCGTCCAAGTCGCGGACGAGGAGACCCTGACCGGGCCCGCTGCGGGTACTGAGCCGTGCTGGAGTGCCACGGGCCGAGGGTTGCCTTCGATCAGGACTGGCTGGGACTGTCCAGGCGTTCCGTGGGCCCGCCGAAGGGCAGGGCGAGGGTCCGTGTCGCCAGGAGCCAGGTGCTGTCGATCTTACGGAAGGTGTCCTGGTAGTGGCCGATGTTCGCAGGCAACCGGGGCGCGATCAGTGCGCCTTCGGTGTAGCCGTCGACTCGGTATGTCGCGAAATAGGTGGTCGCTGTGGCAGTGTCCGGCGAGTCGACGGTGACGAGGATGTTCGTGCACATTCGCCGGGAAAGCCGATCTACCGGTCGAGAGCCGAAGTGCTCGCTCAGAGCCTCCCGGCCTTCGATCCGCCGCTGGTCGTAGGGCCATTCCCAGACGCCGTCGGGGGTGAAGAGGTCGGCGACCGTGCTCGGCTCACCGAGGTCGAGCCGATGGACGAATTCCAAGATCAAACGTTCGCAGGCGCGCTCCGCGAGGAGACGAGCCATCGGGTCAAGACCGCTGGTGCTCATCTCGGCTTCCTACCAGCCGTACCTGCGCGTGCACCACACCATGGTCCGGTCCCTCCTCGACCTCTGCTGGAAACGAGTCCTCCCCGGCCTGGTCCGAAGTGCGCTTCGTCCGATGAGCGCGGCGGCCTCGCCGACGGTCGGGCATCGCACCGCCGCCAGGTGGCAGAGCTGCTCGAAGCGCACAGCCTGAATGCAACTGCTCATGGTGGTGACGCGGTCGTGCCGGGTGTGGAACCACGACCCGGGTGTGGAACCACGACCTCGAAACACCGGCCGCCCTCGCGGCCGAGGTGAAGCCGGTTCGGCTGTCGGTGCGTTGTGCTGAGAACAGCGCACCGACAGCCAGCGTTGATGCCGATGCCGATGCCGATGCCGATGCCGATGCCGATGCCGTTCAGGTGGCCTGCGTGTGGTGGTCCAGCAAGCGGCTGAGCAACCGCACGAGTTGGTCGCGTTCCGCCGGACTCAGCGGCGCGAGCAGTTCGTCGTGGAGGTCGTCCAGGACCTTGTCGAGACGGGGTAGGTATCGGCGGCCCCGAGGCGAGATGGTGATGATGTTGCGGCGTCGGTCGTCCGGGTCCGGTGCCCGCTCGACGAGGTCACGCTCGGCCAGTTCGTTGAGCACGCCGACCATGTCGCTGCGGTAGATGCCGGTGCGCTCGCTCAGCGCCGCTTGGCTCCCCGGGCCGATGTCCTGCAGCGAGGCGAGCACGGCGTAGTGCCACTTTCGGGCGTCGACCTGGGCCAGCCCCTCGCTGATCAGGCGGTCCGACCGCACGGACACCTGCGACAACAGTCGGCTCGCCCGTCGTCGCAGTCTGTCGGGCGTCTTGAGCGCGCCGATGTCGGGCAGGTCCGCGGCGCCGTCTCTGATCACGGCGCCCATCCTATCCCTTTGCGTTAGTGCGACTAACGATGTACGTTCACTCGCGCCAAAAACGTTAGTGAGACGAACGTTTGTCGAGTGAACTCCAAGGAAGGAAGCCCTTGCCCACCAAGGCACTGCGGATCCCCACCACGGACGGCCGGGCCGACGCCTTCGCCGCCTTCCCCGACCGCGGCGAGCGGCACCCGGGGGTGCTGATGTACACGGACGGCTTCGGCATCCGGCCCGTGCTGCGGGAGATGGCCCGTGAACTGGCCGGGCACGGGTACTACGTACTCGTCCCCAACATCTTCTACCGGCACGGCCCGGCTCCGGTGATCGAACTTCCCGAGCACATCGGAGAAGAGGTCCGGCCCGCGGTCATGACCCGGTTGATGCCCTTGATCGAGGCGCACACGACCGAACGTGCCCTGAGCGACGCCGACGCCTACCTCAGGTTCCTCACCAGCCGGCCCGAGGTCGGCGCCGGACCGGTCGCGGTGACCGGCTACTGCATAGGCGGCCTCCTGGCGATGCGTACCGCAGCGGCCCACCCCGGCCAGGTGGCCGCCGTCGCCGGATTCCACGGTCCCGTGGGCGCTGACGGGCCCGACAGCCTGCACCGCCACCTCTCCAAGATCACCGCCAAGGTCCACCTCGGCCACGCCGAAACCGACATGACGCCCGAGGCGCTCGGCGAGCTCGACCAGGCGCTGGATGCCGCGGGTGTCGACCACACCTCCGAGATCTACCCCGGCACCGTCCACGGCTTCACCATGTCCGACACCGACGCCTTCAACCCCTCCGCACTGCAGCGCCACTGGGACCGCCTGCTCACCCTCCTCGACCGCACCCTGGCCAACAGGTGACGCTCCGGACCGGGACCGAACCCGAACTGCGCGGCTCCGCGGCCCGTAGCCCACCCGCCGGTCGTGAAGCAGCGGACGGGAGCCGGTATCGTGGTCGTGCGCCGCGATCGCGTGTACCGGGCAGACCGCGCAGCCGCGCAGCCGCGTCCGCCTGACAGGCCGTCGCCGCGCGGCGGGCCGTGCTCAGCCAGGTACGGCGAGATGCGGGAACAGCTCACCGTTTGTCCCGCCCAGCCTTCCTGTGCTTTTCAACTTTCCACAGCCGCCGACGCACCGGCTGCCGAGCCGCTCGCGGACGCCGTTCGACCAGCCCGGCACCTACTCGCGCCGACCGGGCTCACTGCCCTGACCAGCCAATGTGTGCGCAATGGGTGATGTTGCGCAGACTCGGGGAAGAAGTTGCGGCAGCCGATGGGAGGGTGTCGTGGAGGGTGGAGATCTGGAACTGGGTGAGTTGCTGGCCGCCGCGGAGGCGGCCCCGCCCGGAGAGTCCGTCGATGTGATAGCGCACGATCTGCAGAAGCGGCTCGGCGCGGAGCGGGTGTCCTTCCTGTTCGTCGACCTCATCGGTCAGCGGCTGGTACGGCTCGCCGCGGCCGACGACGACGTCGCGGACCGAGCCGAGCCGATCGCTCTGCAGGGCAGCGTCTACGACAGCGTCCTGTGCAGCCAGCGCCAGCATGTGGAACCGGACGGCCAGGGCGGGCGGCGTGTCGTCACGCCGGTCACCAACCGCGGTGACTGCATCGGCGTCCTGGAGATGACCCTGCAGTCCGCCGACGACGCCGTGCTCCGGCAGGTTCGCGACGCGGCGCACGCACTGGCCTACATCATCGTCACGGACGGCCGTTTCACCGACCTCTACCACCTGGGCCGGCGCACGACCGAGACCAGCCTGGCCGCGGAGATCCAGCACCAGCTGCTTCCCCCGGCCTCCTGCTGCGAGGCGACCCAGTTCACCCTCGCAGCCGGTCTGGTCCCGGCCGACGACATCGGTGGGGACACCTACGACTACTCCCTCGACCGTGGCACCCTGCACCTGTCCATCACCGACGCCATGGGCCACGACACGAACTCAGCTCTGCTTGCCACGTTGCTGGTCGGCGCGCTGAGACGGGCACGCCGCAGCGGCTGCGACGCCCTCAAGCAAGCCGACCACGCCCACCAGGCCCTGCTGCGCCACAGCCGGGGGCTGGCCACCGGACAGCTGCTGTGCGTCGACCTCGAAACCGGCCTGTGCGAACTCGTCAACGCCGGCCATCCCTGGCCACTTCGGCTGCGCGACGGCACCGTCGAGGAGGTCGAACTCGCCGTCAACCTGCCCTTCGGTGTGGCGGCGCCCATCCCCTACCGCGTACAGGAACTGCAACTGCGTCCCGGGGACCGGCTGATTCTGGTCACCGACGGAATGCAGGACCGCGGTGCCGCAGCCGCCGATCTGGTCTCTGTCGTTCACGACACCCGAGCGCTGCATCCAAGGGAAGTCGTCCGAAGCCTGACCGCCGCGGTGCTTGACGCCTGCCATGGCAACCTCAAGGACGACGCCACGGTCCTGATACTGGACTGGCACGGCAACCAGGACCGGTCGGCGGAAACCAGGCCGGGACCGCAGCGATGAGCCGCCCGCCGTCCGGCACCGCTGCGCCCACCGCCCTCTTTACGGCGCCACCGTCCGGGACCGCCACGGGACTTGGCCGTCCGCCCCGGACTGCTGCCGCGCCGCTGCGGCCGACCGCAGCGGCGCCGCCCCAGCCTTGACGCTCGCGGACGCCACCACCGGGGGAGCGGACCAGCCACCTCGTGGGCCCATCGCGCTTGACCACGAGTCGACTTCCTTCTCCTCCTCGTGAACGAGTGGGATTCCCACGGCTCACGATGTGGCCATGAGGTACGACATGTGGGCCCACGTCTTCCCCGTGCCGCCGAACCAAGTCGTCTGGGCAAGGACGTGCCGTTGTACACAGTGTGCGACCTCCCGAGCGCTGAGCGGCAAGGTCTCCGGAGACTCCACCTCCACCTCCACCTTCACGCTCAAGCGCTGAGCCCTCCTCGGAACCAGGGCCTGTCCGGCTCGATCCGCCGGACAGGCCCTAGTGGGAGGGCTTGCGCAGGTGAAGGTGGGCGACGACCTGTTTGCCGGTGTTCAGAGCGACGGTCTGCACCTGGTCGCACAGCCTCGCGACCAGGTGCAGACCGTGTCCGCCGACGCGGCGGGCGTCGTGTGCTCGCACTTCGGGCGGGCGGGGGGAACTGTCGCTGACTGCGATGCGGAGCAGGGCGGCATCGGGCGCCACCTCCAGCGCCAGGCCGCCCGGACCGGGTGCGTGGCGCAGCGCATTGGTGACCAGCTCGCTGACGACGAGCTGGGCGTCCTGGCTCGACCGGTGGTGGGGCGCGTGGCCGGCCCGGGCCAGCAGCGCGCGTACGGCCGTACGTGCGTCAGCGATCGATGCGTCTGCAGTGTGCCAGGCGGCGCTGTATCGCAGGGGCGCTGCGGATTCCTGTTCATCCGATGCCCGGTCTTCAAGCGGGGTGACCATAGAACTCTTCCCGTGGATCGTTCCTTGTCGTTCATCACGAGTTGCCGGTATCGCAGGTCGCTTACCCGCTGTCGGCCTGTTCATGAGGCACTCAGCGGTCCTGGCTGATCGGTACGGGGCGAGTGCCGGAGACCGTGCGTTTCGTGCCCATCGAATGTCGCGTCTGCCGGGGCGAGTTGGCGGCCCGGCCCGGCGAGGGCGCTCTCCGGGTCGGCAGCGGGGGCGCGGGTGCGGCGGCAGGGAGGAGAGCGGGCCCCGGGAGACTGGCCGCATCGACACCATGCTGATCGCAGCCCGCAACCAGGCCCAAGCAGCCGAGGCGGACATCGGGCTCGCACCAGTCCCTCCCCACGCACTGTGGGCGCCCCACGCGGCAGGGACGGTGACTGCCGACGATGGAGACCTGGAGCGCACTGGGCGTGGGGTACGCGACGCAGCAGACGAGGGCCTCCCCGGATCCTTTCCGGAGAGGCCCTCGACCGGTACGACGCGTCAGTGCTTGAAGGCGTCCTTGGTCTTTTCCTTTGCCTCACGGGCGTCGCCCTTGCTCTTCTGCGCCTGCCCCTCGGCGGCCATGCGGTCGTTGCCGAGGGCGCGCCCCAGGACCTCCTTGGCCTTTCCCTCGGCCTGCTCGGTCTTTGCCTTGGCCTTTTCGCCGGCAGCCATGAAACATGCCTCCTCACGGCATTGGTGCCGCTGTCGCGGTAGAACGTAAAGCCGCGTGTGCCCTGGCCAATCCTTCACAAACAAGGAACTTCCCAGGAATGGATAGGTATTGGCAGGGCACACGGAGCCGCAGGAGGTTGATATCCATGGTTCCCCTGCTTCTTGTTCTGCTTCTCGCGGTGATCCTTTTCGGCGCGGGATTCGCCCTCAAGATTCTGTGGTGGGTGGCCGTCGCCGTGCTGGTGCTGTGGCTGCTGGGCTTCGTGATGCGCTCCACCAACACCGCCGGTGGCCGCGGCCGCTGGTACCGATGGTGACCTGACCCGCACCACACCCTCATGTAGGGCCCGGCGCAGCACTCTGATGCTGTTGGTTGATTCGGGCCCTCGCGTGACGTCGGCCTTCAAGACCCGGTTGTGGTCTTGAAGGCCGACGTTGTCGTAGGGGCGGGTGCGAATGTCGATGCAGCCGAAGGGGTCTAGCGACCACCGGGCGTGATGCGCCTGGTGACCCCCTATGACCTGGAAGCCCGCAGCGGTGCGAAGCGCGACATCAACTGGGACGGCTACAAGGTCCACATCACCGGAACGTGCGACGAAGACACTCCCCGTCCGGTCACGAGCAGGTGCACCACCGTCGCCGGCGTCGCCGACGACCGGATGGCCGCTGCGGTCCATACGGAACTGGCCCGGCGGGACTTGTCGCCAGGCGGGCACCGGGTCGATTCCGGCTATGCCAACGCCGGCTCACTCACCGCAGCCCAGCGTGATCACGGGGGCGATCTCCACGGGCCGGTGAAGGCGGTGACCGTCCCGCACGCCCGCGGCGATGCCGTGTTCGCGCAGGACGCGTTCACCATCGACTGGGACAGCGGGCAGGCAACCTGTCCGAACGGGCACACGACCACGTCGTGGCGCGTCAACCGCTCCGAGGAGGGCCTGCCCATGATCCGTGTCCGGTTCTCCCGGACCCACTGCCGGTCCTGTCTCGACCGGGCCAGATGCATCAACTCGCCCAACGGAATCCAGCGCGAGCTCAGCCTGCGGCCCCGCGAGGAATACCACGCCCTCCAGCAGGCCCGTGCTGTCCAGGCCACAGACGACTGGAAGGCTCGCTACAAGATCCGCGCCGGTGTCGAAGGCACCATCTCCCAGGCGGTCCAGGTTTGCGACCTGCGCGCATCCCGCTACCGCGGCCTGGCCAAGACCAGCCTCCAGCACCAGCTCGCCGGCGCCGCCGTCAACCTCATCCGGATCAACGCCTGGCTCACGAGCACACCACGAGCCCGCACCCGCACCAGTCCCCTGACAGCACTCCGCCCCGCCGCATAGCCACGGGGCGAAGCAACAGGCCCGAATTGACCAACAGCATCTCAGCATGACGGCCGGGCCCTACGGATGGCCCTTTCGTGGATGCGTACCGCCCCACCGGAAGACGCGTCCGCCAGGCCCGTGGGGCGACCGTCGGCAAGGGCGCGCGGTGCGGGCGTCCGGGTGTCTCCGTGAACCTGGACCTGGAGTCGCCGAGCTGGGGGCCGCACCGCCTCGCCCGGCCCTCATGGCCGTGCCCGTGCCCGTGGCCGGGGCCGTGTGCCGTGGGCACCGGGTACGGTCGGCCGGCTGCTCGGCCCACGCCAGACCGGGCACTGCGGCCGCCCACGTTTCCGCTTCGCGTTCCGGGATAGGGGATGCCATGGCCAGTACCGGAGAACCGTCCGAGCTGATTCCCCGAGTCCCCGAAGAGCCGGGCACACCGTCCGTCGAGTACCGGATCGCGCGGATACGCCGACGCCTGGAGCGCCTGATAGGGATCGCGGCGACCGAGGGCAACGCCCTCACCCCTCTGCGCAACGGTGACGAGATCTTCGCCGCGATGCTGGACGCGATCCGCCGCGCCGACCACACGGTGGACATGATGACGTTCGTGTACTGGAGGGGAGACATCGCCCGTGAGTTCGCCCAGGCGCTGGCGGAGCGGGCCCGCGCCGGTGTGCGGGTGCGGCTGCTGCTGGACGGGTTCGGAAGCCGGCTGATCGAGACCGAGCAACTGGAAACGATGGAGCAGGCCGGAGTACAAGTGGCCTGGTTCCGCAAGCCGTTGTACCTCTCACCGCTCAAACAGAACCACCGCTGTCACCGCAAGGTCCTCGTCGTCGATGAGGAGACCGCGTTCACCGGCGGGGTGGGCATCGCCCAGGAATGGTGCGGCGACGCGCGCAACGAGAACGAGTGGCGTGACACCCATGTCGAGGTCCGTGGGCCCGCGGTGGACGGCGTGGCCGCGGCCTTCGCGCAGAACTGGGCCGAATGCCATGACGAACTCTTCGACGAACGGGACCGGTTCGTCGAGCACCACCCGCAGGGCAATGCGATCGTGCAGGTGGTACGTGGATCGGCCAGCTTCGGCTGGCAGGACATGCAGACCCTGATGCGCGTCATGCTGGAATCCGCCGAGGAACGCTTCCGCCTGGCCACCGCCTACTTCTCGCCGGACGCGTACTTCGTCGACCTGCTGTGCGCCGCCGCCCGGCGCGGGGTCGGGGTGGAGATTTTGCTGCCGGGGCCGCACACCGACAAACGGGTCTGCCGGCTGGCAGGCCAGCACCACTACGAGGACCTCACCGCCTGCGGAGTGAAGATCTACCAGTACCGGCCGACGATGATGCACGCCAAGGTCATCACCGTCGACCGCGTCGCCGCGCTCATCGGATCGACCAACTTCAACCGCCGCTCCCTCGACCACGACGAGGAGATCATGCTCGCCGTCCTCGACGAGGAGTTCACCGCCACCCTCGACGAACACTTCGATGCGGACATCACGGTGAGCGAACCGATCCAGCCCGGCCGCTGGAAGAGACGCTCCGCCCTGCAGAGAGCCGGAGAAGCAGCCGTACAACCCATCCGCCGCTTCCTGTGACCTGCCGCCCACCACACCGCCGACCCCATGGGCGCCCGCACGTGCCACGCCACATCTCCCAGGACACCGGCGTCAAGCCGCACACTGCTGTGCCGTGCCGTGCCGTGCCGTGACGGTGATCGGCTCGGCACGTTCGGGTAGCCGCTCCCGTCGGGCAGGGATCGCCCGACGGTGGAATGTCCGGGCATCACGTCGTCCGGGCCGACGAGCCGGAGGACGCGCAGCACGAGTTCCGTGGGGTGCGCCGGCGATACACGGCCAGTACGGCCCGTCTTCGGCGTCGGCGTCGCTGTCGGCCCGTCGGTGTGGCGCGGCGAGGGTCCGGGTCAGCGAAACCGGTCCGCAGCGGGGCGTACGTCATGAAGTCGTCGCAGCGTATTCGCCGTGTGCCGCGGGTGAACCGACGCGCCTCACCACGGTGACTCGGCGCCGGTGAGCCGACGATAATTCGGCCGATAATTCTGCCGCGGCGGGGTATTGGGATGTGACCTGCCCCCGTTGAGAGAGAGCCGAGGATGACCGACGACGCCTACCTGTTCCTGCTCGACGACGTATCCGCTCCGCTGGGCGTGGCCCCGGCCGCCGTCGATGACCTCGCGTGCATGGAGACTCCCGCGGTACGCGCGTGGCTGGACGCTCAGGGGAGCACGCTCACGTCCCCATACCTGCGCATGCTGCCACCGGAGGAGACCGCGGCCATCCCCGAGGGGGCGGAACGGCTGCCCGTCCCGCTGAGCGACGAGGAACTGAGCAGGGTCCGCCACCTGATGGCACCGGAGCCGCTCGCCCGGGTTGAGGAGGAGTTGCTCTCCTACCGCGACTGCGCGGACGGCCGGGACGGCCTGATCGCACGCGCGCTGGCCGCCGGCGTGCCACCGCACCGCATCGTCGAACTGACCGGGGTGGATCCCGCGACGGTGACCGCTGCGGCGAGCGGCTGACAAACGGCTGCGCGCAACGCCTACGTCGACACCGTCGGCGACCTGGGCGTGGACGAGACCTGCTGGGCGTCCGGGCCCGGCCGAATCGTCCTCGGCGCAGTTGCGAGCGGGTGGCGCGCCACTGACACGTCGTCACAATGGGTGGGCAGCATCACCAAAGCCACGCACGACCAGTGGGCGCTGGCCCGCCGCTGCCGGCTGGCGCACATCCAGAACCTGGAAACAGGCGTCCGCACCATCGAGGACCGGCTGTCCCTGCCGGTCGGGCAGAAGGGGACGAAGGAGGCGCCCGGGGATTACCGGCCCCGGCGGGAATGGCATGCGAAGTCGCGGTGGCTGCGGGTGCTTCAGGACCGGTTGACTGCCGTGCGGGCCGACTTGCCTCCGGACGTTGTCGAAGACGCCGCAAGCGCGACCACTGACGCCTTGACCGCGACCACTCATGATCCCGCTACGGGCTCTTCAGGGAGTGGGAAAGGAAATGCGGACCCCGTGGCGCTTCTCCAGCTCCTCCACGGCCGGTCCCAACTTCGAGCGGAGGGCCGCGATCTCGCGGGTGTTCTCCGAGACGAACTGTTCGCGCAGCTTCTCGCGCAGTGGCTCGCGGACGGCTTCCACCGGCCGCATGCAGTCGGCGTACGCGCCGGCCAACTCGCGGTCCTCCCGTACGAAAGCGGTGGCGTCGTCGGCATACTCCGCGAGTCGGCCGTCGACCAGGGAGAAGAAGTCGTCCTCGCTGTTCACCCGCAGGTCGTACCGGTTCTCCAGACATGCCGGCACCTTGGCCAGTGCGCGCCGCACCTGCGGCCGGTTGCGCAGTGCGTCGAGCTCGTCCCACCACCTGCTCTGCAGGGGTGAGAAGAGCGCATCGAGGCTGCGGACGGCGGTGGTCCCCGCCGAGCCGCAACGGCTGACGACCGCGTCGGAATCGCCGCCGGAGCCGTCGGCGGAGGCGGCGCCGGGCTCCGCGGAGTTCCCGGTGGCCCGCAGGACGCTCGGCAGATCGGGGGCGGGGCCGCTGTTGAAGCCGTCGCGTTCCAGGAGGTCCAGGTCCGGCAGCGCACCGAGCCGGACGAACATGGGAGGCGGGCCCTGCGGTCGCGGGCGCCCGGCGTCGTGGGTGCAACGTGCGGTCACCGCCGCGCTGACGGTCTGGCCGAATGCGCCCAGACCCACAGTCAGCCGGGTGTCGGCGCCGGTCGCCGGAAGCACCATGGGCACCGGGTCCTGGGGGAGTGCGTGGGACAACCGCGTTGCCGTCGTGGTCGGACGGGCCGGGTCGGGCCGGTCGGGCGCGGGGCTCGCGGACGCGGAGCATCCGGCGATCACCGCAACGATCAGGAGCACGGCCGGCGCCAACTGCGCCGGGTGGAGGCGGTGGGGCACCGGGAAGCCTCTCTGTGACGGGAGTCGGGGCCCGGCTCGCGGCGGGCGCGGGCCCCGAGGCGCGCTGGGTCAGTGCGCGACGTCGGCGATGTCGTTGCCCGCGTTGTAGCTGCCGACGCTCATCGGTACACCGTTGTTGACGTCGGACAGCAGGACGATCCACGGGCTCTGCGTGCCGTCGTAGGCGCGGATGTAGCCGCGGGAGCCCCGGATCCAGGTTCCGGAGGAGTTGCGGTAGAAGCCCGCGTACAGGTCGCTGGTGGCCGAGCTGTTCTCGTACGCGGCCGTGAGATTGAGGTCGTTGCAGGTGCTCGTGGACGACTTGTTCACGACGGTGCCAGGGCCCCGGTAGCCGGTGCGGAGTTCCGCTCTGGCACACGCCTGGGGCGCGGCCTCGGCGGCCGGGGCCAGGACGACCAGCGATGTGGTGACGACAGCCGAGGCCGCCAGCGCGGACCAGGTCTTCTTCATGGATGGTTCCCCCTTCGGGCTGCGGACGGACTGGTTGGTGTCCGCCCGTCGCCTCGCATACTGGCAGCGGCGCGGTGGCGTGGTCTTGAAGGAATGCGCACTGACGGCCAGTTCCTGAACGGGCTCCTCGGCTGGATCCTGAGCCGGCCGGTCAGTGCTCCAGCAGCACGCTCGTCAGGTGCCCGGGGATGCGCTCGACGACGCGGTGCTCGGCGATCGCCTGCAGGAACTGGCGTGGCCTGAGGGATGTCATCGCCTTGAACTCCCGGCTCAGATGCGCCTGGTCGGAGAAGCCGACGGCTGCCGCGGTCTCACACGGACTGCGGCCGGCGGCCAGTGCGCGCAGAGCGTGGTTGAGGCGCACGATCCGCCCGACGATCTTCGGGGACACACCGATCTGTTCGCGGAAGCGTTTCTCCAGCTGTCTGCGCCCCCAGCCCACCGAATCGGCCAGTACGTCGGTCGTGACGATGCCCCGTCGTGCGCCCACCTCGTGCCAGGCCTGTGCGACGCGGGGCGAGCAGGGCTTGCCGGCGGCCCTCCACGCGGTGAGGGCCGCGTCCACCAGAGCGAAGCGCCGTGGCCAGTCCGGCGCCGTGGCCAGCGCGTCCGCGAGCGTGTCGAGCCGGCGCCCCAGCACGTCCTCGGCCGCCAGATGGCGGCCGGCCAGCTCGTGCATCGCCGCACCCAGCAACGAGTACGCGGCCCAGGGCGTCATCACGATCTCCATGCCGGACAGCCGGCCCTGGTGCCCGCCGGTACCGGCGGATGCATGCACGCCGGTGAGGACCGCGCTGTACACGGCGGGGCCATGGCCCCGCGCGTTGTCCAGCGAGAGTTTCTCGTCGAACCCGACCACGAGTGTCACGGTCCCGCTGGGCAGTTCCAGCCGCCGCCGAGGACGGCTGAATCGCGCGCGAAAGCCGTGATAGCGCAGTACACCGGGTCGCAGACACTCCGTCGGTCGTCCGGCCACACTCTCCCAAGTACCGTCCGGGCATGCTGAATCGGGCATGAGGGTCCCCCTGTGGTCGGTGGGTCAGTCCGACGGGCCGCCGCGCAGCCCGGAGGCATGTTGGCACCCGGCGGGACGGGACTCGCCGGGCCCGATCGGAACCGGACAGGTCACCGGGGCGCTGGTGAACCAGAGGGCTTCCTGAAAAGGGTGTGTCCCGCGTCGAGCTTCCGGCCCTATGCCAACTCCTGTGACGGTTGTGGCAGATGGGGCTGGACGGGAGGGAGTTCCAGCCAGCGTACGGATGTCCGGGAGGCCTTCGCTTCGCCGTCGTCCCGCGGGCGGCGGCCGGCGGGTGCGCCGCGCAGTAGAGCCGATGTCCGGGGGAGTCGGACGACGGGAAGGCGCAGGCCGCGAAGAGCAGCTCCGCCTGGCGGAGCTGATCGACGAGCGTCACCCGTCGCGGTGGATGCTCACGCAAGCACTTCTCCCGGGCCGTCCGTGCTGTAACGCGCACCGGGAAATGGCGCACCGGTACACGTACGTCTCCCACGCATCGGGCATACGTGAACGGCTCGGCTCGGCTCGGCTCAGGCCGAGCCGTTCACGGTGTCTTCCGGCCAGGTCGCGTCGCCTGGCGTGCATGCCGCATCGGAGGGAGGAGGGTGGCCGCGAGTGTCAGGCGCCGGCTCGGACGAAGCGGAGTGTCGCCGTGATCGTGGCCAGGCCGCGCATCATGCCCAACTGGTTCCAGCCGATGCCGAACTGCTCACGGTCCACGGTGAACTCGGCTTCCAGCGTGAGAGCTTCGGGGGTCGCCTCCTTCAGGTGCGCGGTGAGGGAGCGTGACCTGCTGATGCCGCGGACGGTCAGCTGGCCGACGACCTGCACCGTGTCGGTGTCCCGGAGTTCGGCGCTGCGCACCGCGAAGGTGATCTCAGGGTGGTGCTCGACATCGAAGAAGTCGGCGGACCGCAGGTGTTCGTCGCGCTTGGCGCTCTTGGTGTCCAGGGAGGCGGCGTCGAGGGCCACGGCACCGACGGCGGACCCGTCGGGCCGGACCTCGCCCTGGCCACGGACGGTGCCGAAGGCGCCCTTCACGGTGACGAGGCCCCACATGGTCCTGTGCTGCAGGGAGACGGTCGAGGCGGTGGTGTCGAGCTGCCACAGTCCGGTGTCCACGGCGACGGTCATGGTCTTTCTCCAGTCGGTCAGTCGGTCAGTCGGTCAGGTCATCCAAATTTGTATGACTGACGCTAGCCCGTTATCCGAATTTGAACAACCTCGTTCTCCAAAATTGGACAACAGTTACACTTGGCCCATGGCCGACCTCGACAAGCACCCTGCTCGCCTGTCCGAATGCCCGTCCGCGCAGGGGGACGGCCTGCTTCCCGCCGAGCTGCACGCCTGGATGCTTCTGCTGGCCGCGACGGGTGCGGTGGAGCAGCGGCTGCGCGCGGTCGTGAAGGATCGGCTCGGCGTCTCCCACGACGAGTTCCTGATCCTGTGTCTGCTGGCCGCGCAGCCCGAGGAGGGCCTGCGCATGACCCGTATCGCCGAGCTCCTGGGCCGCCCCAAGACCCGGCTCACCTACCAGATCGCCTGCCTCAACCACTCCGACCTCATCACCCGCGAGTCGGTGTGCGGAGACAAGCGCGGCATCCAGGTGGCCCTCACCGACAAGGCGCGGCGCCTGCTGAAGGATGCCTCCGACCCGCTCGCCGGGACGGTCACCGACGCGCTCGGTCAGTTCATGGGTCCCGCCCAGCGGGAAGCCCTGCGCGGACTGCTGCCGGATCTCGTCGAAGCGCGTTCCACCGAGCCGCCCGGCCACGAGCCCGCGTGACCTGTGCCGGCCACCTGGTGCACGAGTCGCGGCCGTAGTCCGGGTGGGGCCCCATCGGCCAGGGCGGGACCGTCGCCCGGCCGGGCCGTCGTCGACCGACCGGCACAGGCCGCCCGGGGTGCGGTCACATGGAGAGAGCGTGACGGGGCACTCGTGTCCTCCCGACCAGTCAAGGGAGTCGACTCGTGATCGTTGCCGCAGTTGTCGGAGTGTGTGTGGTCCTGGCCGTGCTGGCCTTCTTCGTCCCGCGTCTGTCCCGTCATCCCGAGCGCGGCACGCAGCGTTCGCTCGGCGCCGGATCGAGGGCCGGTGGCAAGGCGCCCGGTGTCCTGGGCCGGCTTCTCAGCAAGCCGTTCCGGACGAGCTCCCGTGCCGTGTCCCGCAGCGGATCGGCCGGCCGCCGCACCCGTGGCCGCATGCCCTTCTGATCCTCCGGACGGTCATGCCGACCGGTGTGCCCGCCCGGGGCATGTGAGGTCTCCCCACATCCACCGTTGGCGCCGGCGTCTGTCCTGGACAGACGAGGGGCACCCACACCAATACTGGGTACACGGGCTCACGCGAGAGTGGTGCGATGAACGCTGAACAGGCCGACAAGCTGCTGGACGGGCTGACCGTTGACACCAGCCGGCAGGAGCGGCCGATCCTGCTGGACGGGACGGGCCGCCCCCTCAAGACCTGGCGCGAGAACCATCCGTACGGCCGCAAGGTCGGCCGTACGGAGTACGAGCGGCGCAAGCGCGTCCTGCAGATCGAGCTGCTCAAGCTCCAGCGGTGGGTCAGGGACACCGGCGCGCGCGTGATCGTCGTGTGCGAAGGGCGCGACGCGGCGGGCAAGGGCGGCACGATCCAACGCCTCACCGAGCGGCTCAACCCCCGCGGCGCACGCGTGGTGGCCCTGGACAGGCCCACCGAGCGGGAGACGGGGCAGTGGTACTTCCAGCGGTACATCGCGCACCTGCCCACGGCGGGGGAGATCGTCTTCTTCGACCGTTCCTGGTACAACCGGGCCGGCGTGGAGCGCGTGATGGGCTACTGCTCGAAGGACCAGTACGAGCTGTTCCTCGAACAGTGCCCGGCCTTCGAGCGGATGCTCGTCGACGACGGCATCCTGCTGGTCAAGTTCTGGTTCTCCGTGTCCCGCGCCGAGCAGCGCACCCGTTTCGCCATCCGGCAGGTCGACCCGGTGCGTCAGTGGAAACTCTCTCCCACCGACGTGGCCTCGCTGGACCGGTGGGACGACTACACGGAGGCCAAGGTCGACATGTTCCGGGCCACCGACACCGAAGGCGCGCCCTGGACCGTCGTCAAGAGCAACGACAAACGTCGCGCCCGGCTGGAGACCATGCGCAGTCTGTTGTCGCGCATCGACTACACCAGCAAGGATCCCGAGGCGGTCGGTACCCCCGACCCGCTCATCGTCGGCGCCGCCAACACCCTCCTGGAACCCGGGGAGGAGGACACCACCCTTTCGCCGACTCCTCTGTCCCACCGCACCAGCGGGCCCGGCAGCCACCCTGAATCCACCTGACGGCGACTGTCGCACTCGTTCGGCTGTACGGTTCTCCCGGCGGCAAGATCACGTTCCTCGTCCGGCCGTAGGAACGACAGGAGGAGACGTTCGCGATGGGGACCGTCGTGCACGTCCCGCAGACGCGGGACATGATCGGGGACGAGCTTTCCGGAGACGAGGCGCTCAACGCGCTGAGGCACTACGGAGGCCGCCGACTGCTCCTCGACGCGTTCGCCCGGTTCCGCTACGCCGACGGCTTCACCAACTCTCGTTCGCTCGCGTTCCAAGTGGTCGTGGGCCTGGTGCCGTTCACCATCGCGCTGGTCGGCGTGGCCACCACCGTGCACACGGAGAGCGTGGGGCGGATCATCGAACTCACCCTGGGCCAGATCGTGCCGGGCGCCAGCGCGAGTCTGGTCGAGGACGCTCTGGACGCCACCGCGCGCAGCGCCGGTTCCGGAGTCTGGAACGCCGTCGCCATGTGGCTGGGACTGGCCTTCGCCGTCCTCAACCTCGCCTCGGCGATGGGCCAGGTCGAGCGAGGCGCCAACCGCATCTACGGCATCGAACGCGACCGGCCGTTCCTGACCAAGTACGGGCGGTCCCTGCTCCTCGCCCTCGCAGCGGGCATGCCGATGGTCCTGGGGTTCCTCGTGCTCGTCGCGGGGGATGCCATCGGGAACGCGGTGGTGGAGGCCCTCGACTGGCCCCGGGAGCTGCTCGACTGGTGGAGGCCCCTCGAAGTGCCACTGGGAGTGGCGCTCGCCTGGGTCGCGTCGGCGGTGATCTTCCGCCGGGCCCCACGCAGGGACCAGCCGGGCTACACATGGCTCGCGTTCGGCTCGGCGGTCCACCTGGTGCTGTGGGTCACGGCCACGTGGCTGCTGGCGTTCTACGTTGCCAAGAGCGGATCGTTCGGCGCCGTCTACGGACCGCTGACGGCGTTCGTCGCCCTGCTGCTGTGGGCCAACCTGACCGGTGTGGCGCTGTTCCTGGGCATCGCGTTCGCCGCTCAGCTCGAAGCGGCGCGGGCCGGAATCACTGAGGCCGTGCAGCCGGATCCAGGGCCGGGGCCGTGACCCCGGCCCTGGGATGTGCTCTGCGGGCGATGCGGCATCGTGCGGTCGAGTCGGGGCTGCCGCTCCGAAGCGCTGTTGGGCCACCGTGGATTTTCTCCGCCGCCATTCGCCGGACATGGACCGCCCGCGCCCGCTGACGCCGCACCTCAGCCGCGCGGCAGGCAGTCCTTGCGTCCCTTCGTGAACTGGCGCACCGGGTCGCCGGTGTAGGACCACGGGGTGCGGGTGGCGTGCTGTCCGATGATGTTGAAGAGTGATCCGGCGATGTCCGTCAGGCCTGCCGAACAGGCCGCGTGCGTCAGGTAGTTGAGGTCGCGTATCTCTCCGGGGGGAGGGGGGCCCTCCGCGCGCCCGGTGATCCAGCGCTGCCAGGTGCGCCGTACGTCGGCGGCGGCGCCGTCGTGGCTCCAGTGCTGTCCCATGCCGACACCGGCGGGCCGCACCCGGCTCTCCTCCTGGAGGGTGCGGTACTCCTCGACCCGGGCGTACTGCACCAGTACCGGCAGCGGAGACCCGGCCGGGGCCACACCGGCCGCGTCCCGTGCGAAGTCGTACATCAGGCCGTGCGAGCCGTGCCAGCGCGACGAGTAGTAGTGCAGCACCTGGAGGTGGCCCTCCACGCTGAACGGGTCGCGGTCGTACAACTCGTCCCACCAGCGGGCCAGTTCCTGGCGGCGCACCCCGCCACCGTAGAGCCGGGCCACGGAGATCAGGGAGATCCAGGGCGTCGGGTCGTCGGGGTACGCCTCGGCGGCCTCGAAGCAGGCCACCGCCGCGCTATCGATGCGCCGCGGATCGATGGGTACGCCCCGGCCCGCGGTGATGGCCAGGTTGAAGGCCCGCGCCGTCTCGGTGGCGGCCCGCAGCGTCAGGGCGTCGGCGCTGCGGGGCTCGGCGGCGAGCCAGGACTCCACGGTCGAACTGCCCGCACACGCCTGCGCGAGCATCCGGACCCGGTGGCCGCGGGCGACCCACGCCGGGCCGGTCCTGCGCAGCAGGTCCCGGGGGCCCTGCCAGCGGCCGATGACGATGTCCTGCCGGGCCGAGGTGAGGGGCGCGTCACCGCAGTCGGAGTCGAAATCGGGAGTGAATCGTTCTCGCGCCATCGGGTCCCTCTCAGAAGTCGGTCGGGAGACCCTCATGGGCATGGGACCGTCCGGCCTCCGCCGCGGCCGCCGCGGCGTCGCCTGCGGCGGCATCCGTCTCGACGGCCTCGGCGGCGTCGAGCGGAGCGGGCCGGTAGTACTCGCTGCCCTTACGCCAGTACCAGAGCATCGGAATCACACCGACCGCGAGGCCGCCGAGTCCGATCGTCACGGACGCACTGCTCAGCTCTCCCAGCGACTCGACGAGCACCCAGAACATGAACAGGGCGCCGAACAGTGGCCACAGCCCGCCGAAGACGAAGTTCGACACGGACTTCAGCAGCATTCTGCGGTAGGCGACGACCACCGCGAGGCCGGCCAGTCCGTAGTAGACGGCGATCTGCAGACCGATCGCGGAGATGGCGTCGGCGAGGATCTCGCCGACCGAGCCGAGGGCGTTGGAGGCCACGAACATCACCAGCGCCACACCACCCACCACGGCGATGGCCACGTAGGGGGTGTTCCAGGTGCGGTGGACGCGGCCGAGGGCCTCGGGCATCGTGCGGTCGCGGCCCATCGCGAACAGGGAGCGGGTGACCTGGATGAGGGTGGTCTCCAGGGTGGCGATGGTGGACAGCATCACGGCGACGATGAGCAGCTTGCCGCCCAGGCCGGGCCATACCTCCTCGCCGAGTACCGCCAGGACGTTGGCGTCGTTCTCCTGGATCTGGGTGTCGGTGAGGATGACGTTGACCGCGATGGTGAAGACCTCGAACAGCAGGAAGACGATGCCGACGCCGATCAGGCCGGCGAGACCGGTGGTGCGGCGGCTGTCGCGGGTCTCCTCGCTGAGATTGCTCGTGACGTCCCAGCCCCAGTAGTAGAAGGCGGCGATCAACGCACCGGATGCGAAGCCGCTCACCCCGTCGAACTGACCGAAGCCCAGCCAGGACCATTCGAAGGACCGGGCGCTGTCGCCGTGGAGCAGCGCGAGCACGGCGAACAGGGCCAGGATGACGAGCTCCACGCCCGACATGAGGAGCTGGGCGCGGACGGTGAGGCGGGCGCCGCCGAGGACGACGAACAGCATGACCAGGAACCAGAAGGCGCCGACCGCCGTGGCCAGCGCCGTGTTGTCGGCCAGGTCCGCGTCGAAGAGGGACAGTGTCATCGCGCCCGCGGGCAGCGAGCCGGCCACCATGAAGATGGTCGCGGAGATCACCAGGGCCCAGCCGCTGAGGAATCCGAGGAAGGGGTGGAGTGTGCGGCCCACCCAGGAGTAGCTGGCCCCCGCGTTGACGTCGATGCGGCTGAGGTAACTGAAGGCCAGGGCTATGCCCAGCATGGGTATCGCGCAGTACAGCAACGCGGCGGGGCTCGCGAGGCCGACCGCACCGACGAGGACGGCGGTGGTCGCGGCGATCGAATAGGCGGGCGCGCTGCCTGCCACCGCCATGACCACCGTGTCGAACGTGCCGAGGACATTGGCCTGCAGCCCTCGGCCCCTGTTGTTGCTCATCGATGCGCTGCCTTTGTGAGGGCACGACGGGCGGACGCCATGGGCCGCCGGCGTGGAGGACGTGGGGGTGACGCTGCCTCGGGCCCGGAGGGGGAGGGCTACGGGCCCGGGGTGGAAATGGAGGAGCGCATCGTGCGCCGGCAAGCGGCGACGAATGATCACACCGTGTGCGAGAGATGATCACACCGTGTGTGCGAGTGATGATATCCGCGTTGTTTGATGGTTCAAGATTGACTGGTGGGTAATGTTCTGAGTTGGTGAAGATTTCACTGTCCCGGCCGTGGGCCGCCCGCCGCGCGGTCGGCTGGTCATGACGGCCTCGCACATGGTGCGCGCAGGGCACCCACACCCGCCTCCGGACGGGCGGCCGCAGTGTCGGCACGCGCATCGCATGAGCAGGTGGACCGACCGGCGACGGGCTGGGCGGCCAGGCCACCTGCTTCGTGCGGCGATGGTTGGGGGTGAGAGGTACGAAGGTCCTCGGGGAAAGGTGTCCCGAGGTGCTGTCAGGTCGTCTGCGGGGCTGGTTCCCTCAACTGAGCTGCCGGACGACCGCTTCCGCGACTGCCTTGGCGCTGCCGGGGTTCTGCCCGGTGATCAGCCGGGTGTCCTCGACAACATAGGTGGCGAAGGGCTTGTCGGCGATGCTGTAGACCGCTCCGAGTTCCTTGAGCCGCTCCTCAAGGCTGTAGGGAACGGCCTCCGCCCGCTGAGCCAGTTCCTCCTCGCGCCAGGAGAAACCGGTGACATTCTTGCCCTTCACCAGGGGATCGCCGTTGGTCAGCGTGACATCGAGCAGGCCGCACGGCCCGTGGCAGACGGCCGACACGATCCGCCCACTCTCGTAGAACCGTGCGATGAGGGTCTCCAGGGCCTCGCTCTGGTGGAAGTCGAACATCACGCCGTGGCCTCCGGTGAGGTAAATGGCGTCGTAGTCATCGACCTCGACCTGCGCCACACCGATGGTCTGCCGCAGCTTGTCCATGAACTCGCGGTCGGCGTACCGCTTGTCGGTGCCGAGGTCACCGAGGACGTTGTGGGCGAGGCTCTCCGGGTCGATCGGTACGGGACCGCCGTCGATGCTCGCGATGGTGAGCTCGAAGCCGGCCGCTTCGGCGACGTCGTAGAAGTGGGTCAGTTCGCCCAGCCACAGGCCGGTGCGGAAACCGACGGTCTGGTATTCGCCGGCGCTGGTGACGATGACAAGAATGCGGTTCGTGCGGGACATGTGTGTCCTTCTGTAAGGGGCTTGTGACGGGCGCTGCGCGAGCCGATCCCGCTGCTCGTCTCTGCCCGGATTCGTCCATCTGTCGTGGGGTCAGCGAAAATCCATCCTCTCACCGGCTACTCGATGAAGACGCCTGCGGAGATGCCGTTTCCGCTGTGCAATCGCAGTGGAAACGGCCGTGACGAAGCGGGTGATCGGGAAAGCGGCAGCAGATGAAGAACGGGAGCCCTGTCGTGAAGCGTACGAACGACAGGCTTTCCACGCCTGTGCCATATGCGTCAGCAGGACTCTTCTTGAGAGTTGTTTCCGAACCGGTGCGGCGGTTGAATTCAGCGGCCGACCGCAGCGTCGACTGCGGCTTTACGACAGCCGACAGCCGACGGGCGTATGCGTGAGTGGACGGGAAGTGCGCCCAGGTCGCAGCGGAGTGCCCCGACAACCCCGGTGGAGCGTGAAGCGCGTTACGTCACCGCGCTGAGTGTGTCCGCGAGGCGGTGACGGGAGGCGCGGGCCGCGGGGAGAGCCGCGAGAGTCAGGGCGCCGAGTACCGAGGCCGCCCCCAAGGCGGACAGTGCCAGGGGGGAGGGGCCGTGCGCGATGCCGGCCCCGATGCCGCTCGACCGGCCCTGGGCGTCGATCAGCCAGTGTGCGAGGGGGACGCCCAGTGCGAGGGCGACCGCGATCGCGGCCAGGGCGGTACAACCCGTGGCCGTGACGGTGATCGCGGTGATCTGGCGCGGCGACAGTCCGATCGCCTTGAGCGCCAGCAGATCCCGTTCGCCCTCGCGCAGGGTGCCGCCGATGACGGTCAGCAGCTCCACCAGCCCGATGAGCGCGAGAATGCCCAGCAGACCGACGACGACACCGCGCAGCGGCGACAGTCCGTCGGCGGGGTTCGTCACGGCGTGCACGTCCAGCTGCCCTCGGCCCGCGGCGCTGGTCAGGTCGGCGGCGACCCGGTGCGGATCCGCGTCGGCACGCAGAAGGACCTGGTAGAGCGTGGGCCGGAGTTCGGGGTCGTTCTCCTGGAGGGTGTCGAGCGAGGTGGAGACGACGCGGCCGGCGTTCTCCGGTTCGATGCTGCGGCCCACGATGTGCAGGATCTGGGGACGTCCGCCCACCGTCATACGCACCCAGTCGCCGACCCGCACGTCCAGCAGGTCGAGGAGTCCCTGCCCGGCCACCGCCTCGTCAGGTCCCCCGGCGGGGCGGCCCTCAGCGAGCGTGTAGGGGTAGGGATCCTCGTCGGTGCCGAGGCCGCGCAGCGCGATCGTGGCCGTCTGGCCCGGTACGAGGGCCGCCACCTCCAGCCCCGGATAGGCCGCGGTGACCTCGGGACTGCGCGCCAGGAGGGCCCGCGTCGCCGAGACGCTCAGGCCGTCGTCGGCGCGCACGGTGAGCGCGGCGGCCAGGCCCACCTGCTCCGGTCGGCTGTGGAAGCGGTCGATGGTCGTCCACGCGCTCATCGCCATCACGATCAGCGTCAGCGGCAGGGCGAGGCGGGCGATCGTGGCCAGGGTGCGCGGTCGGCGCGTGAAGGCCCTGTGCCAGCCGAGGACCAGCGCGGGCGGCACCCGCAGGCCGAGAGCCCGGCGCGCCATCCCGGACAGACGCCCGCCGGCC